>NZ_JBQFXC010000003.1:0-392507 GCF_056540645.1 Ruegeria sp. AM5 | reverse complement strand
CAATCTCTTCGGGCTTCGGTCGCTTGTTTGCCATTCGTGGTCCTCCGTTCCCTAAACATAACGGTGGACCAGATCAGTTGGGGAGGCTCAGAACCATGGAACAACGGCACTAGCGCTACGAAAGTCAGGTCTTCTGCCTCTTGCCTGCGAGGAAGATGATGAACGGAGAACCTTGCCCGCCGAGCTCGCTGAACCTCTCATTGAAAAGCTGATCCGGGCCATTCCGGTCGCCAAGATTCCGCATCATATCGGATGTTCCCGCCCTCAGGCCGCCCTATTGCTAAAGAGCGGTATTCTAACATCGGTCATTCAAGATGATGGCGACGCCAGTGGGCGCCACAAGGGCGTCGACGTGAATGACCTTAGTAAACTAATCGCAGCGATGCGCCGGTCTGGTCGCTCAGTCGCTAAACCAAGCGAAGGAATGTCAAACATTGGTGATACAGCAGGCGCTCTGAAAGCACCCACTATGGAAGTCTTGTCTTTGCTACTAGATGGACACCTTCAAAAAGTAGAGCTTCTACCAGAGCAGCTCAAGTTTCAATCAGTACTCGTCAACCTCGAAGAAGTCGCTCTCTTGATTGGGGCAAAGTCCGGGCGGGCGGGGCTTACCGTCTCTCAGGCTGCGCTAAAGCTAGGGGTCATCGCGGATACCGTACGGTTCTTATTGCAATCAAAGGATCCGGATGGCCAGCTCGCCTTGGAAGCCTGTGGACAAGTTCGCCATATGGGGGTCATGCGCGAACTGGTAGACTACAAAAGCCTGCGCAAGTTTGAGAGCCGCTTCCGAAAACTCTCAACAATTGACGGATATTGGAATCGTGAGCCCGAACGCCTACGCAACAAATTGGCCGCCAAGGGTCTTAGACCTGTTTGGGACCCAGAGATTGCTGGTGCCGAGTTCTATCGAATCTCCGACCTCTGACGACAAAACCTACAGATTTTCGACCTAGACCGCTCTTTTGAGCGGTCTTTTTTGTGGCAAGTGACTTATTTCGGTGGGCGGAAATGACCTTGTCGTATGGGTGATTTGGCCGCCGATACTTTTAATACGGCAAGAATTTCCCGTTATTTTCAGAGAAACACCCGTGTGTCCTGGGTTCCAATGGGTTGGCGCTTCAAATCAATCAAAGTCGGCTATCTTCGCGGACTTCGGATCGAAGCGAACTTAGCGCGGTGCGCCAGACGTTCACCAACATTCGACGAAAAGTTTCAATATGAGGCTGTTCTTTAGCAACATTTTCGTGATTGCTACATTTCGGTCTCTTTTCCGCCCATTTTTTCGTTGATACACAAGCACAGTTACTTGTGGGATGAGTAAAAGTGCGGGCGGACAGATGAGAACCGGTTATAACGGTCGGATAGCAATATTTTGGACACAGACGGAAGTTGACGGGCTTGAGGCGGCGCCTTTGGCCCACTTGCGCGTTGGTAGCTCTTGGTCCTGGAGGGGGCGAGGGGTCCAACTCGCCGCAAGTGCTGAACAAGTTGCGCTGCACGCAGACTCCACCGGTCTTGGATCTATATTGGCGGCCAGAGCCAGTTTCACCAACCCCGGCGAGATCAACGAAAGTGCCAAGATCGAGTTGTCAAACGGCGCTCAGACTTTCGTTGCCGAGCTGGTGCGTGAGGTGAACGAAGCGTCTCTGGTGCTTGTGTTTGAGGATGGATACCCTGAGCCTGATCAAGATTTCTGGGTCAGTTCGGCAGCTTCGCATATTGAACCTGTTGAGATTGACAGCGGTTATGACGACAAGGTTGTCGTGTTCCCGGCGGCTCGTGCAAATGCAAGTTCAGTGCCGGTAAATCTATCAAATACTGCCGGTTGGGCCGCTGAATAACGGATACTTCTCAGAAAGATTCCAACTCTAAGCAGAAATCCTACCCTTTGCTTGCTGTGGCGTGTTGACTCTGGCCGAAGCAGGGATATAAGCGCGGCTTCATTGGTGTTGGTGGCCCCCGCGAGGGGATGCCTGTCATGGGGGAAACCTCAAGAGGACAACGCCCTTCATAGTGGCCCATCGGGGCCTCAATCTAAAGAAGGAGATCAGCCGTGACCAAACGCACGTCTGCCAAGTACAAAATCGACCGCCGGATGGGCGAAAACATCTGGGGTCGTCCGAAATCCCCGGTTAATCGTCGTGAATACGGCCCCGGCCAGCATGGCCAGCGCCGCAAGGGTAAACTGTCTGACTTCGGTCTGCAGCTGCGTGCCAAGCAGAAGCTGAAAGGCTACTACGGCGACCTGACCGAGAAGCAGTTCCGCCGCATCTATGCAGAAGCTGAGCGTGTCAAAGGCGACACCGGTGAAAACCTGATCGGTCTGCTGGAGCGTCGTCTGGACGCCGTTGTTTACCGCGCCAAGTTTGTTCCGACCGTGTTCGCCGCACGTCAGTTCGTGAACCACGGCCACGTTAAAGTGAACGGCAAGCGGGTCAACATCCCGTCCTACCGCGTCAAAGAAGGCGACGTTATCGAAGTGCGTGACAAGTCCAAGCAATTGGCCGTTGTCCTGGAAGCTGTCGGCTTGGCCGAACGTGATGTGCCTGACTACATCGACGCCGACCACTCGAAAATGACCGCGACCTTCGTGCGTGCACCGGGCCTGAGCGATGTGCCTTACCCGGTTATGATGGAACCGAACCTGGTCGTTGAATTCTACGCGAAGAACTAATCTTCGCCGACCTGTTGAGTTTAAGGGCCGCGCTTTCAGCGCGGTCTTTTTTGTTTTGATGGGGCTCTGCCCCAGTCGCTGCGCGACTCCCCCGAGATATATTTGGCCAGATGAAGAGGCGGATCAGATAGGAAGCGGGCGACTTTCGGCAATGGCCTCCATTGCGAAATAGGAGGTGACGCTGTCCAGTTCGATCTTATCGATGAGGCGTTGATAGACTTTGTCGTAAGAGGCCATATCTTCTGTAACGACCTTGAGTTGATAGTCATAGTCGCCGCCAATGCGATGGAAATCGACCACTTCAGGAATGGTCAGGACATGACTGCGAAAGGCCTGCAACCATTGGGCAGAGTGGTGGCGCGTGCGTAGCATGACGAAAACCACCAGATTCAGCCCAAGCTTTTCACGCGCGATGCGCGCCGTAGAACCTTGCAGGACACCTGCGTCGTTCAAGGCCTTTATTCTTCGCCAGCAGGCATTTTGGGACAGGCCGACCCTATCTGCCAATTCTCGCTGGGAAAGTGTTGCGTCTTTTTGCAGTTCCTTCAGAAGACGCGTGTCAATTTGATCTAATTTTTTCTCCATATAAACTCATATGACACAAAACTCGGACATATAAAGCATAAAATTGTGAGGTTTCCACAGGATGGATCAATCATATTGGAGTTAGCAATATGGAGCCTGTGTTATGACCTTGTCCAACTTTCGCGCAGAAATTCAATCTGCTGCTCACGGAAATACTCTGCGTGATGGGCTGATCGGTGAGGGGGTACTCATCCCGGGTCTGCATGGGGACGTGCCGCTTGTGTATGCGGACTACGTTGCCTCGGGTCGCGCGTTGCGACAGGTCGAAAATTTCGTGGCTGAGCATGTGTTGCCGTTCTATGCCAACAGCCACACCGAAGCCTCCTATTGCGGTTCCTATATAACCCGTTTGCGCCGCGAGGCGCGGGCCGAGATCGCCCGCATAGTTGGCGCCAAGGAAGAGGACGCGGTGATCTTTACCGGGTCTGGCGCTACAGCGGGTCTCAACCGGCTGGTTAGTCTGCTGGGAGTGCAAGAGGCTAATCAGCCGGTCGTTTTGATCGGTCCGTATGAGCATCATTCGAACATTCTGCCGTGGCGTGAAAGCAAGGCGCGGGTGATCGAGATTCCAGAAGCCGTTGACGGCGGTCCCGATATGCGAGCGCTAAAGGCAGTGCTGATCGAACACGCAGATTCCGATCTTGTGATTGGGTCATTCTCAGCGGCGTCAAACGTCACAGGCATCATCACCGACCCTGATCCTGTGACGCGGTTACTGAAAGAACATGGTGCGCTTGCGGTATGGGACTATGCGGGTGGTGGACCTTATTTGCCAATGGACATGGGGCCGGAAGATGCGCGGAAGGACGCGATTGTTGTCTCTCCGCATAAGTTTCCGGGCGGGCCGGGGGCGTCGGGTGTTCTGGTCGTTAACCAATGCGCTGTGAAGCGGACGTGTCCGAGTTGGCCCGGCGGTGGGACTGTCAGCTTTGTCTCGCCTTGGCGGCACGACTACAGCGCCGATCTCGCGACACGGGAAGAGGCGGGTACACCAAATGTGATCGGAGACATTCGTGCGGCCTTGGCCTTCATCGTGAAAGATGCGGTTGGAGCGGATGAGATCGCGCAGCGTGAAGCGCAGTGTAACCACATGGCGTTGGATGGGTGGTCCGACAACCCACATCTGACATTGCTAGGTGCCGAGAATGCACACCGCCTGCCGATATTCTCGTTCCTCGTGTGTGATCGGAATGGGCAGCCGGTGCATCAGCAGCTGTTTACCCGGATGCTCAGCGATATCTACGGCATCCAGGCACGTGGCGGCTGTGCCTGTGCCGGACCCTATGCGCATCGTCTGCTGGGCATTGATCGGGCAACATCGGAAGAATTGCATGCGGCCCTGTCGGAGGGTGAGGAAATGAAGAAACCGGGTTGGGTGCGGTTGAATTTCTCTTACCTCATGAGCGAAGAGACCGTTCAGTTCATTATCGACAGCGTTAACGAGCTGTCGCGCCGGACCGAGGAGTTCGTCCCATTCTACAATGCCGATCCGGCGACGGCGCGCTTCAAAGCGGCGTAAGATAATTGCCGCTTTTCTCAACCCGTTGAGAAAGGTATGAGGGGCCAAGCTAGTGGAGCCCCTCATGAACCAGATCACACCTCAACCCGGCATAATGGACATCGCGCTGTATCAGGGCGGACAGTCGCATGTTGACGGTGTTGCGGATGTCATCAAGCTGAGTTCCAACGAAAACCCGTTTGGGCCAAGTCCCAAGGCGATCGAAGCGGTGCGCGAAAGTGCCGTTTCGCTGCATCGTTATCCCAGCACCGATCATGCCAGCCTGCGCGCCGCAATTTCTGAACGGCACGGACTGGATGCCAATCGGGTCATCTGCGGTGTCGGCAGTGATGAAGTGTTGCAGTTCGTAGCGCAGGCCTATGCTGGTCCGGGTGATGAGGTGATTTATACCGAGCATGGATTCTCCATGTATCCGATCATCGCGCGAATGGCGGGCGCGACCCCGGTCATGGTGCCCGAGAGGGATCGCCGTGTAGACGTAGATAGCATCCTTGCCGCGGTCACTGGGCAGACACGGATTGTCTTTGTGACCAATCCGGGAAATCCTACTTCAACCATGGTCTCTGACGCCGAATTGCAGAGGTTGGCGGATGCATTGCCAGCCAATTGCCTGATGGTGCTGGATGGTGCGTATGCCGAATTTGTCGATGGTTTCGATGGAGGCGCAGGGCTGGTGGACCGGTTTAGCAATGTCATCATGACCCGGACGTTTTCGAAAGTGTACGGTCTAGGTGGGATGCGCGTTGGCTGGGGCTATGCGGCGAAAGAGATTATTGATGTGCTGAACCGCGTTCGTCAGCCGTTCAACCTATCGCTGACGGCTCTCGCGGCGGCCGAGGCCGCCGTGCGGGATGAGGAATATCTGCGGTTCTGCCTGTCTGAAAATGCACGCCTCCGGATTTGGTTGTCTGATGAACTGGCGAAGGTCGGCGTTTCATCCGATGTGTCATGCACGAATTTCATCCTCGCCCGTTTTGCTGACAGGGCCGAGGCGGAAGCCTGCGATGACTATTTGAAAACGCAGGGTTTGATCGTGCGGCGGGTCGCGGGCTACAACCTGCCAAACGCGCTGCGGATCACCGTAGGCGACGAAATCGCCTGCGGTCGCGTGGTTGCAGCGATTACTGCGTTCAAAGGGGGCGCTGTATGAGCCAGATTTACGACCGTGTTGCGCTGATCGGGTTGGGCCTGATTGCATCGTCCATGTTCTGGGCGATCAAACGGGCTGGGCTTGCGGGGGAAGTGACGGGCTATGCGCGATCCGAGGCAACCCGCGAGACGGCGCGCCAGATCGGCCTTTGTGACCGGGTTTGCGAGACCGCGGAAGAGGCGGTCGAAGGTGCTGATCTAGTGGTTTTGTGTGTCCCCGTTGGTGCAATGGGACCTGTGGCGCAGCAGATTGCGCCGGTTCTGAAATCCGGTGCCACCGTTTCAGACGTGGGGTCGGTAAAGCGTCACGTGATTGACGCCGTCTCACCCCACATACCCGATAGCGTTCATTTCATTCCGGCACACCCTCTGGCCGGGACCGAGCATTCCGGGCCTGAATCGGGATTCGCCGAACTGTTCGACAACCGTTGGTGCCTGTTGGTGCCGGTCGAAGATTCCGACCCGGATGCAATCGCTCGCCTGCGGGCTTTGTGGGAGGGTCTGGGATCGAATGTCGATGAGATGGACGCCGCGCATCATGATTTGGTGCTGGCGGTCACCTCGCACGCACCTCACCTGATTGCCTATACGATGGTGGGAGTTGCGGATGATCTCCGGCGGGTTACAGACACCGAAGTCATCAAGTATTCGGCAGCTGGTTTCCGCGATTTCACTCGCATCGCGGCTTCGGACCCGACGATGTGGCGTGATGTGTTTCTGACCAACAAAGACGCAACGCTGGAGATTCTGGGCCGGTTTACGGAAGAGCTCTTTGCGCTGCAGCGGGCCATCCGAACAGGTGACGGAGAGCAATTGTTCGACTACTTTACGCGCACACGGGCGATCCGCCGCGGCATCATTGATGCGGGCCAGGATACGGATGCGCCAGATTTTGGGCGGGGAAAAACATCGACATGAGAAAGATCGGTTGCAGCCATTTGATTTTCTGCGTTGCTTTGGCGGCAACGACTGCAAATGCGGCGGCGCCTGAAACTTCTATTGTGCCGTTGACGCGCCCGGAAACCACCCAAGCGATGGTGGCAATCGTCACCCCCAACATCCGGCCTGTGCTACGGCCCGCTTCGCCGCAGGTAACGGCCGCTGCAGCCCGTCCCGCTGAATTACCATTGCTCGGGCCCGAGAATTCGATCCGCCCGTTTGTGCGCCCGGAAGAATTGGAACAACGCGTCTTTCTTAAGAAACGCAAGCTGCGTAAGGGTTCAGTCTGTGGCGATATCGATATTCAGGGTAAGCCGGTTGGACGTGTGAAGGGCAAGATCAAAGCCTGCGGGATTAAGGATGCAGTGCAAATCACCTCAGTATCGGGGGTCAGGCTGAGCCGCCCGGCGACGATGGATTGCGGCACTGCACAGGCGCTGAACAATTGGGTCGACAAAACTGTAAAGCCCACGTTCAAACGCCGAGGTCCGGTGGTCGAGCTACAGGTCGCCGCGCATTACGCCTGCAGAACACGTAACAACCGTAAAGGGGCGCGGATTTCTGAGCATGGTAAAGGGCGCGCCATCGACATTTCGGGCTTCAAGATGGCCGATGGTGAGGTGGTGACGGTTCTGAATGGCTGGCGCAAAAATCCGTCCAAGAAGCAACTGACCAAGGTATGGCGCGGCGCGTGTGGGCCATTTGGCACGGTTCTCGGACCAAACTCTGATCGCTACCATCGGGATCATTTCCACCTAGACACCGCGCGCTACCGCAGCGGCACCTATTGCCGTTAACGCAGTACCAGTCTCGGGGCAGGACCAAGGGGCAACGGACCCAAGGCGACGAACCCATCTCTGAAATTCAGCTGTAAATCCAGCGCATTTGGGTTGCCACCCAGTCCAGCCATGAAGCCCAATGCGCGGGTCACAGGATCGACTGCCTGATCCGGCAGCGCACCTGCGGCGTTTGCCATCGCGATCATGTCGCGCCAGTTTTCGGCTTTCATCGCAATTTCACCCGTTGGAATGCCCTGTTCGTCAACTTCCAGTTCGCCGGTGGCGAACAGACGCAGCTCACCCCATTTCATTTCTGCCAAACGCAGATCAATCGCAACGGGTTGGGGGCGACGCTGCTCAAGTGCGGTGCGGTCCCAGGGTTTGTCGAAAGTGACAAACATATCCATTTCCAGCGTTTCGAACGATTGCGGCAGGGTCGATGCTGAACGCATCAGGCGTCTCAGATCATCGCCGGGGGTAAATCCGTCGATCTTCGCAGTAATCCCATAGCTTTCGGGCGCTCCAGATTGCTCCATCACAAGGCTCAGCGACTGGCCTCCGGCTTGCGGATCACCTTCGGTTGTCAGCAGCCAGCGCTTTGAGGTCAGCGCCATTTTCTCGAGCACCAGCGCGACACCGGGTTGGAGCTGCAATTCGGCTTGTAGCGCTTCGGCCTGAACGGTCGTGGTCTGGTCGAAATAGGAAAGGCGCTGCGGCGTACTGGCAAAGCGCAGCATCTGGCGGCCGGGCCAGATTGCTGGGCTTTGGAACTCGACCCAGTCCGCACTCCACGCCGTTCCGTTGACCGGATCGGCCAAAGCGGGATTATTCAGGCGTGTGATGTGCTGAAATGGATATCCTGCCGTCGACACGTCCGAGAATTCGGCCTGCCAGCCCAGTTCTTGCTGCCGGTCAAACCAACCGGTCAGGGCGTTTCGCAGACCATAACCGGCGACAAACCAGTAGGCGCTCCACGCGAGGGCGATAAATACGAAAACGCGTATCAGACGGCGCATGATGAATGGCCCTTTTTCCTGCCTCGGATTTGATGTTTATAGGGCCAAACGGGCAAGGACCAGTGCAATGACGATGTGGGTATTCGGATATGGATCGCTGCTGTGGAACCCGGGCTTTCCGGTGGCACGCAGCGAACGCGCTAAGTTGCACGGATATGCGCGGTCTTTTTGCATGCGCTCTATCCACCATCGCGGCACGGAAGAAGACCCCGGTTTGGTATTGGCGCTGGACGAACAGCCAGACGCGCATTGCACTGGATTGGCGCTTGCTGTCGAGACAGGTCACGAAGAGCGCACTTTGGCTGAATTGCGTGAGCGTGAGCTGATCTCGTCAGCCTATCTAGAGCGGATGCTGGACGTGCATCTGGACTGCGGGCAGATCGTAAATGCAGTGACTTACATCATCGATGCTCACCACGTTCAGTATTGCGGCGGTCTTCCATTGGAAGAGCAGGCTCAGATCATCGCCCACGCGGTTGGCGGACGTGGGCCAAATACCGAATATCTCTACAATACTGCCTCGCACTTGACCGAGATCGGACTGCACGACCCTGATCTTGAGTGGTTGTCGCAACGGGTGCGGACAATCAGCGCATAAACTCTTGGCGTCACGGGGCGAACTTCGATAGGTTCAGCCCAGAGCAGACAATACCAGGAGCCACGCGCATGGCGCAGGCACGACAGGGCGTGAGACCACATTTCTCACAACCGATCCGTCAGATTTTGATGATGCTAATCGCAATAGGGCTGTCAGGACTTGGCGTGTTCATGGCGTTGCCATATGTGCTGCCGGTTATTCAGGCCAATCTGTATCTTAACGGGTTCATTTTGCTGGTTTTTGTCATCGGTGTCGCTGCCTGTTTTCTGCAAGTCACACAGCTTATCGGATCGGTTCGTTGGATCGAAGCCTTTGCCGGAGGGGTCGAACGTGACGATGTGCGCCCGCCGCAACTGCTTGCCCCACTGGCGTCGTTGTTGAGGGAACGCGGGGCGCGGTCTCAGATCAGCTCTAGCTCTACCCGATCGATCCTCGATTCCGTCGCCGAACGGGTCGAAGAAGAGCGCGAGATCACCCGCTACATCACCAACGTGCTGATCTACCTTGGCCTACTGGGGACATTTTTTGGTTTGGCCACCACTGTCCCCGCCATCGTTGATACGATCCGCAGCCTGAATCCGCAGGAAGGTGAAGAAGGTCTGGCCGTCTTCAACCGTCTGATGACAGGATTGGAAGCGCAGCTGCAGGGCATGGGCGTTGCTTTTGGGTCGTCATTGCTGGGTCTGGCCGGTTCATTGATCGTCGGCCTGCTGGAACTGTTCGCGGGCCATGGTCAGAACCGGTTCTATCGCGAATTGGAGGAATGGTTGTCCTCGATCACCCGCGTTGGCTTTGCAGCAGGCGATGAGGGCGGCGCGGAACTGGCCGTGCTGACCCCAGTACTGGACGCCATGTCCGAGCAGATGGATGCGCTGCAGGATATGTTCTCGGCGCAAGAAGCTGATCGGACGGACGTATCAGCCAAGCTGGGGCAATTGGTCGATGTCATCGGGGAAATGAACCAGCGTCAGGCCCAGACCGAAGGTGTTACGGCTGCGCTTGAGCGTGTGGCGCTGGGGCAGGACGCGTTGCTTGATCACATGCGCGAACATGGCGCGGGCGAGGGGATCGATGCGGAAAGCCGCATGCGCCTGCGGTCGATGGATGTGCAGTTGCTGCGTATCCTCGAAGAGATTTCCGCCGGTCGCCAGGACAGCATGAACGAGCTGCGCAAGGATTTTGAGCTACTGGTCAAAGCATTGACCTTGCCACGGGGCGCCGTACGTACGCCGCCAGAAGGAGAGTAACTCATGGCGCTGTCCCGCCGCACAGGTCAACGATTCTCGGGCTCGGTCTGGCCCGGCTTCGTGGATGCGATGACGGGATTGTTGATGGTGCTGACCTTTGTGCTGACCATCTTCATGGTCGTGCAATTTGTGCTGCGCGAAACGATTTCGGGGCAAGAGGATGAACTGACTGCGCTGTCCGACGAAATCGCCGCTCTGGCCGGGGCGCTGGGGCTGGAAGAGCGGGAAAACAGCCGTCTTCAAGCGCGTCTTGGGAACTTGAATGCAACGCTTAATCAGGTCGAAGACGATCTAGCGCAGGCACAAACCCGCATAACCGACTTTGAAGCACAGGTCGCGGCTTTGCTGGCTGATCAGGCGCGTGCGCAGGGGGATATCGCCGCGCTAGAAACGCAACGCGATGAGTTGCTAAATGAACAAGATGCCTTGAATTTGGCACTTGCTCAAAGCAGACAAGAAATCGACGCACAGGCCGAAGCCGCCCGCCTTGCCGCGGCTCGACGCGAAGCACTTGAAGCTCTCGTCGCCGAACTTGAAACCAGCGAAGATGCACAGGCAGCTCAGATATCCGAGCTGGAACAGCAACTGACCGAGGAAGAGGCCGCGCGTCTGGCCGAAGCCGCCGCTGCTGAGGCGTTGCGTGATCGATTGCAGAATGCAGATGCTGAACTGACAGCGATGACCTTGGCGCTGGAAGCGCAGCGAAAGGAAGCCGAGGATACCCTGACTTTGCTAGCTGCGGCACAGGCTGCCAAGGCAGAGCTTGAGCGTCAGTTCGGTGAGATCAATGCCGAAGAAGTGAGGGAACAACTGCAGGCGGCGCTGGATGCCCAAACCCGAGCACAAGCAAATGAAGCTGAACAAAGGTCACTGGCCGAGGAGCGCGCGGCGCTGCTGGCGCTCGCCCGAGAGGCGCTTGCATCGGAACAGGAAATCTCGACCGAAGCGCAACGTCAGACCGCGCTGCTTAATCAGCAGATGGCAGCCCTGCGCAGCCAGTTGGGATCGCTGCAGGCTTTGTTAGACGATTACGAAGAACGTAATACCGCCGCCGAGATCCAGATACAGACGCTGGGCCAGGATCTGAATGCCGCTCTAGCGCGCGCAGCCTCGGAAGAACGCCGTCGCCGACTGCTGGAAGAGGCTGAACGTATTCGGCTGGAAGCCGAGGCCGAGAAACTGGCGGGCCAGAATCAGGAGCTTGCCGCGCAGGCCGAGGATTTGCAGCGCTATCGCTCGGAATTCTTCGGGCGGTTGCGCGATGTGCTGGGTGATCAGGATGGCGTGCGCATTGAAGGTGACCGCTTCGTGTTCTCGTCTGAGGTGTTGTTTGCCACCGGGTCCGCAATCCTGTCTGCGGAAGGTCGTCAGGAGGTTGCCAAAGTTGCCAATATCCTGCGAAGCGTTGCCGCAGAAATACCCGAAGGGTTGAACTGGGTCATCCGTGTCGATGGTCACACCGACAATGTGCCACTTGCAGGAAGCGGACGATATCGCGACAACTGGGAGCTCAGCCAGGGTCGTGCCCTTTCTGTGGTGCGCTACATGGTTGATGCGCTGGGCATTCCACCTGATCGTTTGGCGGCAAACGGGTTCGGAGAATTCCAGCCCGTTAATCCCGCCGACACACCCGAGGCGCGCGCCCAAAACCGTCGGATCGAGTTGAAGCTGACAGAGCGGTAAGGCTGGTTCGAACCGCTGTGGATTACCTGCCAAACAAGAAAAACGCCCACCGAAAAGGCGGGCGTTTTTCGTTATAGAAGCCGTGGGTTAGTCCGCTGTCAAAAGCGGGGGCTTGTCGCCCGGAATGCGGGGTTGATCGGGGCCCAGGATTTCCAGGTTCAGCTCGCCCTTCTTCATCGAGACACGGACCACGCCGCCTTTGGCCAGTTTGCCGAATAGCAGTTCCTCGGCGAGAGGTTTCTTGATGTGCTCCTGAATGACACGGCCTAGAGGACGCGCACCCATCTTGTCATCATAGCCCTTGTCGGCCAGCCATTCGGCGGCACGCGGTGTCAGATCGATGGTCACGCCACGATCCAGCAACTGTGCTTCCAGCTGCAGGACAAACTTCTCAACGACCTGCAAAATGACCTCTTTCGGCAGCGGCGCGAATGAGATCACGGCGTCCAGGCGGTTGCGGAACTCCGGCGTGAACATACGTTCGATCGCTGCGGTATCCTCACCTTCGCGCCGGTCGCGGCCAAAGCCAATGGCAGCCTTAGCCTGTTCCTGTGCACCCGCGTTTGAGGTCATGATCAGGACCACGTTGCGGAAATTCACCGTCCGGCCATTGTGGTCGGTCAATTCGCCGTGATCCATCACCTGCAACAGGATATTGAACACGTCAGGGTGCGCTTTTTCGATCTCATCAAGCAACAAGACGCAATGTGGGTGCTGGTCGACACCGTCGGTCAGCAAACCACCCTGATCAAACCCGACATAACCCGGAGGCGCACCGATCAGACGGCTGACCGCGTGCTTCTCCATGTATTCCGACATGTCGAAGCGCAGCAGTTCAACACCAAGCGTGTCAGCCAACTGTTTCGCCACCTCTGTTTTGCCAACACCGGTGGGGCCAGCGAACAGATAGTTGCCGATGGGTTTTTCGGGCTCACGCAGACCGGCGCGCGCCAGTTTGATCGCACTGGACAGCGCTTCGATCGCTTCATCTTGACCAAACACCACGCGTTTCAGCGAGGTTTCGAGATCTTTGAGAACCTCGGCATCATCCTTGGTGACGTTCTTGGGTGGGATACGCGCAATCTTGGCAACCACCGCCTCGATCTCTTTGACGCCGATGGTCTTGCGACGTTTGCTTTCGGCCAGCAGGTGTTGCGCTGCCCCGGCCTCATCGATCACGTCGATGGCCTTGTCGGGCAGTTTGCGGTCGTTGATATAGCGCGCCGACAATTCGACAGCTGTCTTGATCGCGTCGGCAGTATATTTGATCGAGTGATGCTCTTCGAAATACGGTTTCAGACCGCGCAGTATTTTGACACTGTCCTCGACCGACGGCTCGTTCACGTCGATTTTCTGGAATCGGCGGCTCAGCGCGCGGTCTTTTTCGAAATGCTGACGGAACTCTTTATACGTGGTCGAGCCCATGGTGCGCAGTTTGCCACCCTGAAGCGCTGGCTTCAGCAGGTTCGACGCATCCATTGCACCGCCCGAGGTTGCACCCGCTCCGATCACAGTGTGAATCTCGTCGATGAAGAGAACTGCATCAGGGTGCTCTTCCAATTCGGTCACAACCGCTTTCAGACGCTCTTCGAAATCGCCGCGATAGCGAGTTCCTGCAAGCAGGGCGCCCATATCAAGCGAGTAGATGGTGGTTTCCGACAACACGTCCGGGGCCTCGCCCGCAACGATCTTATGCGCCAGACCTTCGGCGATGGCGGTTTTGCCGACACCGGGGTCACCTACCAGCAACGGGTTGTTCTTGCGTCGGCGACACAGCACCTGAATACAGCGTTCAACCTCGTCCGAGCGTCCGATCAGCGGATCTACATCACCGGCGCGTGATTTGGCGTTCAGATCAACGCAATATTTGCCAAGCGCGCTTTCTTTCTGCTCAGCGTCACCAGAGGTCGTCTGAGCCTCTTCTTCAGCTTCATCAGCACCCGTTACAGGACGATTCTCTCCATAGGCCGGGTCTTTGGCCACACCATGTGCGATGAAGTTTACCGCGTCATAACGGGTCATGTCCTGCTCTTGCAGGAAATAGGCTGCGTTGCTTTCACGTTCGGCGAAGATGGCCACCAATACATTGGCCCCGGTCACCTCTGTGCGGCCAGAGCTTTGAACGTGGATCGCGGCGCGCTGAATGACACGCTGGAAGGCTGCCGTGGGCACGGCTTCGGACCCGTCGATATCAGTGACGAGGTTTGACAGATCTTCGTCGATGAATTCGACCAAGGTGCTGCGTAACTCGTCCAGATCGACGCTGCACGCTTTCATGACGCGCACCGCATCGGGTTCTTCCAACAGCGCCAGCAGCAGATGCTCTAGCGTTGCGAATTCATGTCGCCGTTCATTCGCCGCCGCAAGGGCCGCGTGGATGGCTTGTTCAAGTGTGCTCGAGAATGAAGGCACGCGGGTGCTCCTCTGTATTGGGCCGGAAGGGGGCGGGCTGCAGGCCGGATCCCCATCCCAACCATGTCCTCATACTATTAGAGTTTGGTTGATCCCGCCCCGGCTTCAAGGGTTTTCTTTCACTTGACAGTCACATTTGTTGTGACCGTGGCCGTGATTGGGGCTTGAAACGGGTTAAAAGCTGTCTTTTTGGGCTCGAATTTCGGCGAATACGGACACGGGATCAGAGTTTTCCATGCCCAGATGGGCCTGAATCGCCGGATCAGTGGCCCTTAGAAACGGATTTGTCGCCTTTTCCAGGCCCAAAAGCGAGGGCACAGTGGGTTCTCCGGCAGCGCGGGCGCGATTAATATCGGCCACGCGGTCAAGCAAGGCTGGGTTGTCGGGATCGATGGTCAGGGCGAACTTGGCGTTTGCCTGTGTGTATTCGTGGCCTGAGCACACGATTGTTTCATCGGGCAGGGCCGCCAACTTGCTGAGAGAGGCCCACATTTGCGCAGGCGTGCCCTCGAACAATCGTCCACATCCCAGCGCCATCAGGCTGTCAGCGCTGAATACAACGCCAGTTTGGGGCATGTAGAATGCAATGTGCCCAATTGTATGACCGGACACATCAAGAACCTCGACCGGCTCACCGCCGATATAAAAAGTGTCACCTTCAACCACCGCCTGATCGAGTTTTGGCAACCGATGCTCATCTGCTTTTGCGCCGATCACACGCGCGGGCTGTTTCGCCAGAATGTCGCCCAGCCCGTCCACATGATCCCAATGATGATGGGTCAGCAACACATGGCTTAGCTGCCAGCCGCGCGAATCCAGTTCGGCCAGAATCGGAGCTGCCTCTGGCGCATCGATCAAGGCAGTCTCACCGCTGGCCGGATCATGGGCTAGAAAGGCGTAATTATCGCTGAGGCAAGGAATGGTGACGATCTCAAGAGGCATGGCCTTTTGCCCTTTCATTGCTAGACTGCGCCCAGCTAAGCCGATTGACCGGGTGTCCGCAATGCATCTTGATGTGCAGGATCTGAGGAATTTCTACTATCGCAGCACCCTGGGTCGCGCGGCCCAGGCAGCGATCCGTGGTCGGTTGGTGGATCTTTGGCCCGAAGCCAAAGGGCAAACTGTGGTCGGATTTGGTTTTGCCGTACCTTTATTGCGGCCTTACCTCAAAGATGCGCGCCGTGTGATTGGTCTTATGCCTGGTCCGCAGGGTGTAATGCCATGGCCTGCGGGGATGCCCAATGTTTCCGTTCTGACCGAAGAGACGATGTGGCCAATCGAAACTGGCCATGTGGATAAACTGGTGGTGATGCATGGTTTGGAAACTTCAAACCGACCCAGCCAATTGCTGGAAGAATGCTGGCGCGTTCTGGGGCCCGGAGGGCGTGTGCTATTTGTCGTGCCGAACCGGGCCGGGCTTTGGTCGCGCTCAGACCGGACGCCGTTTGGCTTTGGGCAGCCCTATTCAACAACCCAGTTGGAAAACCAATTGCGCGCGCACCACTTCGTCCCTGAAAACCATTGCTCGGCGCTTTACCTGCCGCCTTCGTTCCGTCGGTTCTGGCTAAAATCAGGTAGCCTGATCGAGAAGACTGGACAACGCATCCCAACCGTCATGGCCGGAGGCGTGCTTATGGTTGAGGCCAGTAAACTCATTCGCCCGCCTAGCGGGAGCGTTACTAAAGACACAGCGAAGCGCCCGATCAAAGCGTTGGATGGTTTGTTAAAGCCTGCGTGACAGTCCGGCGCATTTTGAACGGAAAAAATGCGGGAAAAAGGTCACAGGAATCGCAAAAACCTGCATATTCGTAACATTTTTCAACTGCCCCAATCGGTCCAAAGGGTCGCAGTTGGGTTAAGTGTATGAAAAATAATAATTTGTGGATAAAACTGTTACCGCTATAGCGTATTGCTTGGTTGGAACACCTCTGCTACATCCCCGGTGATTTTGATCCCCGCCCTAAATGGACGGGGTTTCCTCACGCCCCAAGGTAGCGGCCGCTACTCAAAATCGGGGCCTCAAATATCGGAAGGGTGGACGTGTCCGAACCAGCTTCGATTTCCACTGGCATCGCCGAGCGCTATGCCACCGCGATCTTCGAGATCGCTAAAGAGAATAATGACCTTGCAGGTCTGGAAACCGGAATCAACGATCTGGCAGCCGCATTGGGTGATAGCGCAGAATTGCGCGACCTGATCGCATCGCCTTTGGTTTCGCGCGCCGAACAGGAAAGCGCAATCACCGCTGTTGCGGACAAGATGGGCCTGCATGCCATCCTGCGCAATACGCTGGGTCTGATGGCGCAGAAACGTCGTCTGTTCGTTGTACCGCAACTGGTGCAGGTTCTGCGCGACATGCTGGCTGACGAGCGTGGCGAGGTGACCGCCGATGTCGCCTCGGCCAAGGCGCTGACCAAGACCCAAATGGATAAACTGTCCAAGACGCTGTCCGAGCGTGTGGGCAAGACCGTGACAATCAATGCGACCGTTGATGAAAGCCTCATCGGCGGTCTTGTCGTTAAAGTGGGCTCGAAAATGATCGATAGCTCGATCCGTTCGAAGCTGAACTCCCTACAGAATGCAATGAAAGAGGTCGGATAAATGGGAATCCAAGCTGCAGAGATTTCTGCAATCCTGAAGGACCAGATCAAGAATTTTGGTCAGGAAGCCGAAGTGGCCGAGATCGGCCGCGTGCTGAGCGTCGGTGACGGGATTGCCCGTGTATACGGCCTGGACAATGTGCAAGCCGGTGAGATGGTCGAATTCCCCGGCGGCATCATGGGTATGGCGCTGAACCTGGAAAGCGACAACGTCGGTGTTGTTATCTTCGGTTCCGACCGTGACATCAAAGAAGGTGACACTGTTAAGCGCACCAACTCGATCGTGGACGTTCCGATCGGTGACGAGCTGCTGGGCCGCGTTGTTGACGGTCTGGGCAACCCGCTGGACGGCAAAGGCCCGATCAACGCGACCAAGCGTGGCGTTGCAGACGTTAAAGCGCCGGGCATCATTCCGCGTAAATCGGTTCACGAGCCGATGGCAACCGGACTGAAATCGGTTGACGCAATGATCCCAATCGGCCGTGGCCAGCGTGAGCTGATCATTGGTGACCGTCAGACCGGTAAAACCGCCGTTGCTCTGGACGCGATCCTGAACCAGAAAGTTTACAACGACGCAGCAGGCGACGACGAGTCGAAGAAGCTGTACTGCGTGTACGTTGCGATCGGTCAAAAGCGTTCGACCGTTGCTCAGCTGGTGAAGAAACTGGAAGAGTCCGGCGCGATCGACTACTCGATCGTTGTGGCGGCAACCGCGTCCGACCCGGCACCGATGCAGTTCCTTGCACCTTACGCCGCAACCGCGATGGCCGAATACTTCCGTGACAACGGCCGCCACGCGCTGATCATCTATGATGACCTGTCGAAGCAGGCTGTGTCCTATCGTCAGATGTCGCTGCTGCTGCGTCGCCCGCCCGGACGTGAGGCCTATCCTGGCGACGTTTTCTACCTCCACTCCCGTCTGCTGGAACGTTCGGCGAAGCTGAACGAAGATTTCGGTGCAGGGTCGCTGACTGCTCTGCCGGTTATTGAAACTCAGGGTGGTGACGTTTCGGCGTTTATTCCGACCAACGTGATTTCGATCACCGACGGTCAGATCTTCCTGGAAACCGAACTGTTTTACCAAGGTATCCGTCCTGCTGTGAACACCGGTCTGTCGGTTTCGCGTGTGGGCTCGTCGGCTCAGACCGATGCGATGAAATCCGTTGCTGGTCCGGTTAAACTGGAACTGGCTCAGTACCGCGAAATGGCGGCCTTTGCGCAGTTTGGTTCGGACCTCGACGCCGCAACTCAGCAGCTGCTGAACCGTGGTGCGCGCCTGACCGAGCTGATGAAGCAGCCGCAGTACTCGCCGCTGACCAACGCGGAAATCGTCTGTGTGATCTTCGCAGGCACCAACGGTTACCTCGACAAAATCGAAGTTTCTGACGTTGGCCGCTATGAGGCCGGTCTGCTGTCACACCTGCGCGGTAAGCACGCTGACCTGCTGAAGTGGATCACCGACGAAGATCCGAAGATCAAAGGTGAAGCCGCAGACAAACTTAAGGCAGCGATCGACGAATACGCCGCGACCTTCGCTTGATAGGGGGTTCCGATGCCTAGTCTGAAGGACCTTAAAAACAGGATCGAGTCGGTCAAATCGACCCGCAAGATCACCAAGGCCATGCAGATGGTCGCGGCTGCAAAACTGCGCCGCGCCCAGGAATCTGCCGAAGCCTCGCGCCCCTATGCTGAACGGTTCAATGCCGTGATGGCGGGGCTGGCGGCGTCGGTCGGGGGCAGCGACAGCGCCCCCAAGCTGCTCCGTGGTACGGGCAGTGATGATGTCCATCTGCTGGTTGTCATGACAGCTGAACGCGGCCTGTGTGGTGGCTTCAACGCGAACATCGCCAAGCTGGCCCGCGCCAAAGCGGACGAGCTGCGCGGCAAGGGCAAGACGGTCAAGGTTTTGACCGTTGGTAAAAAGGGTCGCGACGCACTCAAGCGCGACTTTGCCGATCTGTTCGTTGGACATATTGACCTGAGCGAGGTCAAGCGTCTGGGCTATTCCAACGCGCAAGACATCGCCAAGGACGTCCTGTCTCGTTTCGACGGGGGTGAGTTCGATGTTGCCACGATCTTCTACTCGAAGTTCGTCAACGTTGTGACCCAGATCCCGACGGCACAGCAGGTCATCCCCGCATCGTTCGAAGACGAAGCGACGGGTGACGATAGCGGTGCGGTATTCGACTACGAGCCCAGCGAAGAGGCCATCCTGGCCGACCTGCTGCCCAAGGGGGTTGCGACTGCGATCTTCTCGGCTCTGCTCGAAAACGGAGCGTCTGAACAGGGCGCACGGATGTCCGCAATGGACAACGCGACACGCAACGCGGGTGAGATGATCGACAAGCTGACGATCCAGTTCAACCGCTCGCGTCAGGCCGTGATCACCAACGAGCTGATTGAAATTATTTCCGGCGCCGAAGCGCTGTAGAGACATACCGGAGACGAAACATGGCGAATGCAAAAGGCAAAGTCACACAGATCATCGGGGCCGTCGTCGACGTGCACTTCGAAGATCAGCTGCCTGAAATTCTGAACGCGCTGGAAACCACCAACAACGGCAAGCGCCTGGTGTTGGAAGTTGCTCAGCACCTGGGTGAAAACACCGTCCGCACCATCGCGATGGACGCGACCGAAGGTCTGGTTCGTGGCGAAGCCGTCACCGACACCGGCGCACCGATCTCGGTTCCGGTTGGCAACGCCACCCTGGGCCGCATCCTGAACGTGGTTGGTGAGCCGATCGACGAAAAAGGCCCGGTTGAAGCAACCGAAGCCCGTGCGATCCACCAGCCCGCGCCTACTTTTGATGAACAGTCGACCGAGTCGGAAGTTCTGGTGACCGGCATCAAGGTTGTTGACCTGCTGGCCCCCTACGCCAAAGGCGGTAAAATTGGTCTCTTCGGCGGTGCCGGCGTTGGTAAAACCGTTCTGATCATGGAACTGATCAACAACATCGCAAAAGTGCACTCGGGCTTCTCGGTGTTCGCGGGTGTTGGTGAACGGACCCGTGAAGGGAACGACCTGTACCACGAGATGATCGAATCGAACGTTATTAAACCGGACAACCTGTCGGAATCGCAGGTGGCCCTGGTTTACGGTCAGATGAACGAACCTCCGGGTGCGCGTGCGCGTGTTGCTCTGACCGGACTGACCCTGGCCGAGCAGTTCCGCGACCAGTCCGGTACTGACGTTCTGTTCTTCGTCGACAACATCTTCCGCTTCACGCAGGCGGGTTCCGAGGTTTCGGCTCTGCTGGGTCGTATTCCTTCGGCGGTGGGCTACCAGCCGACCCTGGCCACCGACATGGGTGCCCTGCAGGAACGCATCACCTCGACCAAGTCGGGCTCGATCACCTCGGTTCAGGCGATCTACGTGCCTGCGGACGACCTTACCGACCCTGCGCCGGCAACCTCGTTTGCTCACTTGGACGCGACCACCGTTCTTAACCGCGCGATCTCGGAAAAGGGTATCTACCCTGCGGTTGACCCGCTCGACTCGACCTCGCGTCTGCTCGACCCGGCCATCGTTGGTGAAGAGCACTACAAGGTTGCGACCGACGTTCAGCAAATCCTTCAGCGCTACAAGTCGCTGCAGGACATCATCGCCATCCTCGGCATGGACGAACTGTCGGAAGAAGACAAACTGACCGTTGCCCGTGCCCGTAAGATCGAGCGCTTCCTGTCGCAGCCGTTCGACGTGGCCGAAGTCTTTACCGGTTCGCCGGGCGTTCAGGTTCCTCTGGATGTGACCATCGCGTCGTTCAAAGCGGTTGTCGCTGGCGAATACGATCACTTGCCCGAAGCGGCCTTCCTGATGGTTGGCGGCATCGAAGAAGTGATCGCCAAAGCCGAGAAGATGGCAGCAGAAGCCGCCTAAGGAGTATCCCTGATGGCAAACACGATGCAATTCGACCTCGTCAGCCCTGAGCGGAGCCTTGCTTCGCTTAGCGCGACGGCGGTCCAGATTCCCGGCGCGGACGGGGACATGACGGCAATGCCCGATCATGCCCCCACTATCACCACGCTGCGCCCGGGCATCCTGAAGGTCGAGGCACCTGCAGGAGCCAGCGAATACCTGGTCACCGGTGGGTTTGCTCAGATCAATGGTGATGGCCTGTCGGTTCTGGCCGAAAAAGCCATCCCAGTTGCCGAAGTAACACGTTCGCATCTGGACGATCTGATCGCCGAGGCCCGCGCTTCGCACGAGGCGGCCAAGGCCGGTGAAGATCAGACGATCGTCGACGATGCTGCCAAGTTGCTGGCTGACATGGAAGCCCTAGGAACGCATATGAGCCTGTAAGGGTTCATGACATTCTGATCACTTGGAACGGCCCCGTATCCGCGGGGCCGTTTTTTTGTCGTGATTTTGCCATTCGCTGAAGTTAAGCTGCAGGAATTGAACAATAAAAGACGATAGATGAAAAAGTTTCAAACCCATCCCATCGGCATTGATCAGGGCGAGGAGGTCTTGTTTTCCGATTTCGCCGATGGTGGCGTGATGTGGACTGGTGAGGGCCCGCGTGAGCGTCGCGTAAGCGTCCGTTTTTCAGAAGTGTTCCGCTCTGTGCCAATCGTCCAGATAGGCGTGGTGCTTTGGGATGTGGATACGTCTTCCGCTTTACGCGCTGAAGTTCAGGCCGAAGATATAACGCCGGAAGGATTCAATGCGGTGTTTCGCACCTGGTCTGATACGCGTATCGCCAGAATTCGGGTGAATTGGACCGCAATTGGAGATGTTTCGCATGAAGACGATTGGGACATCTCGTGAAGCAGGCCTGTTCGTGACATAAGATTGCGCACCTTCGCGCGTCGTCCCATAAAGAAGACTGGCCACCCCAAATAGCGGCTAACGCAACCGGAGGATCTTACAGGTGTTTGCAAGAGATCATATCGAATACGAAGCCTTGGACCTTCCGGATCGTATGGACTTGTCTGATGAAGAAATGCTGGCCGAAGCGCGAGCGTTCTACGACAAGATGAAACGCCGCCATACCGTGCGTGACTATTCGGACCGGCCCGTCGAGCGCACGGTCATCGAAGAGTGCATTCGCGCAGCCGGAACAGCGCCCTCAGGGGCCAATCATCAGCCCTGGCACTTTGTGGCCATCTCGAACCCTGAGATGAAACGCCGTATTCGGGAAGAGGCAGAAGCTGAGGAGCGCAGGTTTTATGAAGGCGGTGCCGGAGATGAATGGCTGAAGGCGCTTGAACCAATCGGGACTAACGATCAGAAGCCGCATCTGGAAGACGCACCGTGGCTGATAGTGATTTTCGCCCAACGTTGGGGTCATTTCGATGATGGAGATCGGTTCAAAAACTACTACGTGCCTGAAAGCACGGGCATTGCCACGGGCTTTTTGTTGACTGCGTTGCACCATGCAGGGCTGGTTTCACTGACCCACACACCCAACCCGATGAAATTCCTGAATAAACTGCTAAACCGCCCTGATCATGAAAAGCCTATTATGATCGTAGCTGTAGGCCACCCGCAAGACGACGCGAAGGTGCCAAAAGTTGCAAAGATGAAAAAACCGTTGGAAGAAATCATGACGGTCGCCGAATAGGCAGGCCGTCATGAATTCAGACATTATCTATGGTAGTCAGCAGTTTTTCGATCAATCCATATGATAAAGTGACTCGTAGATCGGCGTCAGTGTCTTGTCTTCGAACAGCGATGATACGCTGGTGCCATTCCAAATGTTCAGGATCGCCTGCGTAAAGATCGGCGCGGTGGGCACGATGCGGATATTGGCGGCCTTGTTGATCTCAGCCGTAGGCTGGATCGTGTCCGATAGGACCAGAGATTTCATCACCGAATTGGTCACACGTTCAACCGCCGGTCCACTCATGACACCGTGGGTGATGTAAGAGTGCACTTCCTTGGCACCGTTATCCATCAGCACCTGAGCAGCTTTGCACAGAGTGCCAGCGGTATCGCAAATGTCATCGACGATCAGGCAGATTTTGTCTTTCACGTCACCAATGACAGTCATCTCAGCCACTTCGCCTGCCTTTTCGCGGCGCTTGTCGACGATCGAAAGGGGCGCATTGATGCGTTTGGCCAATTCACGGGCACGTGCAACACCGCCGACATCCGGCGAGACCACCATCAGGTCGTCCATCTGATCCTTGAATTGTTTCTTCACATCCAGGGCAAAGATCGGAGAGGCATAAAGGTTGTCCACCGGCATGTCGAAAAAGCCCTGAATCTGGGCTGCGTGCAGATCCATGGTTAGAATCCGTTCGATACCCGCACCAGTCAGCATGTTTGCCACCAGCTTGGCGCTGATTGGTGTGCGCGCCTTGGTGCGGCGGTCCTGACGGGCGTACCCGAAATACGGAATGACAGCGGTGATCCGGGCTGCGGATGAACGGCGCAGGGCATCTGCGATGATCAGCAGCTCCATCAGATTGTCATTGGCGGGGTTCGAAGTCGGCTGGATAATGAACATATCCTCGCCGCGTACGTTCTCGAACACCTCGACGAAAATCTCGCCGTCGTTGAACCGTTCGACCCGCGCATCGACCAATCCCTGGTCAACGCCGCGATGCAGGCTCATGCGGCGTGCAATGGTTTCGGCAAGCGGAAGATTGGCGTTCCCAGCGATAAGCTTGGGTTCGTGAAGTGTCGGCATCGGCTGATTTTCCCCGGGCAGCAGTGGCAATGTGACAGATTCGTGATGTTGACACCGCTTAGCATGGGTCTACCGTCCCGCAAAGATAACGCAGCGGAGAAAGTGAACATGGCCCAGATTGACTACTTTTTTGCGACACTCTCGCCCTATTCCTATCTGGCGGGAATGCGACTTGAAGAGATCGCGGCAAAACACAGTGCGACGATCAATTACAAACCGCTGGATATCATCGCTTTGTTCGGCCGAACCGGTGGAGTGCCGCCAAAAGACCGACACATCTCCCGCATCGAGTACCGCGCGCAGGAACTGGTGCGCCAATCGCGTAATCTGGATATGCCGTTGAACTTGCAGCCTGCGCACTGGCCGACGAACATGGCGCCGTCCTCATATGCTGTGATTGCGGCCATTCAGGATGGATCAGGGGATGTCGGAATGCTGTGCCATTCTTTCCTACGAGCGTGTTGGGCAGAAGAAAAAGATATCGCCGATGATGGCGTTATCCGCGATTGTCTGGAGCAGGCCGGGTTTAATCCAAATCTTGCTGACAGCGGCCTGTTGGTAGGTGCTGAAACCTACGCCGCCAATCTCGAAGAAGCCGTGGATCGAGGTGTTTTTGGTGCGCCGTTCTATATCACCCCGGACGGTCAAAGGTTCTGGGGTCAGGATCGTCTTGACGACCTAGACAAGCATTTGGCCGAGATGAAATAGCCGAGCAGAGGAGCACGGTTAAAGAAGGCTTAGAAACCGATTGATCTGGTCGGTTCCGATGGACCAGTCACAGACAAGGCGGCAGGCCAGCATCTCGTCTTCGTCGTCACCATCCAACGTGTCACCCCACAGATGATACACGGCGCCTGCCTCGTGCAGGCGCTTGTGTTGGCCGCGGGGAAAGCTTGCGAAAATCATATTCGCGTGGGGTTCATGTAAGAATTCTGCCCCGACCGTGCGCAGCCCATCTGCCAGACGCGCGCAATTGTCATTGGCCTTACGTGCCGATTTAAGCCAGAGATCGTCCTGCAGGTAGGCGGCCATCTGGGCCGACAGGTAACGGTGCTTGGAAAACAGGTGCGCACCGCGCTTGCGCCGCAATTCGAATTCCCAGGCTTTGCTTTCATCAAAGAAGATGACGGCTTCGACTCCCATCAGACCGTTTTTAGTGCCGCCAAAGCTGACGGCGTCAATACCGGCTTTCCATGTCATTTCTGCCGGTGAGCAATTCAAAGAGACAAGGGCATTAGTGAAGCGCGCGCCGTCCATATGCACCGGCAACCCATATTTCTTGGCAACGCCACACAAGGCGTGCAGTTCGGCCAGCGAGTAAACCGAGCCGCGCTCGGTCACTTGAGTGATTGAGACAGGCCCACGTTGAGGACCATGCACGCCGCGGGTTTCTTCCCCCTCAATGGACTTGGTCAACGCTTCGGGGGTCATCTTGTCGCCACCGGGAACCAGCGTCAGCTTTGCACCGGTGTAGAATTCGGGCGCGTTGCACTCATCCTCGTGGATATGAGCAACGGGTGAGCAGAACACGGTTTCCCACGGGTTGCTTAGTGTCGCCAACGCCAGTGAATTCGCCGCTGTTCCCGTAGCGACCAGATAAACCGCTGCACCCGGAGCTTCAAAAATGCCGCGGATCTGATCGCGCACTTCGTTCATCAAGGTGTCTGCACCATACGCCATCTGGTAGCTCTGATTTGCCTCGGTCAGCGCGGCCAGAACTTCAGGATGGACAGGTCCGGAATTGTCAGAAGCAAAATGCATCAGTTCGGTTCCTCGATGATGTAATCTTCCCATTCTTCCATGGGTGTTTCGAATTCGGATACGGTGCGCCTCTGCACCGAAACCCCGGCGGCATGCACACTTTCTGGCGTACCAGACAACAACGGGTGCCAGTCGTAAAGCGGTTTGCCTTCCCACAGCAACCGATAGGCGCAGGTCTGCGGCAGCCAATAGGCATGATCGTCGATATTGTCGGGTGTCATGACGATGCATTCGGGCACGAACCGGTGACGGATATCATATTGCATGCACCGGCAAGTTTCGTCGTCCAGCAAGCGGCAGGCAACACATGTCAGGGCGACCTCGCCGGTATCTTCGTCTTCCAGCTTATTCAGGCAGCATTTGCCGCAGCCATCACACAGGGCCTCCCACTCGCGCTGGTTCATCTTGCGCAGCGGCTTTCGTTCCCAGAATCGGAGCGCGAGGCCAGCTCGATCAATTGGATCCGTGGTCATGGGTTGGCCAGAAGCTCTCGGGCGCGCGCGCAGTCGGCATCCATCTGCGAGATCAACCCGTCAAGGCCGTCGAATGTCATTTCGGGCCGCAGATAGTCGACCAGACCAACGGACAGCGTCGCGCCGTAAAGATCGCCTGAGAAATCGAACAGGAATGTTTCGATGTTGGGAACCTCACCTTGGAACATGGGCCGGGTCCCGACCGATGCCGCCCCGTGATAGCTGCCCTGATGCGGGCCATCCAAAACGTCGACCAAAACTGCATAAACGCCGAATCTCGGAGGGTGCAGCCCTTCGATCGACATATTGGCCGTCGGGTATCCCAAGTCTCGTCCGCGTTGCTCGCCTCCGACGACCTCACCCTCAATCCGGTGCCAGTGCCCCAACATTGTTGCCGCATCGCGCGGGCGCCCCTCTGACAGAGCTGTCCGGATCGCAGTCGACGAAACCACATTCTCGGTGCGCTCCAACAGGGGCGCGATGGTCACACCGAACCCCATCTCTTCGCCAAAGCGAACCAGGTCCTGAGGGTTACCGCTGCGCCCTTTGCCAAAACAAAAATCGGCACCCACGACAACATGAGAAAGCCCCAGACCATCGCATATGACATTCCTCGCAAAAGCTTCGGGCGTCATACCCGCGAGCGTTGAATTAAAAGGCAGTTCATAAAGCTTCTGCACGCCGAGTTTTTCCAGCCGGTGCGCGCGTGCATTGCCGCGCATCAGACGAAAGGGCGGTGCCTCTGGGGAAAAATACTCTCGTGGATGCGGCTCAAATGTCATGACCCCCAGCGGCGCGTTCAATTCAGCATTGCGCGCCAACTCGATGACGGATTGATGGCCAAGATGAACACCGTCAAAGTTCCCGATGGCGACACTTGCGCCTCGGTCTTCTGGTTCAACAAACTGGAAGTCCCGGATGATATGCATGCGGCTTGCCTAGCGGGACTGCCCGTCAGGTTCAAGCCGCAGTTCGGTTAAGGTGGATTATCAGTCGAACTTGCGGCTCGGAGCCAGCACCATGGCCTCACCCACCAACACTTTCTCTCCGTCAACTGCGCAGTGGCAATCCAGTTTCACCCGACGTTTGGCAAAATCGATGTCAATCACCTTTACCTCGGCATAGACCATGTCGCCCGGACGTACCGGAGCAAGGAACTTGAGCGATTGTCCCATGTACACGGTTCCATGTCCGGGCAGCTGCTCTCCGATAACCGCAGAGATCAGGCCAGCGGTCAGCATGCCATGGGCAATACGTCCTTCGAAAATCGTATCGCGGGCATAGTCATCATCCAGATGAACCGGATTCCGGTCGGTCGATACTTGAGCGAACATCTCGATATCTTCATCGGTCACCACTTTGCGCAAGTGCCGTGACATGCCCATTTCGATGTCTTCGATGCAAATCGTTCCGCGCGGAAGGTTGTCCAACATGCTGCCCTCATTCGAGATCGAAAGAGCAACAAAAGACCATCATTTGCCGCTCGTCGGCAACTTTATTACTTCGCAGTTGCAGAAAATCAAGTCTTTTTTGCTATCTCAGGCGACCAATCGAATAGGTTGGATTGATCTGTTCCTTCTCGTTATGGGCTTTCAACGCGTCTTCGTCTGGATGATGTGATGTTTTGGTTTCTGCAGCTGCCAAACCGCCGGTGATGAAGAGGGTATCAATGCCTTCCCCCATTCCTCCAGCGATATCTGTTTGCGGCCCGTCCCCAATGGCAAGTATTTCAGAATCCGACACATCAACCCCAATCGCCTGCAATCTGCGCCGGGCCAGATCGTAGATCGGCGGGTGTGGCTTACCGAAATATAGGCTTTCACCACCCATCTCGGTATAAAGTCGGGCCAAAGCACCTGCGCACCATTCGCGCGTTTCGCCTCGGTCCACCACGATGTCTGGATTGGCGCAGAGCAGTTTCATCCCTTTCTGCTTGGCATAAAGAAAGTCGGGCCGGTTCACATCCGGGTCCGCCATCGGGTCGAACGGGCCGCAACACACGATGCCTTCGGCCGCGTCCAGCGGAACGCGTTCAATGTGGATCGGATGATCCAGCAGTTTCAGGGGTTCAAAAAAACCGGCATCCCGCTGCCATTCCCCCATGAAGTAGACTTTTTCGCCAATCGCCCCGCGAAACATCGCTGAACGCGCCGAATCACCGCTGGTTGCAATCGTGTCATAGGCATCCGCTGGCACATTAAACTGCGAAAGCTGCTCTGCAACGCCAGCACGAGGCTTGGGAGAGTTGGTTACAAGAACCACTGTGCCTCCGGCTTTGCGATAAGCTTGCAGTGCCGCGACGGCCTCTGGGTAGGCAGTTATCCCATTATGAACGCAACCCCACAAATCAACAAACAGCGCTTTGTAGCGGTCAGAGATTTCAGCGAGTGAAGAAACGATCTGGGTCATGGCGCGCCTCGTGCAGCAGTGAATGCGAGATGTCAAAGCCTATGGCAGAGCGTGGCGCAATTGGCCAGAGGTGCAGCCCAAGGCGGAGCGGCCGAAATCAACCCCCCTTGTTCATCTGGCCAAAAATATCTCGGAGCGCGAGGCAGAGCCTCGCAAAAAAAAATGCGCCCGGTTTCGGGCGCCTTTGATGATCTAAATTCAAACCTTGAGGTTCGGAATGATCTGCTTTTTCCGGCTCATCACGCCGGGCAACACAACCGCGTCACCGTCCACGGTTGCGCCAAAGCTCTTCTCAGCGACACCTTTGACCAGATCATTTGGAACCAGCAGCGTTGCCTCTTCGTTCAGAATGTCGACCACGAACAGCAACACCTGATCAACGCCGTCTTCCTTGGCCACATCAGCCATCGAGCTTACGATGCTGTCCTTGCGATCCAGCACGACACCGGGGGCTGTGGTTTCCAGAACCGAGACCCGGAACTTGGTGCCGTCTACTTCGTATTCTTTGCTGTCCATGCGGATCAGTTCGGCGTCCGAGAATGACGATACATCCGATTTTGCTGCAAACATGTCGGCGGCGTAGGCCGAGACATCCAGACCAAGTTCAGCCGCCAGTTTCTCAGCCACGGCGCGGTCGTGCTCGGTGGTTGTGGGTGAGCGGAATTCCAGTGTGTCCGACAGGATGCAGGTCAGCGCGGCACCTTTGATCGCGTCGGGCATCTTGGCGGCGTCGTCACCCATCAGGTCGACCATGATGGTTGCCGTGCAGGCCAGCGGGCGCACAGTGATGTCGATGGGGCCTTTGGTTTCAAGCCCGCCAACCAGTTTGTGGTGGTCGATTATGGCGCGGATATCGGCGCTGTTGATGCTGGCGGGCAGCTCGGCCGGATTGTTGGTGTCGACGATGACAACCGGTGCATCCTCGGCCACGTCCTCGATGATATGCGGCTTGGGCAGATCCCAACGCTCAAGCATAAAGGCGGCTTCGGTGTTGGGTTCGCCTAGCAAAACGGGCTGTGCCTGTTCACCTTTTACTTCGTTCAGATACCATGACCACAGGATCGGAGAGCCGGTGGAATCGGTGTCGGGAGATTTGTGGCCAAAAACTAGCGTTGTCATGTCTCGTGTCCTGAAGAATATGGATTTGCGCGCCTTATAGGGTGGTCAAACACGGTTGTCACCCGGAAGCAAACTTGCTGCGACCCTTGGTCTGAAAACCTAGAATTCAGCGCGTTCCAGTGTATATCCGGCTTGCTGTAGCTGGTTCAGTAAGCCGTAGTCGTTGCTAAGATGTCCGGCCCCGACAGCGATCACCGCGGTCTGATCCTTCAGGTCCAGAATCTTTTCCATCCAGTTGGCGTTGCGTTGCACCAGAAGCTGATCCTCGAACCCTTTCCATTCGGCGTTAAACTCTTCTGGTGTCATCCCTGAAGCTTCAAGTCCCTGAATTTTCGCAAGCTCAATGATCGCGGCGTGCTGCTCTTCGATATAGGCGTTCGCCATCGTGATCATTTGGTCGTCCCCGGCCTGCAGCGCCCCGGCCAGCCTGGTCAGTGACGCCACTTGTTCCTCCAGAGGATGGCTGTCGAACATGGCGATCAGATCCTCGATCCGCTCCAGCGAATACTGGGGTATCCCGTGTTGTTCGGCCAGTTCCGTCAGGCGCGTGTCCATGCCGCGATCAAAGTCTGGGGTATTCATCAGGCAAGGCGGAATGCCCAACATCATGCTTAGAAACCAAGGGCGCATCTTGGCGGCCATCCAGGCGGGAATACCACGCTCGGCCAGAGTCGCGGACAGCGCTGTCCAATCTTCTTCCGACATCAGGTCAATCAAAGTGGGGCCGGACGTAATCAGGACCGGGCTGAAATCATCGGCCAGATCTTTTTCGAACGCGTCCATTTCGTCCTGTGTGACCTCGAAGAAAAACGCGTCGGCCTGACTCAGAACTGGCTCCAAGCGCTCGACCACGGGTGCCATGCGGGGGTCGCTGGTGTGGAGGGTGCCGATCAGGTGCAAGACGGTCCCGTCTTTTGTCGCGATCCAATGGTTGCCCTCCGGAAACGGAATGTCACTGATTGTCTTCTCGAGATCAGCTTGACTTTCGGCCGACAGGTCAAGCCTAAGATCTCTCCCTTCGCAGGCCGCATGGGCGGTAATCGGAAGCAAAAGGCCGAGACAAAAGCTGAGCAAGCGCATATGGAACCTTCCGGAAATGGCGAATATGACCAAGACGTACTCCTGCCTTCTTGTAAGTTGCAATGCAGTTTGTCTTCAAACCGTGGCTGGCAATCCGCGCGAAACTACATAGCATAGCGTTATGAAGCTCGAGCAGGATCTCTATCCACCCATCAAAGCCTTGTTGGAACGTCAGGGATATACCGTGAAAGGTGAGGTTGGCGCCGCCGATATTGTTGCTCTGCGGGATGGGCAGGAGCCGGTGATCGTGGAACTCAAGCTGCGCTTCAGTCTCGCGCTGTTTCATCAGGCCATCACACGACTGAAAATAACCGATCAGGTCTATATTGGGGTCTGTAGACCAAAAGGCCGGGCAGCGAGACGGGCGTTGAAGGATAATCTGGCGCTGTGCCGCCGCCTGGGATTGGGCCTGATCACCGTGCGCTCTGATGGAGCGGTCGAGGTTCAATGCGATCCCGGCCCCTATGCGCCGCGCAAGGATAAGGTCAGGGCTAAGCGATTGCTGCGCGAGTTTGAAAGGTTGCAGGGCGATCCCAATGCGGGCGGTGCCACGCGTCATGGGATAGTAACGGCTTACCGACAGGATGCGCTAAAATGCGCGGCCCATCTGGCAGAGAACGGAGCGGGCAAGGGGGCCGATGTCGCAAAGGCCACTGGCGTAAGTGCGGCGACACGTTTGATGTACGACAATCATTACGGCTGGTTCGAAAAAGTGGAAAAGGGCGTCTACGCGCTGTCTGAGGCAGGGCAAGAAGGTCTGAAACACTGGGCGTACAGCTGGGATCAGCCAGACTAGGTGCCTTGTTCTTGCCTGCTTATCGCGCCAGGCAAAAAAATCTTTCACATATTGTTGACTCGCTTCCTGCAACTCCCTAGCTATGCGTCGTTATCACTCATGAGACCCGAGTGCTAACGCCTCGTCAGTCGGCGAGGGGAGGATAACAAACTTTGAGCCCAAGGAGCTGCAAAGATGGCATTGAAACCGCTTCATGACCGTGTGCTGGTTCGTCGCGTAGAAAGCGAAGAGAAAACCGCAGGCGGACTGATCATTCCCGACAGCGCAAAAGAAAAGCCCAGCGAAGGCGAAGTCGTTGCAACCGGCGAAGGCGCGCGCAAGGACAGCGGCGAACTGATCGCGATGGCTGTAAAAGCTGGCGACAAGATCCTGTTCGGCAAATGGTCGGGCACCGAGGTTCAGGTCAACGGCGAAGAGCTGCTGATGATGAAAGAAAGCGACATCATGGGGATCATCGAGTAAGCGCACCCGCTTTCTCTGATCTTCATTTCAACAGATATTCTCAAGGAGAGACAACATGTCTGCAAAGGACGTCAAGTTTGACACCGATGCCCGTAACCGCATGCTGGCCGGTGTAAATGTTCTGGCCGATGCTGTTAAAGTGACCCTGGGCCCGAAAGGCCGCAACGTGGTTCTGGACAAATCCTTTGGCGCGCCGCGCATCACCAAAGACGGTGTTTCGGTTGCCAAGGAAATCGAACTGGAAGACAAGTTCGAAAACATGGGCGCGCAGATGGTGAAAGAAGTCGCCAGCCGCACCAATGACGAAGCCGGCGACGGCACCACCACCGCAACCGTTCTAGCCCAAGCCATCGTTCGCGAAGGTCTGAAGCAGGTTGCTGCTGGCCTGAACCCGATGGACCTGAAGCGCGGCATCGACCTGGCAACTGCCAAGGTTGTCGAAGGCATCAAAGACGCTTCGCGTGAAGTCAAAGACTCGGCAGAAGTTGCTCAGGTTGGCACCATCTCGGCCAACGGCGAAGCCGAAATCGGCCAGCAGATCGCAGACGCGATGCAGAAAGTTGGCAACGAAGGCGTTATCACCGTCGAAGAAAACAAAGGTCTGGAAACCGAGACCGATGTTGTCGAAGGTATGCAGTTCGACCGTGGCTACCTGTCGCCTTACTTCGTCACCAACGCAGACAAGATGATCGCAGAACTCGACGACTGCATGATCCTGCTGCACGAAAAGAAACTGTCCTCGCTGCAGCCGATGGTTCCGCTGCTCGAGCAGGTGATCCAGTCGCAAAAGCCGCTGCTGATCATTGCTGAGGATGTTGAAGGCGAAGCGCTGGCAACTCTGGTGGTCAACAAACTGCGCGGCGGCCTGAAAATTGCTGCTGTCAAAGCACCGGGCTTCGGCGATCGCCGCAAGGCCATGCTGCAGGACATCGCGATCCTGACCGGTGGTCAGGTCATCAGCGAAGATCTTGGCATGAAGCTCGAGTCCGTCACCATGGACATGCTGGGCACCGCCAAGAAAATCGAAATCACCAAAGACGAAACCACCATCGTCGACGGTGCTGGCGAGAAAGCCGAGATCGAGGCACGTGTTGCTCAGATCCGCACTCAGATCGAAGAAACTTCGTCGGACTACGACCGTGAGAAGCTGCAAGAGCGCGTTGCCAAACTGGCAGGCGGTGTTGCCGTTATCCGCGTCGGCGGCATGACCGAAGTTGAAGTGAAAGAGCGTAAGGACCGTGTCGACGATGCTCTGAACGCGACCCGCGCTGCCGTTCAGGAAGGCGTTGTTGTCGGCGGTGGTGTTGCTCTGGTTCAGGCCGGTAAAGCACTGGAAACTCTGGAAGGTGCAAACGCTGACCAGAACGCAGGTATCAACATCGTTCGTAAGGCAATCGAAGCGCCTTTGCGCCAGATCGCCGAGAACGCTGGTGTCGACGGTGCGGTTGTTGCTGGCAAAGTTCGCGAAAGCGACGACGCAGCATTCGGCTTCAACGCTCAGACCGAAGAATATGGCGACATGTTCTCGTTCGGCGTCATCGACCCGGCCAAAGTTGTCCGTACCGCTCTGGAAGATGCGGCATCGGTTGCTGGCCTGCTGGTCACCACCGAAGCAATGGTTGCCGACAAGCCCGCCAAAGAAGGCGCGGCACCTGCCGGCGGCATGCCCGACATGGGCGGCATGGGCGGCATGATGTAAGCTGCTTAAGCCTTAGTGCTTAATAGCGGGGTCGCCTTTGGGCGGCCCCGGTTTTGTTTGGAATGTCTGTTGTGCATTCGTATCATTGGCGCTGGTAGGCTCTGGTCCGAGGAGGGTCGGGATTGGCTCGGCAATCGGGAATGTGAGTGTGCAAATCCCTTTGAAACGGCTATGCGGTTGATATGCGACTGTTTCTTCTGACCGCTTTAACCATGTGCGCTTTCGCCGCGAATTCGATCTTGAACCGCCTTGCTATCGACAGTGGCGCAAGTGATCCGGCGGGATTTGCCATCATCCGGGTTTTGGCTGGTGCCTTGGTTTTGACGGTATTGGTGGCGCTTCGGGGCGGCTCGATCCCTGTTTTTGATCGTCGACGTGTTGTTGGGGCCGGATCACTGTCGCTTTATATGATCGGGTTTTCAGTAGCGTATCTGACGCTTGATGCCGGGCTTGGTGCGCTGATCCTGTTCGGGGTTGTGCAAATTACCATGTTTGCGATTGGTGCAATGACCGGTTCTGCACCCACTTTGAGACAGATATTGGGTGCCGGTATTGCGCTTGGTGGACTGGCTTTTGTTCTTTGGCCTGCTGGGACGGTTCAGGTCGACCCGACAGGGGCCGGCTTAATGACGGCTGCCGGGGTCGGGTGGGCCATATATTCCATCGCGGGCCGGTCCGAACCAGATGCATTGTCGGGAACTGCAGCAAATTTCATCATGGCGTTGCCCGTCACGGGATTTGCCCTGTTCCTGCTGGTAAGCAATTGGCAAATGTCTCCGCTTGGCTATGGGCTGGCTGCGCTTTCCGGAGGCGTCACGTCCGGTCTCGGCTATGCGCTATGGTACCGTGTCGTGCCACAGCTTTCACCGGCGGTGGCCGCGATCGTGCAACTCAGCGTTCCAGTTATCGCAATTGCTGCCGGGGTCATCCTGTTAGCCGAGATGGCAAGTCTAAGGCTTCTACTCGGCGCCGGATTTGTACTCGGCGGCATCGCACTGGCGGTGCTGCGCCGGAACCGTGGCTAGGGGTTCCCTCGGCCTGGGTTAGGCCTTATCTGGCGTGTATGAAATTTCTTGCTGTTCTCCTCTTGTGCCTTATGCCTGCGGTGGCCAATGCGAAATGCGTGGTTCTTCTGCATGGCCTCGCGCGCACAGAGGCCTCGTTTACCGTCATGGAACAGCTTTTTCATGCGCATGGTTACACTGTGGTTCGTCCAGGTTACCCTTCGACAGACCTACCAATACCAGACCTCGCCAACCAGACTTTACCAGCTGCGTTCGCCGCCTGCGGGGAGGATACGGTTAACGTTGTAGCGCATTCGATGGGGGGCATTCTGCTGCGCTATTGGTTGCAGGACAACGACCCCGAGAATCTGGGACGCGTTGTCATGCTCGGACCTCCTAATCAGGGCAGCCAACTGGTAGACGAGCTTGGCGCCTGGGAGGTTTTCGGCTTTCTGAATGGCCCTGCAGGGCTTGCGTTGGGAACCGGACCAGAGGGTATTCCACGCCGCCTGCCGCCCGTGGACTTCGATTTGGGGGTGATTGCAGGCGAGAACTCATTGAACCCATTGTTCTCGTCTCTGATCGATGGTCCAGATGACGGCAAGGTATCGATAGAGACCACAAAGGTTGAGGGTATGGCTGATCACATCGTCTTGCCGGTGACGCATACGTTCATGATGAACAACCCGCGGGTCATGGCGCAGACCCTGCATTTCATCGAATTCGGACAGTTCGATCCACAAATCACCTGGCTTGACGGGGTGATGGATATCATCGACCAGATCTGTCTTGGGGAAGATTGCTCGGAACCGGACTCGGAGCCCACTCAATGAACTCATTGGAACTGACATTGACCGGCGCGAATGTTCTGTTGCCCGGCGAAGGGGTGTCGCGTGCTGAACTGACGATCGCCGAAGGTACCATTCAATCCGATAGGGCAGGGCGGCAGATTGATTTGTCAGGATACCTCATCCTGCCTGGCATCATTGATTTGCATGGCGACGGTTTTGAACGTCACATCGCGCCCCGGCGCGGTGCCATGAAGCAGATGGCAGAGGGCATTTTATCGGTCGAGGCGGAACTGGCCGCGAATGGAATAACCACAGCTGTTCTGGCGCAGTTCCACAGTTGGGAAGGCGGCGTGCGCGGGCCCGAGTTTGCTGGTCAGGTTTTTGACGCCATCGCTGCGGTTCGGGATGATGTTGTAACCCAACTGATCCCTCAACTGCGCTTCGAAACCCATATGCTGGACGACTATGACGGGCTGCCCGAACGTATCGCGGATTGGCAGGTGCCTTATGTGGTTCTGAATGATCATCTACCTCATGACCGGCTGGCTGAGGGGCGAAAACCACCCCGCTTGACGGGGCAGGCACTGAAGGCGGGACGGAATCCCGAAGTGCATTTTGAGATGCTGAAGGCAATGCACAACCGCAGCGCCGAGGTGCCAGCAGCACTGGACAGCCTTTGCACTGTCCTTGCGAACCGAGGAATTCGGCTCGGCAGCCATGATGATACAACGCCGCAGGATCGTGCTGAGTGGCGCGAGCGCGGGGTGATGATCTCGGAATTTCCGGAAACGCTGGAAGCCGCCGAATGTGCCCGGGCGGGCGGAGATCACATCATCCTCGGCTCACCCAATGTTGTGCGGGGCGGCTCACATAAGGGAAATGCCAGCGCGGTGGATCTGATCTCGATGGGTTTGTGTGATGCATTGGCATCGGATTACCACTACCCCAGCCCGCGCCGCGCTGCGCTGATGGTGGTAAAATCTGGCCTGCTGGATATTGCGAGCGCCTGGGCGCTTGTCTCGTCCGGTCCCGCGCGGGTTTTAGGCCTGAAGGATCGCGGAACGTTACAGCCCGGATATCGTGCTGATCTGGTGATACTTGATGCGACAACCCACAAAGTCGCCGCCACACTATCAGGCGGGTGTGTCAGCTATATGTCCGGTAGTATCGCAACACGTTTCTTGAGCTGATCCCGGCTTCATCTGGCTAAAAATACCTCCGCCGGAGGCATCGCGCTTAAGCGCGATTACCTCATCGCGAAATCCGGTTGAAATGCCCCATCTTGCGGCCGGCCTTGACCTCGGCCTTGCCATAGAGATGCAGTGCTACGTCCCGTTCGCGTGAAAGCTCGGGTACGCGGTCCATGTCATGCCCGATCAAATTCTCCATCACGACGTCCGAGTGGCGCTGACCGTCGCCCAAAGGCCAACCGGCCACGGCGCGAATATGTTGTTCAAACTGATCCACGGCGCAGCCGTTCTGGGTCCAGTGACCCGAGTTATGAACGCGCGGCGCGATTTCATTCACGATCAATCCTTGTGGCGTCACAAACAATTCGACACCCATGACGCCGACATAATCCAGCGCGTTGAGAATGTTGGCGGCCAGCAATACCGCATCTGTCCGCTGCGCCGGAGACAGGCGTGCCGGTATTGTGGTCGTGTGCAGGATGCCATCGCGATGGACATTCTCTCCAGGATCGAAACAGGCAACTTGCCCGTCCAGACCGCGTGCTGCGATGACCGAAACCTCGTGGCTGAAGTCCACAAACCCTTCCAGTATGGACGGCGCGCCCGCCATATCGGCCAGTGCCGCCCCGGCATCTTCGGGTGCGCGCAGCCGGGCCTGACCTTTACCGTCATAGCCGAAGCGGCGGGTTTTCAGGATGGCGGGGGTGCCAATGTCATCAATTGCGGCGCGCAAGCTGTCCAAATCGGAGATGTCTGCAAAGGGCGCGGTTTGCAGGCCTAAGCCTTGTAGAAATGTCTTTTCGGTCAAGCGGTCCTGACTGACCCGCAACGCCTCTCGACCCGGGTGAATGGGGCGGTGTGCCTCAAGCAGATCCAGCGCCTGGGTGGGGATGTTTTCAAACTCGTAGGTGATCACGTCCACCGACTCCGCAAAGGCCTTCAATGCGTCGGCGTCATCATAGGCGGCGGTCGTGACCTGATTTGCAACTTGACCGGCCGGAGGATTTGCGCCCGGCTCGAATATGTGGGACTTGAACCCCAACCGTGCAGCCGCGATCGAGAGCATCCTGCCCAGCTGACCGCCCCCCAATATCCCGATTGTCGCACCGGGCGTAAGCATATCTGACATCGTCATGTCTCCAATCTCTTGCCAATCGCACTCAGTGCAGCACGCAAGGCATCATGCGCGCCCTCGGATTGCAAAATATCCGTCATCTGAAGGCTCAGTGTGCCCTCGGTCGCAAGCGCGTCACGCTCGGCTGCCAGTTGGCCCGCATGCTCTTTTTGCATTGATGTCAGAAACCCTGACACAAGCTGCGTAGTGTAGAATTCGGCCCGGTCTTTGTCGCCGGTCTGATCAGCCAACCATTCGGTGCCTGTTGCCATAAGGTCCAGGATACCTGGCACCATGGCGCAGATGGCGAAGTGGGCGTTCAACGCGGCCTCATTGGCAACCTTGACCACAGGATTTTCGGGCTCGAACAAATCTGCCAAGAGGCGATCGTTGCCGTAAGCGGCCAACGGGCAACCTCCTGTCTGAAGGAAACCCAGCGGAATCGTTTGCACAAAATCCGATGCCGGCGCGCACAGGCAGGATAGCTGCTCCTCAGAGACGGCGGCCATCACTGAAACGATTTGCTGATCTGCGCGAAAGCTTAGTGGGGTTAGAACGACTTCGGCCACATGGGGTCGCAGGCAGAGAAACACGATCTCGGACGCATCAATTACGTCTTGGGGAGTGCCAACACTAGCCCCAAGCTCGGCCTGCAGAGCCGAGGAGACTTGGGCATTGCGCTCGGTGACATAAAGATCATGACCTTTTGCAGCCATCAGCCGCGCGATTGGCGCAGCGATGTGGCCTGTGCCGATGAAACCGATACGGCTCATTGCTGAGGCTCTTCCGGGATCGAAGCAGAGAGGGCCTCGCGCCACGCATCCAGCCGTTCCGCAAGCGCGGCATCCTGCAGCGCCAGAATGCCCGCGGCCATCAGGCCCGCATTGGCCCCGCCGGCGGAACCGATAGCCATGGTTGCAACCGGAAAACCTTTGGGCATCTGCACGATGGAATAGAGCGAATCCACACCCGACAACGCGCGGGTCTGCACCGGAACGCCAACTACCGGCACGCGGGTTTTCGAAGCCATCATGCCCGGCAAATGCGCCGCGCCACCCGCGCCCGCGATAATGACCTGCAAGCCGCGCGACACGGCGGTTTTACCATAATCCCAGAGGCGATCCGGCGTGCGGTGGGCCGAGACGATCCGCGCCTCATAAGCGATGCCCAGCTCATCCAGAATATCGGCGGCCTCTTTCATCGTAGGCCAGTCCGATTGGCTGCCCATGATGATCCCTACTTTCACATCGCTCATCCGCTTACGCCCCTGCCATCGGAAAGAGCGCGCACTATAGCCAAATCCGCATATGTGGCAATGCGGTACGCGCGTCTCAGGCGATGATATCGGGGGTCAATCTGTCTTCGATCAGACGGATGATGTCTTTCAGGCGCAGTTTCTGCTTTTTTAGCCGCTTGATCGTCAATTGGTCCGAGGTCCCCTTGGCCTGCAAGGCCTCGATCGCTTCGTCCAAATCACGGTGCTGGCGTCGAAAGACCTCTAATTCCACCCGCAGGACTTCATCGGTTTTCATCGAAAGATCGGTGGGTGCGTTCATGGACGACTCAGTGTTTCAAGTGGTGCTTCTAACACAAGATAGTGTGTCAGGGTTTATCCGGCCAGACCTTGTGGACATCCCTGTATCTTCCCATATTCTATATCACGCGGTTGCCGACATCGGGACCGCAGAATACGTCGCTTTGACAATGAAGGACGAAAATACGTGTCGAAACTTACCTTAGGCTCATACCCGCATCTTTTGGGGTTCGAGCAGTTGGAACGCCTTCTGGAACGGTCTGCAAAGGCCGGAAATGAAGGATACCCGCCCTATAATATCGAGCAGACCTCGGATTTTTCCTATCGCATCACCTTGGCGGTGGCCGGGTTCGCGGAAGAGGACCTGTCGATTACCATCGAGGATCGCCAGTTGGTGATCCGGGGCCGTCAGCGCGACGACAGCGAGGGGCGCATATTCCTGCACCGTGGCATCGCGGCGCGTCAATTCCAGCGCATGTTTGTGCTGGCTGACGGGGTCGAGGTGGGCGAGGCGATCATGGAAAACGGTCTGCTGCATGTGGACCTGACCCGCGCCGTGCCTGAAACCGTGGTTCAGACAATCAACATCAAGAAGGGGTAAGAGCAATGAATACACCGATTGAGATCAACGCCGAAGGCAATCGGATTGTCTATGTAAAGGCCGTTGATGTGGCAGACCTTCCGCAGGATCTGCGAGAGCAGGCAGGCGATCTGGATCAGCTGTATGCTGTCCACGATTCCGATGGGCAGCAATTGGCACTGGTTGCCGACCGCAAGCTGGCCTTTGTACTGGCACGCGAACATGACCTGTCCCCGGTGGCCGTTCACTAGGCCACCAAACATTCCGCCGAATTGACGTGACATTTTCTGCCTCAGCGGTGATCGTGCCGCTGATTGAAACGCAGGAGTGCGCGATGAGCTGGTATGATTTCGATTGGGTGGATGCGTTCAGCGATCAGGCCTTTGGTGGCAACGGCTGCGCAGTTGTGCATGAGGGTGCAGGGCTGTCGGACGCGGTTTGCATGGCATATGTGCGCGAGACTTCTCTGGTTGAATGCACTTTTACCGGGCCATCCGATATCGCTGATATCCGGGTCCGGTACTTCCTGGCCAGCCGGGAAATCCCATTTGCCGGGCACCCGACCATAGCAACCGTTGCAGCGATGCGATCACGGGGGTTGGTTCAGGGTGATGCTCTGACGCTTGAGACCGGAGCAGGGATTGTATCGATCAAACTGAATGGTGATGACATCGAAATGACGCAGGTCGCCCCGCAATTCGGCGATCATGTGCCCGCAGATCTGGTTGCCGCCGCCATCAGCCTGCCGGAAGAGGTGGTAATTTCTCCACCGCAGTTCGTTTCAACCGGTCTGCCCTTTTGCATTACGGTCCTGCGCGATCACGAGGCGCTGCGCGCTGCCAAGCTGGATGTTGCTTTGCTCAGTCATATTACCGAAAAGGCCGGTTTCTCGGGGTCGGACATGGCTGAACCGTTTCTTGTAACACTGAAAGGCGCAACGACTACGGGCGACACATTCTCGCGCCTGATGATGGCGCCCCCCAGCCCGCCCGAGGACCCGTTCACCGGATCGGCCACCGGTGCGATGGCGGCCTATCTCTGGAAACACGGACTGATGGACAAAGAGACATTCATCGCCGAACAGGGCCATGACATGGGCCGCCCCGGTCAGGCGACCGTGACACGCGTTGGACCTTCGGATGCGATGACGGGGATCAAAGTTGCCGGGCGCGGCCATGTCCTGATGCGCGGGCAGGTGAATTTGCCCGACTGAACCAGACCCGCACCTGCGAAAAAGGCCCTCAGAAATCTGAGGGCCTTTGATGTATTTTTTCGTCTTAAGTGATCAGGATGCTGCAATCAGCCCCATGCTTTCCAGCTTAAGCAGAACCTGATGTGCGCAGTTGTCAACCTCGACATTCTCGGTCTCGACGCGCAGCTCTGGGTCTTCAGGGGCGTCGTAAGGGTCGGAAATCCCCGTGAACTCTTTGATCTTGCCCTCACGTGCCAGTTTGTACAGACCCTTGCGGTCTCGGCGCTCGCATTCTTCAATGCTGGTCGCGACATGCACCTCGCAAAATGCACCGAATTGTTCGATCTCTTCACGCACAGCACGACGGGTAGTTGCGTAAGGCGCGATAGGAGCACAGATGGCAATACCGCCGTTCTTGGTTATCTCAGACGCGACATAACCGATGCGGCGGATGTTCAGATCGCGATGTTCCTTCGAAAAGCCCAGTTCCGAAGACAGGTTCTTACGCACGATATCCCCGTCCAGCAGGGTAACCGGACGATCCCCGGTCTCCATCAGCTTGACCATCAAGGCGTTGGCAATGGTGGATTTGCCCGAGCCTGAAAAACCGGTGAAAAACACGGTGAATCCCTGTTGCGAGCGCGGCGGGAAGCGGTTGCGCAGTTCCTGAACAACTTCGGGGAACGAAAACCATTCCGGAATCTCCAGCCCTTCGCGCAGACGGCGGCGCAGTTCAGTGCCCGAGATGTTGAGGATCGTGACGTTGTCCTTGTCCAGAATCTCGTCATTCGGCTCGTATTGCGCGCGTTCCTGCACGTAGACCATATGTTTGAAATCGACCATCTCGACGCCGATCTCGTCCTGATATTTTCGGAACAAGTCTTGCGCATCATAGGGGCCGTAGAAATCCTCACCGGCAGAGTTTTTGCCTGGACCTGCGTGGTCACGACCGACGATGAAATGGGTGCAGCCGTGGTTTGCGCGGATCAAACCGTGCCAGACTGCCTCGCGCGGGCCAGCCATGCGCATCGCAAGGTTCAGCAGCGACATCGACGTAGTCGAGGCCGGATATTTATCCAACACGGCTTCGTAGCAACGCACGCGGGTGAAATGATCCACATCGCCCGGTTTGGTCATGCCAACCACGGGATGGATCAGCAAGTTGGCCTGTGCTTCTTTTGCGGCACGGAAGGTCAATTCCTGATGCGCACGGTGCAAAGGGTTACGGGTCTGGAACGCAACGATCCGGCGCCAGCCCACTTTGCGGAAATAGGCGCGCAGCTCGTTCGGCGTGTCGCGGCGGGCTTTGAAATCGTAATGCACGGGCTGCTGGATGCCAGTGACCGGGCCGCCCAGATAAACTTTGCCCGCTACATTGTGCAGGTAATTCACAGCCGGGTGCGCATCATCATCAGCGCCAAAGACCTTTTCCGCCTCACGCGCCTTGTCTGGTGTCCAGCGGTCGGTCACGGTCATGGTGCCGAGGATCACGCCTTCCTGATCGCGCAGGGCAATATCCTGGCCCAGCTCGATCGATGCGGCAAAATCTTCGTCAACATCCAGGGTGATCGGCATTGGCCACAGCGTCCCGTCGGCGAGGCGCATGTTTTCGACCACGTTGTCATAGTCCGCTTCGCTCAGGAAACCCTTGAGCGGATTGAACCCGCCGTTCATAAGCAGTTCCAGATCGCAAATCTGCCGGGGCTTAAGATCCCAGCTGGTCAGATCAGCGGCTTCTATCTTCAATTTCTGTGCAGACTCGTAGGAAACATACAGTTCAGAGATAGGGGCCAGATTGCTTAACATCGTCATCGGAAAACTCTTATCGCAGTTCTGTTGGCATTTGTTTCAAGGGTGTTTGCAGGGCATGTGCCTCGGCCTGAGGGTGAAGTCCATAGACTTGCAAAAACTAAGGATGAAATGCGTGGTTTTTTCTCGAATTGGAACGGTTTTCTGTTTTTTGTTTCATGTTATTGAAAAAATCCCGCCGCTCAGGCTCAATAGGCGCATTCTCAGGCAATCTGTTCCAGCGGTGAGGTTCGCGACTCAAGGTCGGCTGCGTGCCTTACGGGCAGGGCGGGGACGGGTTCAGAGACACCGCGCAGGCTGAATTCCCGCAGATCGCGGGGATCACATTGTAACCCAGCCGCGTCCAAAACCTTGTCCGATACAAGGAGTTCGACCCCCAACGCTTTGGTTTCAGCCTCCAAACGGCTTGCAACATTTACAGCGTCTCCGATGATGGTGCGTGGCGCGTGTTTCGCCGCTCCGATTTCGCCCAACACAAGATCACCAAGATGTAGACCCATACCAATGCGCACGAGTTGGCTGCCTTCTGCTTGAAGCTGCTGGTTGAAACGCTCCAATGCGTGTCCGATCCCGGCCGCCGCCCTCAGACCGGCACTTGCCGAACTTGCGGCGTTGGCTGTTTCAAACATCGCCAGCAACCCATCGCCCATGTATTTGTCGACAACCCCGCCTTGCGCCGTGATTGCTGGGACAATTGCGTCGAAGAAACGATTCAACAGAAACACGATATCATACGGCAATTGCCCGGTTGTGCGGGCGGTGAACCCGCGCATGTCCAGAAACAGAACCGCCAGTTGCCGTTCTTGCCCTTGGCTCGCATGCGCACGATCACGCGCGCCGTCGGGGCGGAAAACACGAAACACCGTGAGCGGATCGGACGGCCGCATCTGGCAGGCCAGGCGGGTTCCTTCTGGCGCGCTGATCGCTTTCAGACTGCGGGCCTCAACTTCGGTTGGCGGGTGCAACTGATCGGCACCATCTTCAACCACTACGCGACAGGTCGTGCAGCGCCCCTTGCCACCACACAGCGCGGTATGTGGGATGCCATTTGCGCGTGACATCTCCAAAAGGGTCATGCCTTTCTCCGACACAACTTCTGGACCGTTGACATAGCGCACCCGCACCGAATGCCGCCGCCGCCAAAGCTTGCGCCCGAGATAGACCAAGCCTGTTAGTGCAAGCGCGGCCCAGAAAACCCACTGCGTATAGTCTGTGACGGAAAACAAGGACTGAAACTCTTCTTGCGAAGGCCAGTTATAGTAATCGACATACTGTTCTCGCAGATCGGGGTCGGCAAAATCGGCCCAGATTCGCCGCCCCTCGGTCAGAAGGCCTGCGAAGGCGAAGCCCGGTACAAAGACGGCGAGACCGATCAGATATGGAACCATCGCGCGCCACCATGTGGTCAACCGTAACCACATATGTAGCCCTATACATCCGTGGACCCACACCAACAGAAGCAATAGACTTTGAAACCAGATCGCGGTGCTGGGCCACATCAGAATGATGATGTAACCCATTTCATCATTCACCCCGAAAATCTCATGCGCGTATCGGGTCTGAACCAGATGTGAGATAAGCTGCAGCGGGATCAACAATCCAAGAATAACCTGAAGCGCGACGCTGAAAGGCATTCTGAGCGTGCGGCGCTGCGCGAGTGAGACAAGCGCCAGTCCCATGTGCAGCAGCAATGCGCCATATATCACGACGCTGCCGATCTCATTACGGCTGACGGCTTTACGTCCGCCCTGCATCCCGTGCAGCAAATCAGTGTGAAACAGACCAAGGCCGATATTGATGAAATGAAAGAACGCAAAGACAAACAGCACGAGGCCGCTTGCGATTCTGAGCCGGCTCATCCATCCGCCGCGCCAAAGAACGTTTTCCAAAAGCTCACCTGTTCTTCGCGTTACTATGGTTGATCCTGATACGGTGCCGGGTGCCGGTCAAGATAGGCGCGGTCACCTTTCGTGGAACCAGTCGCAGGGGGCGCTTGCGGTTTGTATCATCTGGTGTTCTGCGTTGAACAACACTAGATGGCTCAGTTCAGGACGCGAGCGCGAACTGTATAGCAGCCCATCCGCGCCGTATGTGCGGGCCTTGTCCGAAAATCGCCATGTTGGAGAGGGTATGCCGGTTGCCCGCATGTCTTGCCAGACGATCGAGGCAGAAGGTTGCCCCCGCAAATCCAATACTTGCGCCTTGGATATTTTCAAGCGATGGATCGTCCGTGGAGGGTCGCACTGCGAGACATAGCGCCGAATGGCGATCCCGGCACCTTCAGCGCTAAGCGACGCATAAAGCGCGAATTGGCCAGAATGATGAAACCGTCCTTCGGGGGCACGGGCCGATGAGAGCGGGTCACCCGATTGGGTGCGAAACAGAATTCTCCAGACGAGGCCGGAGAATTCTGTGATCATCTCAGTCGTTCTCCGCCAAGAATCGTTCTGCATCCAGCGCGGCCATGCAGCCCATACCGGCGCTTGTCACAGCCTGACGGTATACGTGGTCGGTCAGGTCTCCGGCAGCAAAAACTCCCGGAACCGAAGTTTGCGTCGTGCCCGGCTTGGTCACGACGTAGCCACCCATGTGGGTTTCCAGCGTATCTTTGACCAGCTCATTTGCCGGGGCGTGGCCGATAGCGACAAATACGCCTTTGCACGGAATCTCTGTGATTTCGCCGGTCTTTACATTCTTGACCTTGACGCCTTCCACACCCAGTGGGGCATCGGTTCCGATCACCTCATCCAGTTCGTGAAACCAAAGCGGCTCGATCTTTTCGTTCTTGAACAGCCGATCCTGAAGGATCTTTTCAGCTCGCAACTCATCGCGGCGGTGGATCAGAGTGACTTTGCTTGCGAAGTTGGTCAGGAACAGCGCTTCTTCTACGGCAGTATTTCCGCCGCCGATCACAACGATTTCCTGACCGCGATAGAAGAAGCCGTCACAGGTGGCACAGGCTGATACGCCAAACCCTTTAAATTTCTCTTCCGAGGGAATGCCTAACCACTTGGCTCGTGCGCCCGTTGCCAGAATCACCGCGTCGGCGGTGTAGACGGTGCCACTGTCGCCTTTGGCTGTGAAGGGACGCTGGCTTAGATCGAGATCGCTGATGATATCGCCGATCACTTCGCATCCCATTGCCTTGGCGTGATCCTGCATCCGAACCATCAGGTCTGGCCCCTGAACCTCGGTGTCACCCGGCCAGTTTTCCACCTCGGTTGTGGTGGTCAGTTGTCCACCGGGTTCGATACCCTGCACCAGGATCGGTTCCAACATGGCCCGGCTTGCATAAACGCCCGCGGTGTATCCTGCAGGTCCCGACCCGATGATCAGAACCTTGGTGTGTCGTGTTTCGGCCATGGTATCCTCACTCAAACTGCCTCGGCGGACATGTTGTCCGGTGCGGATCGATATAGCGACCGCAGGGCAGGGCTTAAAGCCCCTTCATATTGCAGGTCCGTGATGTGCCTAATGATTGGCATTGCGGCCAATTATGTATCTGAAATAACGAAAATTGCGTGGCTGTGAAATATTATTGCGCCTCCCGGGGCTGCTGATATAACAACTGAAAAACTCAGGAGCATTCGATGGTCACGACCCGGTTGGATGAAATCGACCGCAAAATCCTTGCGGAGCTGCAGGCCGATGGCCGTATGACCAATGTTGAGCTTGCCAAGCGCGTGGGAATATCCGCTCCGCCCTGCCTGCGGCGGGTGCGGACGCTGGAAGATTCGGGGTACATCCACGGCTATCATGCCGACGTGAACGCCCGCGAACTGGGGTTCGAAGTGCAGGTCTTTGCCATGGTCGGACTTGAAAGCCAGGCCGAATCCGAACTCAGCGCCTTTGAAGACCGGTGCCGGGAATGGCCACTGGTCCGCGAATGCCACATGCTGAACGGCGAGGTTGATTTCATCCTGAAATGCGTTGCACCGGATCTCAGCAGTTTTCAGCAATTTCTGACAGGCGAGTTGCTGACCACGCCAAACGTGGCCAGCGTCAAAACTTCGCTTGTTATCCGAGGCGCAAAAGACGAGCCAGGCGTACCATTTGACGTGCTGGAAGACCGGATGAACCGGACGGCCTGAACCTACCTTTTGTTTGATCCACAGGACAGGGTGGCAGCATCGCCGCCAGTGCCAGGGTTAAAACCCAACTCAGTAAAATCTGCATAATGCCCCACGCTTGCAGTACAGTAATAGTTAACCAGTTCACGCTGTCATAGCGTCAATTTCACCATCTCCGGCTCTTGGCAAGAGCAACGGACCGAAATCATTCAACGATTCGATATGTGAGAATAGATTCAAATAGATCGAACGCAAAGAGTGACTGATCATTCGGACCGCATTGATGCCCGGATGATAGGTTTCGAACTGCAAGCCATCGACCCGAATCACCGAATGCCGCGCGACGCAGATATGAAACAGCTCAACCGGAGTCGGTGGCAGCGTTTCAATGACGCCCATTCCATCCTGAAACTCACTGACGGGTGTCAGCATGGGCTGCCCGCCGTTCAGATGACGCATATGCGTGGGCGTACCCAGCAGACGTGCGGCGGGGCCTGTGATGACGCCCGACATCGGTTTTTGCATTCCGAACGTGTCGGCCATGATCCGCGTCAGCGGCCGGGTTCGTCCGCGCGTATCCTCGCGTCCGGGAATCAGCGTGACGGACCCTTTCCAAAGCACGGTTTCCGATGATCCGTCCTGAGTGAGTACATCATCACCCGGCAGCAGATCTTCGATGGCCATCTGGCCTTGCGGTGTCTCAACCAACGATCCGCGTGTGAACGCACAGAACGCATCTTCAAACATCGGCAAGGCTGGTGCGATATGGCGCGTCTGTGAAATATCCCCGTTTTTCAACAGACTGCACACTTCATAACGTCGAAGCTGTGCCTTTTGCTTCGTTCCCGGACGAGGCGCTTCGCGCAACAGCGCTGACGTCTCGACCGCGTTTCTGGCAGCGCGGGCCAGAGAATTTGGAATAGTCATGGTATTCCGTCCCCTCTAAATTCCGTCCGACGGCTTGAACCCCCGTGCAACATCGCCGGACGACCTTGTTCTTTGTCTGTAATCAGATGGGTAAACACAGGCTGGTCGCCGCGAATGCACAGCGCCGTAGCAGAATACACCAGTGTTTTGGTCAAGTTCTTGACCCCCCAGACAAACTCGTAAACCGCAGGCTGCAATTGCCTGCACACACACGCTCCGAAACCTGGCCGCAATCTTGACTGCGACCCCACATACCGAACCGGAGCATCATCCGGTATGCGTTTGCCCGTTGAGACCGGCAGCTGGTCCCATGGGGTTGCTGTGTCAGCGTCGTGCCGCCAGACGGCGCGCAACTCTGACAGAGTGACTTGAAACCCGCTTCCAGGGCATTTCCGGTTCTTGATCCCTGACAGCCGCAAAAACGGCGCTGAGAAAGCGTGATTTCGATTTCATATCCATTGTCCTGCTTCGATAGGGCGGATCGCCCCGTTCCCGTTTATGAAGCCAATGTGACGCTGATTTGCGGCGCCTATAAGGCTGATCCGGGATGAATTGAGGACAAATTAAAGGTTTCAGGTACCTCTTTGTTAATTCCGCCCATGCAATGAGGTCCCGAGCCGGGATAACCGTCTGTGCATTGGCGAAAATTTGAGACGATTCTGACTCTGATAAACACAAGAAATGTGGCAGAAACTGGGCAAAGCTGCCTTATTTCGGGCCAGATTTACAGCCGGATCGCGGAAATCAACCTGCCGTAGTCGGCCTCATTGGCATGGGTCGAGCGCCGGTAGGAATAAAACCTGTCAGGGTCGGAATAGGTGCAGTGGCGGACCCACTCGGCCTGGCCGATACCCGCTTCGCGCAGGCGGTGCAGGCCAAAGGCGGGCAGGTCGAATTGCATTCGATCACCTTTGCCATTTGCAAAGAAACGCGCGTTCTCGGGCGTGTCGGCAAGGAAGTCGTCCAGAAACTCGGCGCCGACCTCGTAAGCGCTTTGTGAAATCGTCGGGCCGATTACGGCAACTGTGTTGTCCCGGCTGGCCCCCAGCGCTTCCATTGCGTCCAAAGTTGCCTCCAGCACACCGTCCAACGCCCCGCGCCAGCCGGCATGTGCGGCCCCGATCACATTTGCGTCAGGATCGGAAAACAGCACCGGCTGGCAATCGGCGGTTAAGATCGTAAGCGCCAGACCCGGCGTTGATGTGACCACTGCGTCAGCTTTGGGTTTGTCGCCCGTCATCGGCCCATCGACTGTAATCACGGTCGGAGAATGCACCTGATGCACGCCGATCATCGCCTCGGGGGCTACTTCCATCGCTTCGGCGACGCGCCGACGGTTCAAAGCTACGGCCTCGGTCAAATCTGTCGACCCGGTTCCGCAGTTGAGCCCCTGGAAGATGCCCGAGGATGCGCCACCGCGGCGGCTGAAAAACCCGTGTCGCACAGGGGACAGCATGTCTGAGGTAATGATTTCCAATGTCATGGTTCAAGTCCCGGTGGCGGCGCGGCAGTTGGCGGATAAAGGCCCAGTACTTTGAACAGGTTTCCCATTTCGTCGGGGTGCGTCAACCGTCGATGTGCGGTGACCATCGCCTCAAGCTGTGACCCGCTGAGTGGGGCGGCAAGCGATTGCGCGCGCGCCGTGATCCCGAGCCGTTCAAGAAACACGCCTTGCGGGGTCAGTTTTGTATAGGCGCAACCGGCGGCACGAGCCGTCATCGCCAGGGCCTCAAAATCGACATGCGCGGTTAGATCTGCCTGACCGGGCTGATCCAGGGGATCGACACGTTCATGCGCTTGCAACGCCTGCAATGTGTCGCCAAGCGAGCGCCAGTCACCATAATCGATGATCAGCGCGGCTCCGCCGTTGCGAGCGATCTGCCCGGCAACAGAGTACATAATGGAACTGGCAGCAGCGCACAGTTCTACCAGATTTCCGTCCTGCGTATCCTCGACACGTTCGCTGAGCGCAGCTTGTGCCGATTGCGCACCAAGACCGAACGCAAGCGATGCACCATTTTTGCCAACTAACCTCTCGCGCCAACCTTCGCCTTCGCGCAGGAACTGGCGGATGGGCAGGGCATCAAAGAACTCGTTTGCCACCAGAAACAGAGGAAGATCTTCAAAATCAGAAATTGCCTCGATCCACTGAGGTTCATACCCTTGCAGTGCCTTGGCTTGTACGTCGCGCAAAACAGGTGAAGCTTCGAGCAACACGATCTCGGCCGCTTTGTGAAAGCCAGGCACCCTCTGAGTGGCGCGCAGGATGTCTGCCATCAGGGTGCCACGACCAGGGCCAAGCTCGGCCAGAACAATCCGTTCAGGTTTGCCTTGCTCCAGCCAGGATTGCGCCAAACACAACCCGATAAGCTCCCCGAACATCTGACTGATTTCAGGCGCTGTAATGAAATCGCCTTGAGCGCCCAGCGGATCGCGGGTTGTGTAGTATCCATGTTCCGGATGCATCAGACACTCGGTCATGTAGTCAGCGATGGTCATAGGGCCATCATTCTGGATGCGCAGGAGCAGACGATCCTTCAGGTTCATGATCTGCGTTTTGCCCGAATTGCGAACCAAAGGCCAAGTGCAATCATTGGTAGCGACAAGAGTTGCCCCATCGTCAATCCATAACCGCCAACATGCCACGCCAGCCCTAGCGGATTACCGGGCGATACAAATTGCGCATCGGGTTGACGGAAGAATTCGACAAAAAACCGCGATGCGCCGTAGCCAGCCAGAAATACGCCCATAACCAGACCTGGTTTTCGAAACGCGCCGCGCCGGTAGGCCAGCCATATCAGAATCGCCCCGAGGACCAGACCCTCGAGTGCTGCCTCATACAGTTGCGAAGGGTGGCGAGCGCACATCCCGGCAACAACGCCGGGACAATCTTGGGCCGTGGTTCCGGGAAAGATCACCGCCCATGGCAATTCGCTGGGTCGACCCCAAAGCTCGGCATTGGTGAAATTCGCCAATCGTCCCAGCAACAACCCGGGCGGCACTGTGTAGGCAACCAGATCACCCAGCGAAAGAATCGGTATAGCGTGGCGCCTGCCGAACAGATACGTGGCGATCACCACGCCCAACAGGCCGCCATGGAATGCCATGCCACCCTGCCAAACCATCAGAATTTCCAGTGGATACGCAAAATAATATGCGGGTTGATAGAAAAGGACGAACCCCAATCGACCACCAAGAATTACACCCAGTATGATCCAGGTGACCAAATCCTCAAGCTGATCGGGTTGCATCGGTGGTGTGTCATCAGCCCAAAGCACAGGCCGCCTAAGCGCCATCAGTGCCATGCGCCAAGCACTCAGGATGCCGACGATATAGGCCAGCGCGTACCACCTGAGCGCAAACTCCATCCCGAACAGAGAGATCGAGAAAATTTCGGGTGACAGATCGGGGAAATTCAAAACAGCCTGCATGTGCGTCTCATTGCCCGGGGTTTGCGTGGCAAGTCAACCTTGAGCCCGGGCCAATCTTTACCCATATAGAGAGCAATCGCGAAATCGGAGAAAGCCCATGCAAACCCGTAACAAGATTCTGGACGATATGTCTCAACTGATGACCAATGCCATGGGTGTGGCGCAGGGGGCACGAGAAGAGGCCGAGAATGCGATGAAATCCATGATGGACCGCTGGCTGGCCGACCGGGATTTCGTAACCCGTGAAGAATTTGATGCTGTGCGTGCCATGGCGCAGAAAGCGCGCGAAGAGAACGGTGCACTTGAACAGCGAATTGCCGCGCTCGAGGCGAAGCTGGACAAGTAACGTCCGCAGGAATTTAAGATTTTGGGTAAAAGCATCCGCCGCGCAATCCGAACTTGGATTGTGCGGTGTTGTGCATTTTGCCGCTCTGCAGAAATTTATCAAGACAAAGCTGCATCCAACGCCAATATTTTGATCGGCGTTGCCAACTGTCCACAACTTATTGCTGTTATCCCCAATAAATAGGGTTGCCAGAGCTGTGCTCACATCGCACCATATTTAGTACAGGCAGACTGGGGAAGCCCGGCTTGTAGAGCAGGCAACTAGCGCTGGGGCGCTGCCAGCCCCAAAATGCTAGAGATTAGTGAGGTGGCATTATGGCCCTTTCCGAGCAGTATCTCGAAGAAGACCTTCATCCGATCGACATTGTTGAACATCTTGCAGAACATCACGACTGGGATTTTGACCGGATCGGGGATGATCAGATTGCCATGGCTGTCGAAGGACAGTGGCGCACATATTCGATAACTTTGGCCTGGTCGAATTACGATGAAACGCTCCGCATGGTGTGTTCCTTTGAGATGGAGCCTCCGGCCGAGCGCGAAACCGAGCTTTATGAGCTACTGAACAAGATGAATGATCAGTGTTGGGCCGGGGCGTTTACCTACTGGGCCAACCAGAAATTGATGGTCTATCGCTATGGCTTGGTGCTGGCCGGTGGTCAGACGGCCAGCCCAGAACAGATCGATACCATGATCACCGCAGCGGTACTGAGCGCCGAGCGCTATTACCCCGCGATCCAACTGGTGACCTGGGGAAACCGAGACCCCGAAGAGGCGATGCAAGTCGCCATTGCAGAGGCCTACGGCCGCGCGTAAAGCTTTGCCCCGAACCATAGGGGAGGGGCAATCATGGATATCTCGCGCGTCGTCGAACAGGGGTTGGTGCTTCTGGGATGCGGCAAGATGGGTTCAGCAATGCTTGCGGGTTGGTTGGAACATGGCCTGCCCGCAGCATCTGTTTGGGTGATTGATCCTTACCCCTCGGATTGGCTGAAGGCGCAGGGCGTCAACATCAACACTCCTCTCCCCGAGGCACCCGCAGCTGTACTCGTAGCGGTCAAACCACAGATGATGGGCGAAGCCCTGCCAGCCATTCAAGCGCTGGGCAATGGTGACAGTCTTTTCATATCGGTCGCAGCGGGTACATCGCTGGCCACTTTCGAGAACGTCATTGGGGCAGATACGCCGATCATCCGTGCGATGCCAAATACGCCTGCGGCGGTTCGGCAGGGGATCACGGCGCTGATTGGGAATGCCAACACCTCGGACGCGGATATCCTACTGGCTGAAGACCTGCTTTCGGCCATTGGTGAGACGGTTCGATTGGATGATGAGACACAGATGGATGCCGTCACCGGGGTCAGCGGTTCGGGCCCGGCCTATGTATTCCACCTGATCGAAACACTGGCGCAAGCTGGCGAAGCGCATGGTCTGCCACCGGAACTGGCGATGAAGTTGGCCAAATCAACCGTCGCCGGGGCAGGGGTGCTGGCGATGGCCGCTGACGAACACCCCTCGCAATTGCGAGTTAACGTCACCTCTCCCAACGGCACCACTCAGGCCGCACTGGAGGTGTTGATGCATGAAGAAGAGGGTTTCCCAGGCCTGCTACATCGTGCCGTCAAAGCTGCAACCGACCGATCCAAGGAGCTGTCTCGTGAGTGAGATTTCATTCGACGAATTTCTCAAAGTCGACATTCGTGTAGGTGAGGTGATACGCGCCGAGCCGTACCCGGAGGCCCGCAAGCCCGCGATCAAGCTGTGGGTCGATTTTGGCGATGAGATCGGTGAGCGCAAAACTTCAGCCCAGATCACCGCGCACTACGATCCGGCGACGCTGGTGGGCAAGCAGGTGATGGCCGTGGTCAACTTTCCCCCGCGCCAAATCGGTAAATTCATGTCCGAGGTTTTGGTGTTGGGTCTTCCTGACGAAAACGGTGAGATCGTGTTGATAGGCCCCGATGGCGCTGTGCCCATCGGTGGAAGGATGCATTGATGAAACTGCTGATTGCCCGACCGATGACTTCGGCTGTCCAAGTGCGCGCCCGTGCCGAATTCGATGTGGAATTCCGCAGTGAAACCACGCCTATGACGCATGAAGAAATGTTGCGGGCGCTGACTGAGTTTGACGTTGTGGTCCCAACGTTGGGCGATCAGTTTTCGGCAGAGATCTTTGCTAAGGTGCCAGAGCCTCGCTGTAAACTGCTGGCAAATTTCGGCGTTGGTTACAATCATATCGACGTGGACGCCGCACATGCTGCCGGAGTCGCGGTTACCAACACGCCGGGTGCCGTCACCGATGCCACCGCCGATATTGCCATGACACTTTTGCTCACTACGGCCCGCCGTTCAGGTGAGGGGGAAAGGTTGGTCAGGTCAGGCCAGTGGCAGGGGTGGCATCCTACACAGATGCTGGGCCACCACGTGACCGGCAAAAAGGTGGGCATCGTTGGAATGGGCCGCATAGGACAGGCTATTGCTCGGAGGTGTCATTTCGGATTTGAAATGGCCGTCGCCTATCAATCACGCGGTCCAAAACAGCTGGACTTCCAAGCAGAGTACATCCCTGAACTCAATGCATTGGCTGCGGCAGTGGATTTTCTTGTCATAGCCGTCCCCGGAGGAGTTAAAACACGACACTTGGTCAACGCGCAGATTTTGGCTTCGATGAAGCCCTCGGGCATTGTGATAAACATTGCGCGCGGTGAAGTTGTGGACGAAGCCGCCTTAATCCAAGCGCTTCATGCGGGTCAGATTGCTGGCGCTGGGCTGGATGTCTACGAGTTCGAGCCCAAGGTGCCGCAGGCCTTGTGTGACATGGAAAATGTGACTCTGCTGCCCCACCTCGGCACCGCGACCGAAGAGGTACGCACCGATATGGGTCACATGGCGTTGGACAATGTCGCGGCGTTCGTGGCCGGGCGAACGTTACCCAACCCGGTTTAGGAACCCACCGCGTCGCGCCAGTGTTTGCGGCAGAGCGAGACATAAGTCTCGTTCCCGCCAATCTGGACCTGCGCCCCTTCGGTGATGGTGTTTCCGTTTTCATCCTGACGAATCACCATCGTCGCCTTGCGCCCGCATTCGCAGATGGTGCGTACTTCGCGCATCTCATCGGCCAGAGCCAACAATGCTGCCGACCCGGGGAATAGTTTACCCTGAAAATCCACCCGCAACCCGTAGGTCAACACTGGGACCTTCAGATCATCTACGGCGCGCGCAAGTTGCCAGACCTGCTCTTCCGAAAGAAACTGGGCTTCATCAATGAATACGCAGGCGATGCCCCCTTGTGTCAGGCGGTTTTCGATCATGGCAAACACATTGTCGTCGGGACGAAACCTGTCCGCTCGTTCCGAGATTCCGATTCTTGATGCGATCCGCCCCTCACCGGCGCGTCCGTCAATGGCGGCTGTCATCAGGTAGGTATCCATGCCGCGTTCGCGATAGTTATGCGAGGCCTGCAGCAACACGGTCGATTTGCCCGCGTTCATAGTCGAATAGTTGAAATAGAGCTTTGCCATGCCGTGGGTCTAATTCGCATGTGCTGCCTGGGCAAGCCGTCTCATGGGGGTAAATCGACGCCACCATCGCTACAGCTGAGGTTGAGCAAATGCTCTTGGGGATGGATTACCTCGCCTTCGCGACAGTGGCGTCGTCGGCCTACAAGTGGCCTATACAATGCAAGGCTAAAATCCTGCCCCGCATACACTCTTTACCGGCTCGAACGGCCGCCACTCACTCACAAAATCCCTGCATATCTGAGGGATAGTCAATTATTGCCATTTCAATTATGAATCGAATATGGGAAATTTCCCTACCCTTTCCCCCAGCATGGACAGGCAGAGGGGGCAGGGCGCAGGTAACAAGGGTAGCAAAATGGCAGATATCGGGGCCTATCTGAAAAAGCATACCGAAGCATTGGTTAAGGATGTCGGAATCGAAGCAGCGTGCGAGATCACCGGGAAATCCAAAGCCACGCTTGGCAGGTACTATTCAGACAACGCAGAACATTCTGACCGGTTCATGCCGGTGGATGCTGTTGCCCGGTTGGAAAACGCGGCTGCCTATCCGCACGTGACTGCGGCATTGGCGGATTTGAAGAATATCACGCTTTCTTACGATGGACGAAACTCGGATAGCCCACGTACGGGCGGGGTAAATTCCGATGTCATTGCGCTGAGCCAGCGGTTTGCCATGCTGATGACGGAATATCAGTCGGCGATAGAAGATGGCATCATCACGGTGAACGAGGCGAAGCGACTGTTGAAAGAAACCAGTATGCTGCAGCAGGTGCTGATTGAGATGAAGCTACACCTGGAAGAAGAAAGCGTTAGCTGAATGTCCCGCACAGGGCAAATAGGTGAGCGCTATCTCGGTACGTCGTCCCCATTCGTGACCAATAATGGGACCTGAGCCACTCACGCGGCACAGATCCTTTCATTTCTGTCTTGCTTTCGGGTTACTTTTTACCCTTTCCCCCACCTTTGCCGGGCTTGTCACCTCCCTTGCCACCGCCTTTTCCGGGCTTGTCACCCCCGTGGTGACCACCTTTGCCACCGCCTTTACCGGGTTTGTCACCTCCGCCGTGACCGCCTTTGCCGCCCCCTTTACCGGGTTTGTCGCCGCCGCCGTGGCCACCTTTGCCTCCACCGTCGCCTGGACTGTTTCCGCCATCACCCGGATCACTACTGTCGCCAGAGTTTCCTCCGCTGTTGCCTGGGCTACCTCCACTGTTGTCCGAACTTCCGCTTCCGTTTGCGTCACCCGAGTTGGAGGATGGATCGCTGCTGCGATCTTCCCCGGCATTCGTGTCAGAGATCGACGCTGTGGGCAGATCGCTCAACAACTGAGTCAGACCGAGGCATTGCGCCGAAGTGTTCTGCAGGATCGAATCAAAATCAGATCGTGTTTGCAGATGTGATACAAATCCTCGCGTTACCTGCGAACAGCCGCAGAGCGTGTCAAAATCGCCTTCATTGGCGGCAACACGCGCGGTGTTGACCGTGCAGGTTTGCGGTTCTGCGATTGCCGCGCCGGTCGCCATGACCCCAATGAAAGGTGCGGCGACCAAGGCGGCCAGTCCAACGCGAGTATTATTTCCCATAACAGCGGGCTCCCATAACTACATCACTCGGATGCACAGGGCATCCGGATCTTGATGTGTCGGTCAGAGATGAAGGAGCGGTTGAGCCCGTCTGAATAATTCTTGAGAAAGCGGTTTGGTCTTGCAGCGATTCCAGCAGCGCAGTTAAGGCGCGCGCTTATTGATGCCGTTTGACGATCACAGAACCCACCGAATACCCGGCTCCGAACGAGCAAATCAGGCCCACATCGCCCGCATCCAGATCATCGGAATGCTTTGAAAAGGCGATAATCGACCCGGCGGATGAGGTATTGGCGTAGTCTTGCAGAATGTTGGGTTGCTCACCCGGTTCTGGCTCACGCCCCAGAACCTTCTTACCGATGAAGTCGTTCATCGTCTTGTTGGCCTGATGCAGCCAGAGGCGTTTTAGATCATCACTACTGATGCCCTCTGCCTCCATATGGTCACTGATATGTTTACTGACCATGGGCAGGACCTCTTTGAACACCTTGCGACCATTCTGCATGAACTGCATGTCGCGGCGATCCACCAGACCATCGGGGCGCGATCGGCGGAGGAAGCCGTTATTGTTGCGGATATTGTTGGAAAACGCAGTTGCGCACCGGGTCGAGACAATCTCGAAATGTGGGCCTTGGGCGTCTTCGATCCGCTCGATCAGCGTCGCGGTCGCGACATCGCCAAATATGAAATGGCAATCCCGGTCGCGCCACTCGAGATGACCCGAGCAGATCTCGGGGTTGACGACCAGCGCCGCCCGGACCGAGCCCGAGCGCACCATATCCGCCGCCGCCTGAATGCCGAATGTGGCCGAGGAACAGGCCACGTTCATGTCAAACCCGAATCCGCTGATCCCCAATGCCTGCTGAATCTCGATCGCAATTGCAGGATAAGCACGTTCATGGTTCGAAGCGGCGCAGATCACCAAATCGACATCCTCGGCGCTGCGCCCCGCTTGTGCTAGCGCCTTAAGGCACGCATCCACCGCCATCTCGGTCATGATCCCAGGCTCGTCGTCGCTACGCTGGCGCAGCGCGGGATGCATGATCTCGGGGTTCAAAACACCGGTCTTGTCCATCACATACCGGTTCTCGATCCCTGAGGCCTTCAGGATGAACTCTTCCGAGGAATGCTGCATCGGTTCCATGTCGCCCGCTGCAATCGCATCCGCGTTTTCGACGTTCATCCGGTCGGCATAGGCATTGAACGCTTCCACCAGTTCAGCGTTGGTGATTATGTTTTCTGGTGTATAGACACCGGTCCCGGTGATGGCAGGAGTGTACATGGCTGGCCCTGAGTTCATGATCTGCACAAAATGCAGTCCCTATTCGTATTGATCAAGACGTGTTGACCTAAGGGAATGCACCGCCTCTCGCTTCATAACTTGAATAGTTCAAAATTCGAAGTATATTTCGCCGCGACTCGCACGGAAAAGATTCATGTCAGACGATATCAGCATGCGGTTAGGACGCCTCAGCCCTGAGATTCAGGCGATGATGGGGGTCTACGCGCTTTATTGGAAACTGGAAGAGAGCTTTGACAGCATCGAAACAGACCTGAGCCATCAGGAATGCCACATGCTAATCAAGCTCGATGTGCCCAAACGTATGGGAGTGCTGGCCGCAGATATGTTGACAGTGCCGTCAACGATTACGGCGACCGCCGATGCACTTGAACTGGCGGGGCACCTGACCCGACAGCGTGATCCCGAAGACCGTCGCGCCTGGCTTTTGGTGCTGACCGAACAGGGCGAAGAGGCCCGCAATATGCTGGTGGCCGTGGCGGGTGAGCTTTTCCACAGCGCATCGGGTCTGAACACCGAAGAAACCGCCGAGTTCGCACGGCTGGCTCACAAAATCCGTGACAACATTCTGAAAACCGGAATTCCCGAGGGATTGACGAAATGAAACTCCTGACCTCTGTTTGCCTCGCACTGTCCTTGTTGACTGCGCCTGCCATAGCGCAAGAGCCTGCCAAGCCTGTGAAACTGATGCAGGTAAGCGAAACCTCTCCCGGCTTTTCGCGCCAATTCTTTGGTCGGATCGCCGCTCGTCAGACCGTTGATCTGGCGTTTCAGGTCGCAGGGCAGATCGTTGAGATGCCTGTGACCGAAGGCTTTGTAATCCCAAAGGGTGAGTTGATTGCCCGCCTCGATCAGGAACCGTTCGAACTGCAGCGCGACCGGACGCGCTTGCAAAAAGATCAGGCGGATCGAACACTTGCCCGCCTGTCGCGTCTGCGTGGAACCGCAGCCAGCCAGGTTGCCGTCGATGATGCCGAAACAGCTGCGCAACTGGCTGCGATTGCGGTTCGAGATGCAGAATATGAGTTGGAACATGCGACGCTGACCGCTCCGTTCGACGCGCTGGTTTCAAGCCGTGCAGTTGAGGCGTTTACAACTGTTTCTGCGGGTACTCCGATCGTGCGGATTCACGATATGTCTGAACTGCGTATCGAGGTGGATGTGCCCGAAATCCTATTTCAGCGGTCCGGACAGCAGGACGACATCACGATTACTGCCAAGTTCCCTGTCAGCGACGAGATCTTTCCGCTGGAAATAAGGGAATTCGATGCTGAATCTTCAAGCGTGGGCCAGACCTTTCGCATCCAGTTCGGTTTGACACCGCCCGAGGGATTGCAGATTCTTCCCGGTTCATCCGTGACCGTCACCGTGCAGGTGCAGGATGAACGCACCGGGATCATCATCCCGCCAACGGCTGTAGTTGCTGATGCCAGCGGCGCGCTGGGCGTTCTGGTCTTCTCGCCGGCTGGCGCCAACGAAGGCACCGTCCGCCGGGTTCCCGTGACTGTAGAACCTACGCAGAGCGGCGATGTCCGCGTGCTGACCGGCCTGACCGATGGCGAAGAAATCGTCGTCGCGGGTGGGGGTGCATTGACCGATGGTCAAACCGTCCGCCGCTTTGTCGGCTTTTCAAACTGAGGGCAGTTTCATGAGCATCGCACGCGCTTCGATCGACCGGCCTCTCTATACGTGGCTGTTCATCCTGATTGCCCTGTTCGGCGGCATTTGGGGTTTCACGTCGCTAGGTCGCCTTGAAGACCCGGCCTTCACCATCAAACAGGCGGTGATCGCCACGCAATACCCCGGTGCGACTGCCGAACAGGTGGCGCTGGAGGTGTCAGAACCGTTGGAATCTGCCATTCAGCAGATGGGCGAGGTGGATGTCATCACCTCGGTCAACCAGCCGGGACAGTCGCTAATCGAGGTTGAGATTAAATCCACCTATGACGGCAGTGAGTTGCCCGACATCTGGACCCGTCTGCGCGCCAAGGTGCGCGATGCAGCACGCGGTCTGCCTTCGGGCGTGGGTACGCCTTATGTAAATGACGGGTTCGGGGATGTGTTTGGCCTGTTCTATGCCGTTACGGCAGAAGGGTTTTCTGACGCCGAGAAGCACGAACTGGCGACCTTCCTTCGCCGCGAATTGCTGACGGTAAGCGGTGTTGCTGATGTCGAGGTTCAGGGCTTGCCGGATGAGGCGATCTTTATTGAGCCGGACCTGTCGATCTCGGTCAATCAGAACGTTCCGCTGCAGGCGATCAACGAAGCTATCGCAAACGCGGACTCGGTCAACGCTTCGGGTTCGCTGCGATCCAATAGTGACCGCACCACGATCTTGACGGCCGAGGGCTCGGACAGCGTGTCGGCGATCGCCGGCCTGTCGGTTGGATCGCAGGGGCAGGTGATCAATCTGTTTGATATGTCAGATGTCTATCGCGGGCGGCAGAATGATCCCGATATCATGATCCGATTCAACGGCGCTGAAGCTTTCACGCTGGGTATCGCTGGGCAGGCCACTGAAAACATCGTCGAAGTCGGGCAGCGTGCAGATGCCAAACTGGCCGAACTGGATTCCGAAATCCCCTTTGGTGTCGAAATCCTTCCCATCTATCAGCAGCATGTTGTTGTCGATGAGGCCTCGAACGCCTTCCTGCTGAACCTCGCCATGTCAGTCAGCATCGTGGTCGCGGTTCTGGGCATTTTCATGGGCTGGCGCGCCGCAATTGTCGTTGGGTCCACCTTGTTGCTGACCGTTGTGGGTACTTTGCTCTTCATGTCGATGTTCTCGATCGAGATGGAACGGATCTCGCTGGGCGCTCTGATCATCGCCATGGGGATGCTGGTCGACAACGCCATCGTGGTGGCCGAAGGAATGCAGATTTCGATGTTGCGGGGAAAACCCTCGCGCGATGCTGCGGAAGAGGTTGCGTCAAAAACGCAGATCCCACTTCTGGGCGCGACGGTGATCGGGATCATGGCTTTTGCCGGGATCGGGCTCAGCCCTGACGCGACCGGGGAGTTCCTGTTCTCGTTATTTGCCGTGATCGGCATTTCACTACTGCTGAGCTGGGTTCTGGCCATCACGGTGACACCTTTGCTTGGGCACTATTTCTTCAAGCAGGGCAAAGAGGGTGAGGTGGATGCCTATGGCGGCACCCTGTTCCGCGTCTACGGTGCAATCCTGAACTGGGCGCTTCGGTTCCGATGGCTGGTAGTGGCCGGGTTGATCGGGGTCACAGTCGTCTGTTTTGCGGGCTTTGGACTGATGAAACAGCAATTCTTCCCAAACTCGAACACGCCGTTGTTCTTCGTGCACTACAAGCTGCCACAAGGCACGCCGATCGCTCGCACGGCGGAAGATATGGCCGTATTCGAGGACTGGCTGGCCGAACGTGATGACGTCGTCTCGGTTGCCACATTCGTCGGGCAGGGTGCCACGCGGTTCATGTTGACCTACGCTGCCGAGAAGCCAAACCCAAGCTATGGACATATGATCATCCGCACCGAGGCTTTGGACGACATTCCTGCCTTGCAAGCCGATCTTGAGGAGTTCGGTTCAGCCCAGTTCCCCGAAGGCGAGTTCCGCACCAAACGCCTGATTTTTGGTCCCGGTGGCGGCGATCCAATCCAGGCTCGGTTCTCGGGTAGTGATCCGGTTGTTCTGCGTCAACTGGCCGAAGAAGCGGTACAGCGCATGTCAGCCGCATCTCCGAATGCGCTACATGTGCATCACGACTGGCGTGAGCAGGAATTGGCCGTGCAGCCGATCTATGCCACGGAGCGCGCCCAAACAGCAGGCGTATCGCGCGAAGACATTGCAGCTACGTTGCAGTTTTCGACCGATGGCATCACGGGCGGCGTTTTGCGCGAGCGCGACCGCCAGATCCCGATCATCTTGCGCCGCCCGGCGGATGGAGACTATTCGATCGTCGATCAGGTAGTTTACTCCGATCAGTCGGAACGTTTCGTTCCAATCGAGCAGATGGTGGACGGCTTCGACTACAAGGCGCTCAATACGCTGGTTCATCGCCGTGACCGGGTTTTGACCATCACCGTTGGCGCGGACATCCCCCCTGACATGACCGCCGCGCAGGTCCACTCCGAAGTACGCAGTGCCATTGAAGCGATGGAACTGCCGATCGGCTATCGTATGGAATGGGGGGGGGAGTTCGAGGATTCAGGCGACGCGCAGGCCAGCCTTGGGCGGCAGTTGCCGCTGAGCTTGCTGATTATGGTGTTGATTTCCGTATTGCTGTTCAATGCAATCCGGCAACCGGTCATTATCTGGCTACTGGTCCCGATGTCCGTAAATGGCGTAGTTATCGGTCTGCTTGGAACAGGCCTGCCCTTCACCTTCACAGCGCTATTGGGGCTGTTAAGTCTGTCAGGGATGCTGATCAAGAACGGCATCGTACTGGTCGAAGAAATCGATCTGGTCCGCGCTACTGGTAAAGCCCTGCGTCCTGCGATTGTTGAAGCCTCTGTCTCGCGTCTGCGCCCGGTAATGTTGGCGGCGATCACGACGATTCTGGGGATGGCACCGCTTCTGACGGATGCGTTCTTTGTGTCCATGGCAGTCACAATCATGGGCGGTCTGGCCTTTGCCACGATCCTGACCATGGTTGCCGCACCTGTCTTCTACATGTTGTTTTTCAACCGTGAAGAAAAGCGACGTCTGGCTGCTGGTTGATCATCCGCCCGAATCCTCCTTTGGATCATAATGGTAGTAAAAACAGGATAGCTTGTTGCCATCGGGGTCGCGCAGATAGGCCACATAGAATCCGGGCTCGTAATGGGGGCGGACACCAGGTTTGCCTTCATCTGCACCGCCGTTTTTCAAACCCGTGGCATGGAAACGCCGGACCTGATCGGCACTTCTGGCGGGAAAGGCGATCATCGTGCCATTGCCGGTACTGGCGGGGGCTCCATCAAAAGGTTTGCAGATCCAAAACCCGGTGCCGCTGTCGGGGTCGGAACCCCATCCGGCCCAGCCATCAATCCAACCGGGCAGGCGCGGCTGGCCAAGAACCGCGAAGATCGCATCATAAAAGCGGATGGCCCTAGGCAGGTCGTTGCTTCCGTATGTGGTGTAGAGGTCCATGAGCACTCCTTCCCCGCCCATCATGTGGGCGATGGGCAAGGAGGGGAAGAAAAAAACCCCGGCCGAGGCCGGGGTCCATTCATTCATACCGTTGCCGGGGCTTAGCCCTGCAGCGATTTCACCTCAACATCGCCTTCGGCCTGCGCCTTGATCGCCAGCGCGGCGGCATAGCTTGCTGCGGCTGTGGTGTAATAGGGGATCTTGTCATACAGCGCGATCGACCGGATTGATCGGCTGTCTTCCACCGCCTGTGCGCCTTCGGTCGAGTTCATGACCAGCTGCACGCCGCCGTCCTTCATCAGGTCGGTCACATCCGGGCGGCCTTCGTACACTTTGTTGACCACGCCGCACGGCACACTTTCTTCAGTCAGCCAGGATTGTGTGCCGCGGGTCGCAACAAGCTCAAAGCCTTGCTCAACCAGAACACGCGCTGCTTCGAGCATATCCGGCCCTTTGTCCGCATCCTTGATCGAGATAAACGCACGACCTGCGCTGGGCAGCACCATACCGGCCCCCATTTGTGCTTTCAGGAAAGCGCGCGGGAAGTCGCGATCCCAGCCCATGACCTCTCCGGTCGAACGCATTTCAGGGCCCAGGATGGTGTCAACGCCGGGGAAGCGGGCGAAAGGCAAAACGGCTTCTTTTACCGAGAACCACGGCATGTCGGGGTCGGCCAGCGTCATCTGGTCGGCGATTTTGGTGTCATCGACCGTTTTGTAAGGGGGGCGTTTCGGGAAGTTCGCCAGTTTCTCACCGGCCATTACACGCGCAGCGATAGAGGCAATGGCGCTGTCAGTGGCTTTAGCCACAAAAGGCACGGTGCGGCTGGCACGAGGGTTGACCTCAATCAGGTAAATCTCGTCATCCTTGATGGCGAACTGCACGTTCATCAGGCCGACGACATTCAGCGCCTTGGCCAGCTTGAACGCCTGATCCTTAATCTGTTCGATGATCTCTTTCGACAGCGAATAAGGCGGCAGCGAACAGGCCGAGTCGCCCGAGTGCACGCCGGCCTCTTCGATGTGCTGCATGATGCCTGCAACATGCACGTCGTTACCGTCGCACAGCGCGTCCACGTCCAGTTCGACCGCACCGGCCAGATAGCTGTCCAGAAGAACCGGGCTGTCGCCGGATACCACTACGGCCTCATTGATGTAGCGGCGTAGCTGATCCATATCGCGCACGATTTCCATCGCGCGGCCGCCCAGAACATAGGAGGGGCGGATGACCAGCGGGAAGCCGATATCTTCGGCAATCTCCAGCGCCTTTTCGTCGGTCGAGGCGATGCCGTTCTTGGGCTGCTTCAGGCCCAGTTCATTGACCAGCGCCTGGAAACGCTCACGATCTTCGGCGAGGTCGATCGCGTCGGGCGTGGTACCGAGGATCGGGATACCTTCAGCCTCCAACGCATTGGCCAGTTTCAGCGGAGTCTGCCCGCCAAACTGAACGATCACTCCATGCAGCGTGCCGGCTTCCTGTTCCTTCGTAAGGATTTCCATGACGTGTTCGAAGGTCAGCGGCTCGAAATACAAACGGTCCGAGGTGTCATAGTCGGTCGAGACCGTCTCGGGGTTGCAGTTGACCATGATCGTTTCATAGCCCGCCTCGGTCAGCGCGAAACAGGCGTGACAGCAGCAGTAGTCGAATTCGATGCCTTGACCGATCCGGTTCGGGCCACCGCCCAGGATGACGACCTTTTTGCGGTCGCTTGGACGCGCCTCGCATTCGACCTCACCCATCATCGGGGCTTCGTAGGTCGAGTACATATAGGGGGTCTGCGCCTCGAACTCAGCCGCACAGGTGTCGATGCGTTTGAAGACGGCGTTCACACCCAGATTGCGGCGGGCGCGACGGACGTTGTCTTCGTCACGGCCGGTCAGATTGCCCAGACGCGCGTCGGTGAATCCAAGCATTTTCAGTTTGCGGATACCGTCCTCGGTAACCGGCAGACCATCTTTGCGCACCTGACGCTCGGCCTCGATGATCTCGCGAATGCGGGCCAGGAACCACGGGTCGAACTTGGTGACGCCGAAAATCTCATCGTCGGTCAGGCCGTGACGCATGGCCTGCGCGATTGTGCGCAGACGATCGGGGGTCTGCTGGCTGATCGCCTTGATCACGGCGGCCTTGTCGTCGGCTTCTTCCCAGACTCCGACGTTCAGACCGGGGATTTCGATCTCATCAAAGCCTGTCAGGCCCGACTCCATCGAGGCCAGAGCCTTTTGCATCGATTCGTGAATGGTGCGGCCGATGGACATGGCCTCACCCACCGACTTCATCGCGGTGGTCAGGTAGGGTTCCGAGCCGGGGAATTTCTCAAAGGCAAATTTCGGGATCTTGGTGACAACATAGTCGATGGTCGGCTCGAACGAGGCCGGGGTGACCTTGGTGATGTCATTGTCTAGCTCGTCCAGCGTGTACCCAACGGCCAGTTTTGCGGCGATCTTGGCAATCGGGAAACCGGTCGCCTTCGAAGCCAGCGCAGAAGAGCGGGACACACGCGGGTTCATCTCGATCACGACCATGCGGCCATCAACCGGGTTGATCGCCCACTGCACATTTGACCCGCCGGTTTCGACGCCGATTTCGCGCAACACGGCAATCGAGTGATTGCGCATGATCTGGTATTCTTTGTCGGTCAGCGTCAGGGCAGGGGCCACGGTGATCGAGTCACCGGTATGCACGCCCATCGGGTCGACGTTTTCGATGGAACACACGATGATGGCGTTGTCAGCGGTGTCGCGCACCACCTCCATCTCGTATTCTTTCCACCCCAGAAGACTTTCATCGATCAGGATCTGACCGACGGGGGACGCATCCATACCCGAGCGGCAAATATGGATATAATCCTCGCGGTTATATGCGACACCGCCGCCGGTGCCGCCCAGCGTAAAGGCGGGGCGGATGATGGCGGGCAAACCAACTGTTTCGAGGGTTTCAAGCGCCAGTGCCACACCGGCGTCGAGATCTTTCTTGCCGTTCTCATCCTTGGGGGCCGTCACGATCTCGGCCTTGGGGTTTTCGATGCCCAACCTATCCATCGCCTCGCGGAACAGGGCGCGGTCTTCGGCCATTTCGATCGCGTCTCGCTTGGCGCCGATCATCTCGACGTTGAACTTATCCAGCACGCCCATCTCTTCCAGCGCCAGCGAGGTGTTCAGGCCGGTCTGTCCGCCCATAGTGGGCAGTAGGGCATCGGGGCGTTCTTTTTCGATGATCTTGGCGACAACTTCGGGCGTGATCGGCTCGATATAGGTCGCATCGGCTAGCCCCGGGTCGGTCATGATCGTTGCAGGGTTCGAGTTCACCAGAATGACCCGATAGCCCTCCTCGCGCAGCGCCTTACATGCCTGAGCGCCGGAATAGTCGAACTCGCAGGCCTGACCGATAACAATGGGGCCTGCCCCGATGATCATGATCGACTGGATGTCGGTTCTTCTCGGCATGGCTTGGCCCCTTCAATTGTCCGCGAGTCAGGGCACCGCCCCAGCGCCCAAATTGTCCTGCGTTATAGGGACCGCGCGAAAAGGTGCAAGAGGTATCGGAATCGGGTTTGAAATTGCCGCTTTCCCCTCTTTCCCTTGGCGCGCTATTCTCTATACCGCGCAGCACGGCAAATGAGGATGCAATTGCGTATTCGTTTCGATCAAGGACCAGCTGGGCGCGGAACCCGGTTTGAGCGTCCGTCCCGGATTATTCGCGCGGATAACGCGGCGGAGGTGCCCCAGGCTCTGGCGGCGCTGGATCAGGCGCGCGCGGATGGGGCCTGGCTGGCAGGGTACGCAAGTTATGAGCTGGGCTACGTGCTAGAACCACGTCTGGCAGACCGGCTGCCAGAAGGACGACGCCTGCCACTACTGTGTTTCGGTGTGTTTGACGCACCGGATCGCGTTGGACTGCCAAAGGCGTCGGGCAGTGTCACTGCGTTTCAGCCCCGCTGGGACGAGGCGCGATATACGCAGGCCTTTCGTACAGTGCATGAGGCGATTGGTGCGGGTGACATTTATCAGGCAAATCTGACCTTCCCAATTGATCTCGATGTAACCGGAGACAGCGTCGCGCTTTATGCGGCGCTTGCGGCTGGTCAACCCGTCGGCCACGGCGCCTTGGTTGAGCAGGAGGGGCTGCCTGATCTGCTGAGCCGTTCGCCGGAACTTTTTTTCCGAACCGACGCCGAGGGCCGGATCGAAACGCGCCCGATGAAGGGAACTCAACCGCGCAGTGAGGACCCGGTCGAAGACGAGCGTCGACGCGCTTTTCTGTCTTCGGATGAAAAGAACCGGGCCGAAAATCTGATGATCGTCGATCTGCTGCGCAACGATATTAGCCGGGTCGCGCTGGCCGGATCGGTGAAAGTACCCGAGCTGTTCAAGGTTGAGACCTATGCGACTGTCCATCAGATGGTCTCGCTTGTGCAGGCGCAGTTACACCTTGGCGTAGGCCTTTCTGATATTCTGGCCGCCCTGTTCCCGTGCGGATCAATCACCGGAGCGCCAAAGATTCGCGCGATGGAGATCCTGTTCGAACTGGAACCTTGGCCTCGCGAAGTTTATTGCGGAACCATCGGTTGGGCGGCCCCGGACGGTCGGTCGGAATTCAACGTGGCCATCCGGACCCTCATGGTTGAAGGTGGCAAGGCGACCCTTAACGTAGGCGGCGGGCTGGTCTGGGACAGCACCGCGCCATCGGAATATGAGGAGGCGCTATGGAAAGCCCGCTTCGCCCACCAACTGAGCCTGATTTCCGTCTGATCGAAACTTTGGCCTACAGGCCGGGGCAGGGGTTCGTCAGGCTTGATCGTCATTTGGCCCGCATGGCGCACACAGCACAGAAGTTCGGCATTGATTTTGACCGAACCGCCGCTTGGACGATTTTGGATGCGAGTTTGGGTGAGATTGCATTGCGCTGCCGTTTGACCTTGGACGCGGATGGCAAATTTGAACTGACGTCCGGAGAATTGACTGCCAATCCGCCCGTCTGGCGTGTGGATTTGGCCAAACAGAGACTATCATCATCGGATATCTGGCTGGGTTACAAAACGACCCGACGGGCCGTCTATGACATGGCGCGGGCAGGCTTGCCGCTAAGAGTTGATGAGCTTTTGTTTTTGAACGAACGGGATGAGCTTTGCGAGGGCACTATCACGAACCTGTTCCTGACCATGCCCGACGGCAGACGACTTACGCCCTCACTGCGATGCGGATTGCTTCCCGGGGTTTTGCGCGAGGAATTGTTGGATAATAAAGAAGTTACCGAATCCGTTCTGACCTTGACCGATCTAAAAAACGCGCAATCTATCCACTGTGGAAATTCCCTTCGGGGGCTGATCCGTGCGGAGCTTGTGGCACCTTGAGCAAAAATACCGAATGGGTGGAGACCCCTGTTACCAACTCACGCCTCAGGATTGAGTTTGTGCTCTTCTTTGTGGCGTTTCCCATAGCCATCGCGACATTGTTCCCGCCAAACTGGATGTTCCCCTCGCTTTTTGCGTTTACCGGACTGGGCATACTGCTGCTGCAGGATACGCCCGGTTTTTCCTGGGCGGAGCTTCGGTATGGCTGGCGAAACTGGTCGTGGACCGAAGTCTTTGCATTTACCCTGTTCATGGCTGCCTTCTGTTCCGCCCTGGTGCTGTGGGCGCGACCGGATGCAGCCTTTGTTTTGCTGCTGCATCGGCCAGAGATGTTGATATTCATCTGTATCGGCTACCCGTTGTTGTCCGCTCTGCCACAAGAGCTGCTTTTCCGCTCTCTCTTTTTCCGACGCTATCACGCGATCCTACCTGAAGGGCGGGCCGCATACCTTTTGAACGCTGGCCTGTTTTCGCTTGCGCACCTCATGTACTGGAGCTGGGTCGTAGCCATCATGACTTTCTTCGGAGGCCTCCTGTTCACCTGGGCCTACCGCAAGCGCGGATCATTCTTTTATGCAGTTCTTCTGCACGCAATTGCTGGTAATATTATCTTTGCGGCAGGGCTGGGCGTCTATTTCTACTCGGGCAACGTGCAAAGGCCGTTTTGACGGCGCGACCCGCCTTGACTTTCCATGCCTGACGGGGTGTATCGGCGCGACGAATTCTGCGCCCGAAGGGATATGATCCATGCACGCCTATCGCAGCCACACCTGCGCCGCTCTGACCGCCGCCAATGTCGGTGAAACCGTCCGCCTGTCCGGTTGGGTGCATCGTGTCCGAGATCACGGCGGCGTACTGTTCATCGACCTGCGCGACCATTTCGGTGTGACCCAGGTTTTGTGCGACGGCGATAGTGCGGCATTTGCTGAACTGGAAAAGGTACGGTCCGAGTGGTGCATCCGCATCGACGGCACTGTAAAAGCCCGCGACGCTGATCTCATTAACCCGAAACTGCCGACAGGCGAGATCGAGGTTTATGTGCGTGAGCTGGAGGTTCTTGGTGCTGCCGACGAATTGCCGTTGATGGTGTTCGGCGATCAGGAATACCCCGAGGAAACACGTCTGCGCTATCGCTACCTCGACCTAAGACGCGAGGCGATGCAGCAAAACATGACCCTTCGCTCGGACGTTGTCGCATCTATGCGCCGCCGGATGTGGGATCAGGGATTCCGTGAATATCAGACACCGATCATTACCGCATCGTCGCCCGAAGGCGCACGCGACTTTCTGGTCCCCTCGCGACTACATCCGGGCAAGTTCTACGCCCTACCGCAGGCCCCGCAGCAATTCAAACAGCTGATCATGGTGTCGGGCTTCGACAAGTATTTCCAGATTGCACCCTGCTTCCGCGATGAAGACCCGCGTGCAGACCGATCGCCCACCGATTTCTATCAACTCGATCTAGAGATGTCGTTTGTCGAGCAGCAGGATGTGTTCGACACCATCCAGCCCGTGCTGACCGGTGTGTTCGAAGAGTTCGGGGGCGGGCGCAAGGTCGATCAGGAGTGGCCGCAGATTTCCTACAAGGACTCAGCCCTGTGGTACGGCACCGACAAGCCTGACCTGCGGAACCCCATTAAGATGCAAGTGGTCTCTGACCACTTCCGCGGTTCTGGCTTCGCGATTTTCGCGAAACTGTTGGAGCAGGAAGGCACCGAAATCCGCGCCATCCCAGCACCGACCGGCGGTAGCCGCAAATTCTGTGACCGTATGAACGCCTTTGCCCAGAAAGAAGGCCTACCCGGCATGGGCTACATCTTCTGGCGCGATCAGGGCGAAGGCATGGAGGCGGCTGGACCGTTGGCGAAGAACATCGGCCCCGAGCGCACGGAGGCGATCCGTCAGCAACTGGGTATGGGTGTCGGGGATGCCGCGTTCTTCCTGGGTGGTAAGCCAAAAGCCTTCGAAAAGGTCGCTGGTAAAGCGCGTGATGTGATCGGCGAAGAACTTGGCCTCACCGAGAAAGACCGCTTTGCCTTTGCCTGGATCGTCGATTTCCCGATCTACGAGCAGGACGAAGAAACCGGTGCGATTGATTTCGAACACAACCCCTTCTCGATGCCGCAGGGGGGAATGGAGGCGCTGCAGGGCAATCCTCTGGACGTACGTGGGTATCAGTATGACCTGGCCTGCAACGGCTACGAGCTGGTGTCAGGTGCGATCCGGAATCATAAGCCTGAGATTATGTTGAAGGCCTTTGAACTGGCAGGGTACGGCGAAGACGAAGTCAAATCCCGCTTTGGCGCACTGTTCAATGCCTTCCACTACGGCGCCCCGCCGCACGGCGGCTGTGCCGCAGGTATCGACCGGATCGTGATGCTGCTGGCGGATGAGGCCAACATCCGCGAGGTCATGATGTTCCCGATGAACCAGCGCGCCGAAGACCTGATGATGGATGCGCCATCCGATCCGACCTCGGATCAGTTGATGGAACTGGGTCTCAGGATCATCCCGCAAGACTAAATCTAGCCGCCCGCCCTGAGCGGGCGGTTTACGTTTGGGGCAGTGCAATACAATCGGTGTATTTGCCGCGCCACGCAAATCTGAGTTGCGTGGTGGTCTCAAAACAAGCTCAACTCAATCCAGTGGATTTGCGGCATCCCGACGATTGCGGATGCTCTTGGCCGTCTGTCGTGTCAGGCGGTAGACCCAGATGCAAAGGATCGATGCGGTAATAAAGTAAGCGGTCAGCATCTCAGATCGCCTCTTGCCGTTCGAGCCGATCCTGAACCAGACCCGCAATCCGTGCGGCCTGGGCGGTGACCGGTGTCCCCCGCGCACGAGATTGGGCAAGGTCCCGGGCTGCTTCGGCAAGCACAGTATCTTCGGCGTCTCGCGCAACGCTTTGCAGGAATTGTACCGCATAATCCAATGTGCGCTGATCAGTGGGGCCGGTAAGCACGTCGGCGATATGGGCCATGTCGTCCCGATAGGCCAGCGGATCGGGCTGAACGATGTTATCCCTGACGGAATCCAGACCTCCTGGGCGGCGATCTTCGGGCAGAAGTTCAAGTATCGAGGTCTGGAAACAAGCGACCGAGGTCAGGGGTTTGGCCAGAAACCCATCTGCACCTGCGCGTCTGGCGATAACCTGCATGCTGTCATCGCCAGACAGCCCGAGAATGACACCGATGCGGGGTACAGCGTGGGTCATTTCGGCTATCAGGTCAGCGCCGGACCCGTCTGGAAGACCCATATCGACGATCAGGACCGAGGGACGATAGATTTGCAGATGGCGCCGCGCTGATTTCAGACAATCCGCACGACGGATACGCGCACCGCTATGCAAGCACATCAATCGTATTGCATCGCATGCATAGCGGCTGTCTTCGACCACAAGGATTGTTTGGCCCAGCAGCGGTCGCATCTTGGTGGCCAGCGCTGGAGAGGCGAAAGGTCCCGAATCGTCCATGGCAGAACTCCTGTTTAGCAGATGCCTCACGCTAGGAACTTCTGGCTAATACAGGGTTAACGACGATTTGGCGCACTTGTCCTTTGGGTATACTGCCCCCATAACCGCTGCAACGCAGAAGGAAGGAGAGTCCCATGATTGGTCGCCTGAACCACGTAGCCATTGCTGTTCCCGACCTGGAGGCCGCATCGGCCCAGTATCGCAATGCGCTTGGCGCCAAAGTCGGCGCTCCACAGGATGAGCCGGATCATGGGGTCACCGTGGTCTTTATTGAACTACCCAACACCAAGATCGAATTGCTGTATCCGCTGGGTGAGAACAGCCCCATCAACGGGTTTCTGGAAAAGAACCCATCAGGCGGCATCCACCATGTCTGCTATGAGGTCGAGGATATCATCGCGGCCCGCGATCATCTGAAAGAGACCGGTGCGCGCGTTCTGGGATCGGGTGAACCCAAGATCGGAGCGCATGGCAAACCGGTGTTGTTCCTGCACCCGAAGGATTTCAACGGATGCCTCGTTGAGCTGGAGCAGGTCTGAAGTCGATGACCATTACCGCCGCTCTGGTTCTTTTCGCTGTAATTTGGTTTCTGACCTTGCTGATTGTACTGCCTGTGCGCATCAAAACGCAGGGGGATCTGGGGGATATTGTTCCGGGCACTCATGCGGGTGCGCCGGAAGTCCATCACATGAAGAAGAAGCTGTGGATTACCACCGGGATATCGGTGGTGCTGTGGGCGATCATTGCAGGTATCATTATCTCTGGCGTAATCAGCGTGCGCGATTTCGATTGGCTAAACCAACTGGAGCCGCGCGAGTAGCTCAGGTTCGGCTACCCGACAGACCGTGATAAATGTGTGTGAAGGTCGCCGCTCCTAGGATCGGGATCAACAGGTTGACCAATGGCACAGAGAGCGGGACCGCCATAAGAATACCGGCGACCCAAATGGTTGTCGCGTGCTTTGCGCGCAGCTTTCGCGCCCCCTCGCGCCCCAGTCGGCGCATCGCAGCCAGGGTGAAATATTCTCTCCCCAGAAGAAACCCGTTCATACCCCAAAAGATAAACAACGCGAATGGCGTGAAGAGTGCATAGAGGATCAATGCCAACAGGTTGGCAACGATCAGTACTCCCAGAAAACTGAGCGTATCCCGTAGCGCATCGCCAAAGGGGATGTGCTGAGCCGGCGGCAGACCAGGGTAATGCTTATCCTCAACCGCCTGTGCGACCTCATCCAGAAACATCGAGGTGATGGCTGACGCAACGGGGACCATCAGAAACACCGACAGCACCATCATCAGCAGGAATGATGACACGCTGAGCAGGTCGTTCAGCCATGTCACCTCACCCAGTATTGGCAAGGTGGCCTGATCGCCGACCAGCGCGTTGATCAGCCACAAAAAGCCGGCATAGGCAGCCACCAACAACGCGAATGTCAGGCCAACACCCAACAGAAGTACCTTGCGGAATCTTGGGTCGCCGATCTGTCCCAGCGCCTGTAGAAACGACTGGATGATGATCATTCGGAAACCCATTGGGTTAGTGCCGCCACATTGGGGCGCGGTCGTTCGGGCGGGGTCGTACCTTCGGTTGCGATATGGATAAAGCCTGCAATCTTCTCGTTTTCGGCCAAGCCAAGCCCCTGTTCGCAAAACTCGCGATCATGCGATTGCCAGCCGGACAACCAATTGGCCCCCCAACCTGCGGCCAGCGCTGCGTTCAGCAGAGCCAGACATACCGCACCCGCTGAATAGGTCTGTTCAATTGCCGGTATCTTGTCAGAAGGTTTCTGCACCTCAATAACAGCAACCGCCAAATGGCCCATTTCGAATTGGCTGCGCGCCTTGGCGATATCTTCGGGCGATTTTCCCAAGGCGAGACCACAAGTTTCTGTAAGATCTGCAAGGCGTTGCATGGCCCCATGCTCGACAACAACAAAACGCCAGGGTTCCAGCTTTCCATGGTCCGGGCTGCGCGCTGCAGCAGTCAGCAGCGGCCTCAGCTCTTCCCGGGTCGGGGCCGGGGATACTAGCGTTTTGGCCGGACGAGACCGGCGCGCGTGCAGAAAATCCAGCGCAGCTTGGTTCTTCAGGGTCATATGTTAACTTCCTTCACATGGCAGTCTGTATGTCGGAGGCATACTGTTCTCTTTCAAGGGCAAACTGCTCATCAAAAGGCGACAAATTCAATCTGAATTGCTGCTTGTGATCAGACGCAAGATCCAAAAGGAACCACTAGTCTTTGGTGCTCTCGGACTCACGTATCTGATAAACGCCCTCGGGCAAATCCAGCGCAGCGGCCAGATCGCGTACCTGCTCTGGTGACAGGGTAATCTTCTGAATCTGATCGGTCCGCGGGTCCAACTGCTCGAGCGTGACGCATTCAGCGAAGTTGTTGATGACGACATCCTCTTGCAAAGGCTTTGCGCCTTCGTCCACCAGCGTAATCACCGTCGAGTCGAATTCGTGTTCAATTGAAAACATATGTGCAGAGTGCAGGGCATAAGATCGCAATGCAACCCGTTGCAAGCTGTAATCGGCTGTGGCCCGGCCTTAAATGCCGCGCTATGCTTGTCTGCCGACAGAGTGACCGAAAGGAATGTGAATGCGCCGTCTTGCCCTGTTGCTGGTGATGCTGTTGGCGGCTTGCGATATGTCGCCTGTTATCGCGATCCCGGCCGATCAATGGCAGCCATCGTCATCAGAACAAAAGGACAGGGCGCGCGTATTCGAGCAGGTCAGCCGGGCTGTAGGAACGACCGCAAGCCGGGAATGCCGCCGCCAATCGAGGACTGCCAATTGTGATTTTGTGATTTTGGTTGATCTCTCGTCAAAGGCCCCAGCGAATGCGTTTCAGACCTTGGACAAGGATGGGCGGCCGCTAGTCGTTTTTACACAGCCGATGATCGATGCAACGCAGAACGCGGACGAGATGGCCTTTGTCATGAGCCATGAGGCCGCCCACCATATTTTGGGTCACATCGCCCGGCAGGCGCAGAACGCCAAAGAGAGCGCGCGGATATTCGGTGAACTCGCGCGCAATCAGGGCGCGGACGATGCAGGGATTGAGCGCGCACAGGCGCTGGGTGCTGAGGTCGGGGTGCAGAACTACACGCGTGAGTTCGAATTGGAAGCGGATCGTCTGGGGACACAGATCACTTACGCGGCGGGGTATAACCCGCTGGCCGGGATGGCTTTCTTCCAACGCATTCCTGATCCGGGTGATCGTTTCCTTGCCACGCACCCTCCCAATGCCCAGCGGGTCGAAGTTGTGTTGCAAACGGCGCGGGAACTGGGATTACGGTAATGGTCAACTTAACCCGATTGGGTGTCGTTCTCAGTGATCGCGGGTCGAAATATGCTGTGACCGGCGCGGGGGTCACCAGTCGTGCTGATGTCGATGCGGTACTGGCGGAACTGAAATCCGACAAAGCATATGCGAAGGCAACTCACAACACGTGGGCAGCCATCTTGCCAAACGGTGCGCTCAAGGCCGATGACGGAGAGTCTGGCGCGGCAATGGTCATTTTGCGGATGATGGAGCGGGCCGAGCTGACGGATCACGTAATCATCGTGACACGCTGGTACGGTGGCAAGAAGCTGGGCGGGGACCGCTTTCGCCGCGTGCAGGACGCCACGCGGGCCTATCTGGACCAGCTGGCAACCGGGCATTGACCTGAGTCAAGGGCACTGTGCGGGGCATGCGTTACCCTTTCCATAGAGTGAATGGAAAAGGAAACCGCATGTCTGATCGTGAAACGCTGCGACGTCACGCCGACCTTGTAGATCGGATGGCCACGACGCTGGGCGTAGATTTGCAAGAAGTTGCCATCGAAGGGGCCTTACAGTTCGACGAAATCTCGGACGCGGTATTGCGGTGTACGGAATGCCCGAATCCGGGCCATTGCAAGGCGTTTCTGGCCAAGAACCTGACAGCGCCCGACACACCTGAATACTGCCGCAATCACGAGCTGCTGAACAGGCTCAAGCCGTAACGCCAAAGGGGGGTACCGTGCCACGACTTGGACGGATCATGACCCATTTTCGCCTTGTATTGCGAATGGCACAGGCGACGGGAGCCGACCTTGCCACCGCACATCGCGACGGGCACCTGAGCCAACAGGAATGGGCAGATATGGTTCAGCTCTGCCGCGGGTGCGAATGGGCGCGGGCATGCCCAGACTGGTTGAACGAGAACGAAACGGCGGAAAGCGCGCCCTGCACCTGCCCAAACCGGCACAGGTTCGCCACCTTGAGGGTCAGCAAACAAAGGTGATCAAATGGACCGAACATCACTGGGCGAGATCGAAAAACACTTTTGGCTGACACGCTCGGTCGCGCGATCCTTAGGGATTTCTCTGACCGAAGCAATGGCCGAAGGGAAACTGACACCTGCCGACTACGCTCAGATGGTGACCCGATGCCGGGGCGCAATATGCGACGAACGTTGTCAGATATGGCTTGCCACACAACAAGGAATGGCTGAGAAAGCACCTGATTTTTGTGCCAATGCTCAGGTTTTGAACGACTTGACCTGACTTTCAGAGCTTATTGTGCGTTCCGTCGCACAACGGCGGATTGGCGCAGTGCTTGCAGCCACAGAAGAAGACCTTCTTGCTGGCATCAGCAGTATATTTTACGGGTTCAAACGACGTATCTTTGTGCGAACCATCGCAAAACGGTTGCCGCTTGGATTTGCCACAGGCGCACCAGAAATAGGTTTTTCCTTCGGTCACTTCGACCGGATAGGGCGATTTCTGGGCGATGATCGGGGCGTCTGACATGTGGCTACTCCGTCTTTGGCTGATGTCGAAGTCAAAGTTTAGGGCTCTTTGTCAAAAAAGGTAGACTGCGAATGAAAACTCGCTTTCCAGCGTGGTTTCGCCTTTATTCACGAATGCGTTATCGATTCGGTTGCCATATGAAATTCTTGGTCCTATTCTGATACCGGCCCCGAAAAACTGGGCAATATCAGAAAAGTAATAGAGGATTGATGGACATGAAACTGAAATTTGCTGCTATCTGCGCCACGGCCGTTGTATTGACTGCGTGCTCGCAGCAAGAGGAACCGACCCCGGTTTACATCCAGCCCGACTATGACAAGTTTGGTACACCCAGTTGCTCGGCAGGCTATGAACTGGCCACAACCGAAGCAGGCCAGACCGTGTGTAACCCGGTCACCCAATAAGTATTAAGCAGGCGGTTCTGATCGCAGGGCCGCCTGCACACCTCTAAAAAGAACACCGCCCTCGAGGCGGTTTTTTCTTGCCTTTCTGCCGTGGGTCGCGGACGTCTTCTTGCAGGACGACTGATCGGAAACCCAATGCGCAAGTTCTTTGACCACCTAAAGGATCGTACCCGCTGGAGCTGGCAGGGCCTGGCTGCAACCTGGCGGCAAGAGTATTCGTTTCGTGGGTGGGTTTGGGCCAACCTGATTTCTGCTTTATTGGCGCTTGCACTCCCCCTAGGTACGGCGGAACGGGCGCTTATCCTTGCTCTGGGCATTCTGGTCTTGGTGGCCGAGCTATTTAATACGGCCATCGAGCGTGCCGTCGATCACACCTCGACCGAGCACCACGCGTTGGCGGGGCAAGCCAAGGATGCAGCAAGTGCAGCGGTGGCGTTGTCTGCAATCGCTGCCGGAGTGGCGTGGATCGTGATTTTGATCGGCCTGCTCTAGGGACAGACGCCTTTTGTCACGCCAAGGGGTGCAAACGCCCCCACAAGTCGTATTCTCCGGCGTCATCCACCTCGACCGTGACGATATCCCCGGGTTTCAGGCCTTCGAAGCCTTCGTCGATAAACAAGTTGCCATCGATTTCTGGAGCATCGGCCTTAGTGCGGCAGGTCGCGGCCTCTTCATCCACCTCGTCTACGATGACATCGAGTTTTTGGCCAACCTTTGCTGCCAGCTTGGCCTCAGAAATGGCCTGAGCTTTCTCCATGAAACGCTCCCATCGCTCTTGCTTGACCTCGGCCGGGACGTGATCCGGCAGGTCGTTCGAGCGGGCGCCATCGACATTTTCGTACTGGAAACAGCCGACACGATCCAACTGCGCTTCGTCCATCCAGTCCAGAAGCGTCTGGAACTCTGACTCGGTTTCTCCGGGGTAGCCGACGATGAACGTGGACCGCAAAGTGATATCCGGACAAATAGCGCGCCAGTTGGCAATCTCGTCCAGAGTTTTTGCCCCGGCGGCAGGGCGGGCCATACGTTTCAGAACATCGGGATGCGCATGTTGGAATGGAATGTCGAGATACGGCAGCACATTGCTACCCGCATCTGCCATCAGCGGGATCAAATCGCGCACATGGGGGTAGGGATAGACATAATGCAGCCTGACCCACGCATCGATCTGGCCCAGTTCACGCGCCAGATCGGTGATATGGCTGCGCACTTCCCGATCTTTCCATGGGTTCACGTCATACTTACGATCCAGCCCATAGGCCGAGGTATCCTGTGAGATCACAAGCAGTTCGCGCACACCGCTGTCGACAAGTTTCTCAGCCTCGCGCAGCACTGCATGGGCCGGGCGGCTTGCGAGTTTACCGCGCATGTCGGGGATGATGCAAAACTTGCACTTATGATTACAGCCCTCGGAAATCTTGAGATAGCTATAGTGGCGCGGGGTAAGTTTGACGCCCGAAGCGGGCAGCAGATCGACATAAGGGTTTGGGTCGGGCGGCACGGCTGCATGTACTGCGTCCAGCACCTGTTCGTACTGATGCGGTCCTGTAACCGCCAGAATCCGCGGATGGTGTTCCCGGATATAGTCAGGCTCAGCCCCTAAACAGCCAGTCACAATGACCTTGCCGTTTTCAACCAATGCCTCGCCAATTGCGTCCAGAGACTCGGCCTTGGCGCTGTCCAGAAACCCGCAGGTATTCACAATAACGGCATCAGCACCCGTGTAGTCCGGCGAAATACCGTACCCCTCGGCCCGCAACCGGGTCAGGATACGTTCGCTGTCAACCAGCGCTTTTGGACAACCCAGCGACACCATTCCAAGGGTCGGTTGGCCACGGCGGGGCGTCTCGGCGATCCGGGCCTCTGGGGCCAGATCAGGGCGAAGGTTCGGTGGGTTCGTGCTCATGGCCGGGCATATAGAGGGGAAAGCTTCCCCTTGCAAATCCCGCCCGCTCGGGGCTGACTTGAAACAGAGCAGAAAGGCCGGAAAGGCAGACCCATGAAGTGGCTCATTCGTTTTCTATTTCTCATAGTTGCAGCCTTCGGGCTGGTCATTGGTGCCTTGCTGCTGATGCCAGGCGAAAAACTGGCGACAATACTTGCAGAACAAGTCAAGGCGCAAACAGGCCGCGATCTCGCGTTGACCGGTGACGTCAAACTGTCATTTTGGCCGGTATTGGGGATGGAAACCGGCCCTGTGACATTTGGCAATGCGCCTTGGGCCGGGCCGGAACCGATGCTTAGCGCCCAAAGCCTCGCGGTTGGGGTCGATGCCTCGGCGTTGTTGTCTGGGAATATCCGGATCAAACGGGTGTTGGCCGATAGCCCGGTTCTACGCCTTGAACGCGCCGATGGGCGCGGCAACTGGGAGCTGCATCAGCCAGGTAACTCCTCGCAAACGGGCGCTACGGCGCAAGCCGTTGAAAGCCGACCCATCACGCTCGAGCGGTTGGAACTTACCAATGCGCGCCTAATCTATCTTGAGAATGGCGCGGTTAGTATGGATTTTGCCGATGTCGATCTTTCGGCCCGCTGGCCTGACGTAACGGCCCCAATGGAAATGCAAGCCAGTATGTCCGTCCCCGGAGGCAGCGTCGCAGTGGACCTTACCATCCCCGACTTGCCCGCATTTTCCAGCGGCGCTGTCACGCCGTTGCAGCTGAGCCTAACCGCGCCTGGCGGAGATATTCAGTTCTCGGGCCGGGTGAATCTGGCCGGCGAAATGGATGGCAAGACGACGGTCACGGCCAAGGACACCCAAAGGATGCTGGCCGCGTTTGGTCACGGAGGAGTCACCGTTCCGGAGGGACTAGGACAGGTCGCGAGCGTATCCGGGCAGATGACCTATACCCGGGACGGGCGGATTTCATTGCGCAACATGATCGCGGTTCTGGATCAAAACCGGCTTGAGGGCGAAGCTGATATCCAGATTTCAAATCCGCCCCAGATGACTGCGCGTCTGAACGCAGGTGATCTCGACTTATCGAAGGTAAGCGGAGGCAACTCTTCTGACGGCACCTCAGATACGGAAGGGTGGTCAAAAGCCCCAATTGATGCGTCGTTTCTGGCGCTGGCAAATGGCAAGATCCGCTTGCAAGCCACCTCGATTGCGGTTCCGGGTATGACCTTTGGGAAAAGTGATCTGACACTCAGCCTTGATCGGTCGCGGGCTGTATTGCAGATGCACCCGGCCTCGCTGTTCTCGGGGCAATTGAACGGCCAGGTGGTCGCCAATAATCGCAACGGTCTGTCGGTTGGTGGAAATCTGAAAGCCGCCAATATCGATATCAACGAAGCGCTCGAAACGCTTGGGGATATCAAACGGCTTTCGGGCACCGGTTCAGGCAATCTTGAATTTCTGGGCGTCGGACAGAGCGAAGATCAGATCATGCGATCGCTCAGCGGCAAAGGAGATATCGAGGTCGGGCGGGGCGTTATCTCGGGGCTGGATCTTGACCGCCTTATGGGGCGGGGAAAGGGATCGGGTGGTACGACCGTATTCAACAGCCTTACGGCCAGCTTTACGATGAAGAATGGCGACTTGACCAACAAGGACCTGTTGATGCAGCTGGATAATTTCCGGGCGGACGGTACGGGCCGCATTGGCTTAGGAGCTCGCGATATCGATTATCTGTTCACACCAGTCGCCCTGCGCGCCAACTCAGGGCAGGGGATATCGGTACCCGTCCGAATTAAAGGTCCGTGGAGCGACCCGTCGATCAAGCCGGACCTTACCAAAGTCATTGAGGCGGCAGCCGAAGGCAAAGTTAAAGAACTGGAAGACGACGCAAAGAAGAAGGTTTTGGAAAAGGTTGGTAAAGAACTGGATACCACGGTGACGGATTCCGGTCACATCGAAGACGCGCTGAAGAACAAGCTTGAGGATGAGGCCAAGAAAGGCCTGCTCAAGCTGTTTGGCGGGGATTGATCTGAGCGCGATAACAAAGGGCGCCGAAATGGGCGCCCTTCATAGTGTCATTTAGATTGTCTGATCGTATTCGCCCACGCCGGGTTCAGTTCGAATGACGGCGTCGATATCTGCGAAGATCGCGCGCATTTCATCCTCGCTTTCGCTGCTTTCGCAGACGACGACCAGATTGGGTGTATTGGATGATGCGCGAACGAGGCCCCAACTGCCATTGTCCAGAATGACCCGGGCTCCATTGACGGTCACGACCTCTTTGATAGCCCGCCCTGCGAAGTGTTCGCCGGCGTCGGCCTTGGCAACCAATTTGCTGACCAGGCGCTGCAGAATATCGTATTTTTCTGTATCCGCTGCGTACGGAGACATGGTGGGTGTCGACCATGTCCTTGGTAGTGCTTTCCGAAGGTCTGACATGCTTTTGTCCGGGTTGCGGTCCATCAGTTTGCAGATTTCCACCGCCACGCGCATTCCGCAGTCGTATCCGCGCCCGACCGGTTCCGCCAAGAAATAGTGTCCCGATTTCTCAAACCCAGCCAGCGCACCGATTTCCTTGACCCGGCGCTTCATATGGCTATGGCCAGTTTTCCAGTAGTCGGCTTTGACCCCAAGCGCTTGCAACTCGGGATCGCTGGCGAACAGCCCAGTGGATTTCACATCGGCTACAAAGGTCGAACCTGGATGCAGCTTGGCCAGATCACGGGCCATGATGACGCCGACCTTATCGGCAAATATCTCTTCGCCTTCGTCATCCACAACACCGCAACGATCGCCATCACCATCAAACCCTAGCGCCAGGTCCGCGCCGCTGGATTTGACTGTGTCGGACATGTCATGCAGCATTTCCATGGCTTCCGGGTTCGGGTTGTAATTGGGGAATGTGTAATCCAGCCGTGTGTGGCTGGGCACAACCTCAACCCCGATCCTTTCGAAAATCTCGGGCGCGAAGGCGGCGGCGGTGCCGTTTCCGGTGGCGCAGACCACTTTCAGCGGACGTGACATTCTGAAGTCACCGACCAGATCGTCGATGTAGGCTTCTTTCACACCGTCGACGAATTCATATGACCCGCCCGGGCGCGCGACGCCTTCCCCATTCAAGACGATGTCGCGCAGTTCCGACATTTCGTCAGGGCCGTGGGTCAATGGGCGGTCAAAGCCCATTTTGACGCCGGTCCAACCGTTCGGGTTATGGCTTGCCGTGACAATCGCAACCGCCGGTACGTCCAGATGGAATTGCGCGAAATACGCCATCGGGCTGAGCGCTGGGCCGATATCTTTCACCTGAATACCCGCCTGCATAAGTCCAACGATCAGAGCGTTTTTGATCGACAGGGAATAATCGCGATAGTCATTTCCCACTGCAATCACGGGTTCGATCCCGCGTTTGAGCATCTGTGTGCCCAGACCCAAACCCAAGGCCGTCATGCCTGGCAGATTGATCTCATTGGGGTATTTCCACCGCGCGTCATATTCGCGAAAGCCCGTGGGCTTGATCATCGGATCGCGCAGAAAGCTCCAGGTGTTTGGGGTCACCTCAGGCAAAGGCTTGGTCATCACAAATCTCAATCGTTAAATCTGAATTGGGTTTTCTTTGGCCAGCGCATCAAATCGCATCAATGTGTCAACCAGATGGCCCATTTGATCCAGAGGGATCATGTTCGGCCCATCTGAGGGGGCGGTGTCGGGATCCTGATGGGTTTCTATGAATACGGCTCCGACGCCCAGAGATACAGCGGCGCGCGCCATCACCGGCGCAAACTCACGCTGTCCACCCGAGGAACCACCTTGGCCGCCGGGCTGTTGCACCGAGTGGGTCGCGTCCATGACGACCGGATATCCGGTTTGCGCCATCTGCGGCAGCGATCGCATGTCCGCGACCAGCGTATTGTAGCCAAACGAAGTTCCACGCTCGGTCAGCAGGATGTTCTGATTGCCAGTGCTTTCGATCTTTGTGACGATATTCGGCATTTCCCACGGGGCAAGAAACTGCCCTTTTTTTACGTTGACCGCTTTGCCGGTATTGCCCGCCGCCAGCAGCATGTCCGTCTGACGACACAGAAACGCAGGGATTTGCAGAATATCGACGGCCCCAGCCGCAATCGCGCATTGCGCTTCGGTATGGACATCGGTCAGTACCGGTATGCCCATGGTCTTGCGGATATCTTCCAGCACCTGCAGCCCGGAATCAATGCCCATGCCGCGCTTGCCGGACAGCGAGGTCCGGTTAGCTTTGTCATACGAGGCCTTGAACACATATTGCGCACCTGCGGCGTCGCATGCCTCTTTCATGGTGCCGGCGATCATTTGGGCGTGATCGGCGGTTTCAAGCTGGCAAGGGCCGGCAATGATGGTCAGCGGAAGGTCGTTGCCAACCGTCAGGTCGGCTATTTTTACATGTTTCATGAGTCTTACGAGGATACCTGTTCACGAAGGACCGACGCGGTAAGCGAGATCATCAGGTAGATACCAGCAAATAACAGGAATGCCAAAATCGTATTTTCGAACTTGCGCGGATAGCTGGGCTCCTGGCTGGCGACCGGGTTCACCGAGACGGTCAGATACCGCACTTTTCGATTGGCCTCGGTCCGCGTAGCTTCCATTTGCTGCATTGCCGTTTGCAGCATCATGTCACGCGCCGCCAGATCGGCCTGAGCCATCTGGATTCGCACGCTCAAACGCGCCAGCGAATTTTCGCCCGCCGACACATCCAGCATCTCGGCATTCAACTCATCAAGGACCGCTTGCAGCCGCGCGATATCCGCCCGTGTACCATCCACCTTGGCCTGGTTGGGGCGCGTATTATCGAGAAGCGCGGCCAATTGTAGTTCTTTGTCCTGCAGCTCGAATTCGAACTGATCGATCCTTCCTCGCAGGCTGGCGATCACACTTTGCGGGTCCAGTATCGCACCTTGTAGCTGCAGTTCGATCAGGTCTTCCTGAGCCTGTCTGCGTGCCTCTTGCGCAGCCTCAAAACTCGCCAAGGCATCGCGCATCTGGTCTTCGCGTTTCAATTCAGTCAGACCATTGATGGTCTCTTCCGCGTAAGAGATAAGCCGCCTGGACAAATCGACCGCTATCTCGGGGCTCGGCGCTGCGACCTCCATTCGGATGACGCCGTCACTAGGATCATATCCGATTGTGATCATACGTTTATAAAGCTTGTAGGTTTCTTCAAGCGTCGCATCAGCCGGCAATCGTTGGATCGGGTCTATCCAATCCTGCCGAAAAAACTCAGTAAATCCGACATCACGTTCAAGCCGTTCCAATGCATCCTTGGATTCCAGAAATTCCTGAGTGGACACGGAATCCTGCGCCGTCGCAAACTGCGTGCCCGCCAGAAATCCACCGAACGAGGCACCGCCGCCATCCGCTTGCAGGATCGAAAACACCGAGTCGCTGGCATACATTGGAGTCGCCACGCGATAGAAATAGTAGCCCACGATAAACGTTGGAATGAATACGAACACCGTCAATCGTGCGAATAGCCCGGCAAGCTTGCGGCGGCGGCGGCGGGCGATGTCTTTCTGGATCTGCCCGATTTCATATTCACGACGTTCGGCCGGGCTGAGCTCGGGTCCCGGCAGGTTCCTCTGCGAGTCTCTGGTCGTTTGCGGCAGGTGAATCTTTATATTGTCTTGCGCGGCGTCATCACCAGTTGGCTTGCCTTTGTCAGGAGCTGCCAGATCAAGCAGGTTTGTGCGCTGAAACGGATCAATTCCTTTCTTTCGTAACAGCCGGACCGCATCGTAGTCAGACGTCGCCGCAAGCCCGTTCTTGTGCGCCAAACGCCGCGCGACGCGCAATTGCCGCCCTGTCAGACCTTCGCGTTTGATCGCATCCAACTCGTTGCCCGGTTGCTGAGTGTCGTCAGCCGAGTTCGTGCCTTGGGTTGCATTGCGGATGCGCGAAATGGCGTCCGAGCGTGCCTCGGCAGTGCCAGAACCGCGTGCCGTGCGGTCGGGATTGTATTTCCTAGCCTTGGGTTTGGTAGTCATAGAGCTGCTTTGCCTCTTCCAAGGTTTCAAACATGTAAAGCTGGCCGTCTACCAATACCGCAGCCTGCCGCGCGAATTTTTCAAGAAGCGAAGGGTTGTGCGATACGATCACCAAGGTTGTCGTGCGCAGCTTCTCTTTCAGAATGTCGCCCGCCTTCTTGTTGAACTCGACATCGGTTGTCGAGGGCATCCCCTCGTCAATCAGATACATATCGAAATCTAGGGCCAGCATCAGTGCAAATGTAAACCGGGCCCGCATTCCGGACGAATAGGTTCCGAGCGGCTGGTCGAAATACTCACCCAAGTTGCACAGCCATTTGCAGTAGGCTTCGACATAGTCGGGATCCATGCCGTAGATCTTCGCGATATAGCGTGCGTTCTCCAGCGCGGACAGGCGCTTGGCCACACCTCCTGCAAAGCCCATGGGGAAGGATACGCGGCAGTCGCGCCGAATCACGCCTTCGTCGGGCTTTTCCAGCCCTGCCATCATGTTGATCAACGTGGTCTTGCCGGTTCCGTTCGGGGCCAGCACGCCAAGAGATGTTCCAAGCTCGACCCGGAACGAGACCCGATCCAGAATCACCTTGCGTTGGGTTCCGGTCCAGAAAGACTTGCTGACATTTTCGAATTCCAGCATGTGCGGCCTGCAGATCGCTCGGGGTTTTGACGGTTTGAGGATCGGTGTGCTACCGATCCATGTTGGCCACATTATGTCGAAATATGAAACAAATGATCAATGCGCATCCGCGTTCATGACATTGATGTGTTGCAAGGACGGTTTCATTGGCTCGAGGGTAGATGATGCCTATCTTCATCGATGAACATTGCAAAAGCCTGTTGAGCCGATGAATTCGCTGATTGAGGACATCCAAGCCTGCCGTTTGTGCGCGGATAGGTTCGCGCAGACCACGACTGCGCACCAGCCGCGCCCGGTGGTCTGGTTTCGCCCCGGTGCGCGCATTTTGATCGCAGGTCAAGCACCGGGCGCGCGCGTCCATGCTTCAGGGAAGCCTTTCACCGACCCTTCGGGTGACCGGCTGCGGGATTGGCTGGGACTGGATGAGAACGCATTTTATGACCGTTCGCGCGTATCCATCGTGCCGATGGCGTTTTGCTTCCCCGGATACAATGAGCGCAAGGCCGACCTGCCTCCGCCGCCGATATGCGGGCGCACCTGGCATGACAAGGTGATGGCTGCGTTGGGAGAAGTACCGTTGACGATCCTCGTCGGGGGTCATGCCCATAAATATCATCTTGGCGTGAACACACCGGTCACCGAGACTGTTAGTCTTTGGCGAGACCATGCGCCGCGCCTCTTTGCCTTGCCTCACCCGTCCTGGCGCAATACGGCTTGGCTGAAGAAAAACCCCTGGTTCGAGGCCGAGCTGTTGCCGGTGCTACAGAAACGGGTGCACGAGGTTCTGAATGACTGAAGCCACAGCTTTGGATACTGCACATGACGCCATGCAGGCGGCCCCGGAAGACGACAACGCTCGACTACGCTTTTTCGAAAGACTGGCCGATAGCGAGCTGTTCCTGATGCTGACCGAGGAAGCGAAGGATGAAAACATCTCGCCCGAGCTGTTCGATGTGGCGGATGGTCGTTTTGTTCTGGTGTTTGATCTTGAGGAACGACTGGCGGCATTTGCGGGTCGGCCGGTCCCCTATGTCGCTCTGTCGGGTCGTGTTCTTTCAGGGATGTTGTCGGGGCAGGGGGTCGGGCTGGGTCTGAACCTTGATGTTGCACCGTCGTCGATGTTGATCCCCGCTGAAGCGCTCGGTTGGTTGTCTGACACGCTGCAGCATGGTCCTAAGGAGGTGCAGCAGCGACTTGCCGAATTCCATCCGCCCTCCGGTTTGCCAGATGTTCTGTTGACCGCGCTTGATGCAAAGCTGGCGACGGCTGCAGGTCTGGCTGCGGCGGCGTTTCTGGTTGGGACAAAGACTGAAGATGGGGGGCAGGGCCATTTATTGGGTTTTGTTTCAGCGGTCGAAGGCGCGCAGCCAGCGCTTGCACGCGCCGTATCCGAGGCATTGACCTTTTCGGGGATCGAGGCCGGAGCGCTGGATGTTGGCTTTTTTGAAGTGCAGGATCCGGCTACCTCTGCCCTGGCAAAGGTTGGGCTGCGGTTCGATTTGCCCCAGCCTCAAGCGCCCCAAATGGAAAGGGCCGCGCCGGGCAGTGATCCCGAGCGGCCCCCGATATTGAAGTAGCGCAGGACGTTAATCCGCCGCTTCCAGTTTATCCTGCGTGCGCGTCTCAAAATCGCTGGCGTCATGACGTTCGTGCAACTGCGTATGCGGCTCTCCAAACGCACGATTGACCATCCGGCCGCGCTGAACGGCGGGGCGAGCATCGATGGCTTTGGCCCACCGCATCACGTTTTCGTAGCTTTCGACATCCAGGAATTCTGCCGCATCGTATAGACGGCCCAGAACAAGCTGCCCGTACCACGGCCAGATCGCCATATCGGCGATCGTATAGTCCTGACCTGCAATATAAGGCTTATCGGCAAGTTCCAGTTCCAGCACATGCAACTGGCGTTTGGCCTCCATCGCGAAACGGTCGATCGGATATTGCCATTTCTCAGGCGCATAAGCGTAGAAGTGGCCAAAGCCACCGCCCAGATATGGCGCGCTGCCCATTTGCCAGAACAACCAGTTCATCACTTCTGTCCGTTCGGCACCGCTGGCGGGCAGAAACTCACCGAATTTCTCAGCGAGATGCAGCAAGATGGAGGCGCTCTCGAAAACGCGCACAGGTGTTTCACCTGAATGATCCCACAGCGCCGGTATCTTCGAGTTAGGATTGGCCCCGACAAAGCCCGAGCTGAACTGATCACCTTCACCGATGTTGATCAGCCACGCATTGTATTCGGCCCCGGAATGGCCCAATGCCAAAAGCTCCTCCAGCATGACCGTAACCTTGACGCCGTTCGGGGTGGCGAGCGAATACAGTTGAAGCGGGTGCTTCCCGACCGGAAGATCCTTTTCGTGGGTCGCACCAGCTATGGGCCGGTTTATATTGGCAAAGCGTCCTCCGCTTTCGCTGTCCCAAGTCCAGACCTTTGGGGGTGTGTAAGTGGATTGTTCGCTCATCTTTTGCCTTTCTGCATCATTTGGCCAAAACGCCGCCGCCTTCACAGCTAATATTGCAAAACTCAAAGTCCAACCCCGGATGTGGCGAGATATTTGTAACATTGCGCCTCGTTCACCTCACAAAACCCCTCTGGTTTTCACAGCGGCGCGAGGGGGTCTTCGCGCCGGGCCAAAATTACCTATTGTTTGACCAGACCCGCAGTTCGGGTGACCAGAAACCGTAAGGACATGAGGACCAATCACATGAAACGCTTTGCGCTGACCCTTGCCGCGACGATGGCTTTTGCCGTGCCCGCGTTCGCCGGAGAACAATATGTTGATGGCACCGGATTTGCCGTATCGGGATACGACGTTGTTGCTTACCGCAGCCTGGATCAGGTTCCTGTAGGCCAGTCGCAAACCGAGGCTGTTCGCGGTCGGGCCGACATCACCGCAGACTATAATGGTGTTACCTGGGCGTTTGCGACCGAAGAGAACCGTGACAAGTTTCTGGAAAACCCGGCCTTTTACGCACCGCAATATGATGGCCATTGTGCATACGGCGTGTCGAAAGGCGGCAAGGTTCCGGGCAACCCAAATCTGTGGCGTATTGTCGATGACAAGCTCTATCTGAACATCACTGATGTTGTTGTTGGTTTCTGGGAAGAGGATGTTCCGGCCAACATCGACCTGGCGGAAGGCAACTGGCCCGGAATCGAAGGGGATGCCGCTTCGACCAGCGTGATCCCGAAATTCACATCAGAAGGCCCGATTTCCAACTGATTCCGATTAATGAAAGAAAGCCCGGCCACTAAGGCCGGGCTTTTTTCGCTGGCGGGTTCTCTCACCCCGCCAACTCGAACATATCCCGCATGTGTTGATCCGCTTCGAACCGTATTGTTACACTCTTGGCACCGGGAAATTTCCTCTCGCGTATCGGGTCAGGAATGACAATCTCACCGGAGCCCGAGCCTTTGGACCGAAAGGTCAGAATCTCTGTTTCTGACTTGCGGTAGCCGGAAAGGACCGAGGTTGGCAATGCAACGCGGTTAGACCCTTCGCAGACTGACGATGCAACGAAGTAGGTAAGATCGCGCCCGAAGCATCCGATTGCATCAGGAACATGGTCCGAAGAGTCGCGGGCACTTTTGGCGGCGTCCGTTTCACCTAGTTCCGATAAATCCTTCAGCGCGTGTTCGGGTTTTAACAGATCGTGACAAGCTTTGATTTCATCTGCGGCCAGTTCGATTACGCGTTTCTTCAGACGAGGACGACGCGGTGTAGAAGAATCTAAACCGTTTTTGCGTGTCATCCCTTCTTTACGCAAAAAATCATAGGCTGATTTGGCATCCGAAAACCCGGAATAATCACCATCGGTATGATCAGGATGATCGTGGAACGCGATTTTGCGCCAGGCTTCACGAATCTCGTTTGCGTTTGCATTTGGGGGCAGACCAAGAACCTGCAACGCTTCGGCCCGAGCCTGTACCTTGCTCACTGGCTTCATACTCAAAACACTCATTAAAACTACAACGGGGTCAGATTGCCATTGATCACATTTTTGTCAAATTTTTTCAGGAATTAGACTGAGGTAGGGCAACAGTTGACGGGTGCATATCGAGATTGTCGCCTGCGCAGCGGTTGTCGCAAATGAGCATGGCAGACGACTGCCGTGCCCGGCGATACAGGGCAAGCGCAAAAACAGTGGGATCAGGCGACGTTCTGCAATTCGGTCTGGGGGGTAATGCCCAGGGCAAAGCAAACATCCCGAGTAAGCTCAGGTCGGTTGAGCGTGTAGAAATGCAGTTTGTCCACGCCGCCTTCTATCAGGTCCGAGCAGAGTTCGGTGCATAGCGCCGTCGCAAGAAGATCTTCGCGATCATCCCGGATTGCTTTGTCAAATGCGTTCTCGATCCAGTCGGGAATGTGGGCGCCACAGCGTTTTGCAAAGTTACGCGCACCCTTCCAGTTCTCGATGGGAAGAATGCCCGGTACGATAGGCTTGTCGATCCCCGCTTTTTCGCAGGCATCGCGAAACCGGAAGAAGGTTTCAGCCTCGAAGAAGAATTGGGTCAACGCCTCGTCCGCGCCCGCATCCAGCTTGGCCTTTAGCCAATCCACATCAGCGCGGGCATTGCTTGCTTCTGGATGTTTATCCGGATAAGCGCCGACACGGATGCTGAACATCTCGGTCTCGGCTAGTGCAGAAATCAGTTCTACCGAGTTGGCGAAGCCATCCGGGTGGGGGGCGAACCGGTCTTGACCTTTGGGGGGGTCGCCACGCAGGGCAACGATATCCTGAACGCCTGCGCGCGCGAATGTGTCTGCAATCTCAAGCGTCTCCTGACGCGAGGCATCGACACAGGTCAGATGCGCAGCAACAGGCAGCCCCGAGGATTTGTGTAAGGTTGCAACTGCTTCACGCGTCAACTCACGTGTTGTACCACCAGCACCATAAGTCACCGATACAAACCGCGGGTTCAGCGGCGCCAAGGTCTGGACCGTATCCCAAAGGCGAAACGAGGCCTCCAGAGTCTGCGGCGGAAAGAACTCGAATGAAATTTCAGGCTTGGTCATAGTGGCCTCGTAGCTGTCATTTATACCCTTGTGCCATTATGTGTAGTGTGAGACAAACTCATATTGTTCAACAACAACATGAGTCACGTGAGTAATGCATATCGAATTTCGCCACTTACGGACGATCAAAGCCATCCACGAATGCGGTGGGCTTGCGCGTGCAGCTGATCAGCTAAACATCACGCAATCCGCACTAAGTCACCAGATCAAGGGGTTGGAAGATCAGGCCGGGGTCGAGCTGTTTTTACGTCGATCCAAGCCGATGAAGTTGTCGGCAGCTGGTTTGCGGCTGCTGCGGCTCGCTGAACAAATTCTGCCTCAGGTCGAGGCGATGCAGGATGAGTTTTCATCGCTGCGCGACGGTCGAACCGGTCGGATGCACATTGCGATCGAATGTCACGCTTGTTTCGAGTGGCTGTTTCCGGTGCTTGAAGCTTTCCGCAAATCCTGGTCAGACGTTGATGTGGATATCCGCCCGGGCCTTGCATTCGACGCGTTGCCCGCCTTGCAGAAAGAAGAGGTTGATCTGGTGGTGTCCTCTGACCCCGAAGATCTGCCGGGTGTCGAATTTGTCGAACTCTTTGACTACCAGGCCGTATTTGTCGCGGCGTCTTCGCATCCATTGGCTGAAAAGCCCTATATCGAAGCTGAAGATTTCCGAGGTCAGACACTGATTACCTACCCGGTCGAACGAACCCGGTTGGATGTTTTCAGTCAGTTGCTGATCCCGGCCCGGGTCGAGCCTGCCACCATCCGACAGGTTGAACTAACCGCTGTGATCTTGTTGTTGGTGGCTTCGAATAGGGGCATATCCGTTCTTCCGGACTGGGTGGTGCGCGAGGTAAAGTATAGCTCGGACTACGTCACGCGCCCGCTTACCAAAGACGGGATTACCCGCAGGTTATATGCTGCGGTCCGCAGCGAAGACCTTGAAAAACCCTTTGTGCAAGAGTTGGTGAAACTGGCGCGGACCGAGGCGCGTAAGCTTCAGACTCAATAACACCGGACGCAGATCAGCCATGCGCATCATTCCTCTTGGCAAGGGCGCGTTGCCCCAGTATACGCGCGGCTTGACCGGACAGGAGCCTATGGAAAATGGTTGGCAGTGCAAATCTCAACATCATGATCAAGGCCGCGCGTAAGGCGGGGCGTTCTCTGGTCAAGGATTTTCGTGAAGTCGAGAACCTGCAGGTGTCGATGAAAGGTGCGGGCGACTTTGTGTCGAAGGCCGATATCGCGGCCGAAGCCATCCTGAAAGAGGAATTGCTGGGTGCCCGTCCGACCTATGGTTGGCTGGCCGAAGAGGGCGGCGCGATTGACGGCGAAGACCCGACTCGTCGCTGGATCGTCGACCCGCTGGATGGGACAACCAACTTCCTGCACGGGCTGCCGCACTGGGCCGTTTCAATCGCGTTGGAACATAAGGGCAAGATCGTTTCGGGTGTGATCTATGACCCTGCCAAGGATGAGATGTTCTTTGCCGAAAAAGGCGAAGGTGCGTGGATGAACGACATGCGCATCCGCGTGTCGGGCCGCCATCGCATGATCGAGTCGATCTTCGCGACGGGTCTGCCATTCGGTGGCCGTTCGGACCTGCCTGCGACCTTGCAGGACCTGGCCCGTCTGATGCCTACCTGTGCAGGTGTTCGTCGCTGGGGTGCTGCCGCGCTGGACATGGCCTATGTGGCCGCCGGTCGTTACGAAGGCTTTTGGGAGCGTCGCCTGAACGCCTGGGATCTGGCCGCAGGCATCATCATCGTGAAAGAGGCGGGCGGCTTTGTTCAGGCGCTGAACCCCGAAGGCAGCGTGCTTGAGGATGGCGAAGTGATCTGCGCCAATGAACCGATCTTTGACAATTTCGCAAAGGTAATCCGGGGCTGATATTCAACCCCGGTCATTTGATCATGGTACGCGCGTCCGTTCCGGGCGCGCGTTTTGGTTTAGAAGTCGACCTCGATCGCAATCCCTTGCTGGACTGCCAAATCGACCACTGCGCTTGCCACAGCTAGATCTTGCAGCCCCACGCCAGTACCGTCGAACACGGTCACCTCAGCCTCGGACACACGCCCGGAATGGGTACCGTTAATGACCTCTCCGATCTGCCGGATATCGCCTTCGGCTTTCATTCCGGCAGCCACGGCATGCTGGCTTTCACCCAATCTCACGGCCTGCGCGACCTCGTCGGTAAAGACGCTTGCGCGCGCGATCAGGTCTGTGGCGATCTCTTGCTTACCGACGGTATCGGTGCCCATACATGCGATGTGAGAGCCGTCCGAGACATGTTCAGACATCAGGCTAGGTGCGAAGGAGGAGGTGATGGTGATAATCACATCCGCCTGCACCATGCCGGGCAGATCCACAGCCTCAAAAGGCAGCCCCGCTTCAGCCGCGACCTTTTTGAGATTTGGCAGCATTTCTGGATGCAAGTTCCAGCCTATGACTTTCTCAAAATCCCGCTGTTCCAATGCCGCGCGCAATTGGAATGTCGCCTGATGCCCGGCGCCGACCATTCCGATCACCTTGGCATCCTTGCGTGCCAAATGGTTGATCGAAACCGACGAGGCTGCAGCCGTGCGCAGTGCGGTCAGCAGGTTGCCCCCAACGATGGCCCGAACGCGACCCGTATCTGGATCAAACAAAAACACGGTGGATTGGTGATTGATCAGCCCGTGCGTTTCCAGATTGTTTGGCCAATACCCGCCGGCTTTCAGGCCAAGGTTCATGCCCGCGCGATCAAACCCGCCTTTGAACCCATAGAGCGCATCCGCATGACCTATGGCCTCGCGCACGACCGGGAAGTTGTAGGCATCCCCAGCCGCCATCGCGGCAAACACTTGCTCAACCGCAGTATAGCTTTCCTGTCGGCCTAACAGAGCGCCGATTTCCTTTTCAGGAACGATGATCATCGCGTTTGTCTTTCTTTTTGATGGCATTAGAAAGGGCGGTGCTAAACGTCCGCCCCTGCATTCATCTGTTGATCAATAGGCCTTGCCACGGGCAGAGACCGGCCAAAGGGCTTCAACCTTGCCGCCGCGCACACCGACGTACCAGTCATGAACGTTGCAGGTCGGGTCACAGTGGCCGGGCACCAGCCGCAGCTTGTCGTTGACCTTCAGCACCCCATCCGGATCGCCAATCACCCCATGTTCGTCCGAGCACTTCAAGTATTCCACATCGTCCCGCCCAAAGATGAAGGGCAGGCCGCTATCGACGGATTGCGCCTTCAGACCCGCATCGCAGATTGCCTTGTCCGCTTTGGCGTGGCTCATCACGCTGGTCAGAATGAACAAGGCGTTTTCCCATTCACCCTGATCGATCCGTTGACCGTCCTTGTCCAGAATCCGACCGTAATCAGCATCCATGAAGGCATAAGAGCCACACTGCAGCTCGTTATAAACGCCCGAGTTGCTTTCGAAGTAATAAGACCCCGTACCGCCGCCCGAAACCAGCTCGCAATCGATCCCTTCAGCCTTCAATCCGTCGACGGCATCCTTGACCATGGCGATTGCGGTATCCAGTTTTTCTTTGCGTGCCTCATACGTATCCAGATGCTGCATCGCGCCTTGATAGGCCTGAATGCCGGTAAATTTCAGGTTAGGGGCGGCCTCAACCGCCTTGGCGATTTCGATCACGGCGGGGGTCGTGGTGACACCACAGCGGCCCGCGCCGCAGTCGATCTCGACAAAAACTTCCAATTCAGTGCCATGCTTAGCGGCAGCAGCTGAAAGGTCAGCGACGTTGTCCACATCGTCGACGCAAACGATTGTGCGTGCACCAAGCTTCGGCAGGCGCGCCAGACGGTCAATCTTGGCCGGGTCCCGCACTTGATTCGAGACCAGAATGTCTTTGATGCCTCCGCGCGCAAACACCTCGGCCTCGGAAACCTTTTGGCAGCAGACGCCGACTGCGCCGCCCAATTGTTCCTGCAGCTTCGCGACGTCTACGGATTTGTGCATCTTGCCATGCACCCGGTGCCGCATCCCATGTGCCTCGGCATAGTCGCCCATCTTCTTGATGTTACGCTCGAGCGCGTCCAGATCAAGGATCAGGCAAGGCGTCTGGATTTCGGATTCATCCATGCCGATCGCGGCAGGAATGTCATAGCCAACTTCGAATTGATCACTGTTCATCGGTTTGTTCATCCTGTTTCTCCTTACCCTTTCAGCCAGGGCAGCTTGTCCAGATCCACGTTGCCGCCGGTGACGATGACGCCGACTCGTTTGCCCCGGAATGTGTCGGGATTCTTGAGAATGGTGGCCAGAGGAACCGCCGAAGACGGCTCCATCACCACGCGCAAGTATTTCCAGGTGAGTTTCATTGCGTCGATGATCTCTTGCTCGGACGCGGTGAAGATGTCGGTCACATTGTTCGACACAAAGTGCCATGTGTTTTCCTTGAGCGGGACCAACAGCCCGTCCGCCACCGTTTTGGGGGCATCGTCCGCAATGATATGACCCGCTTTGAAGGAACGGTACGCATCGTCCGCCTGCTCAGGCTCAGCCGCATAGATCGCGGTTCCTGGTGACAGGTTCGAAACCGTCAGACAGGTGCCTGAGACCATCCCGCCACCGCCGATTGGCGCGATCACTGCATCCAGGCCATCGGTCTGCTCAAGCAATTCAGCCGAACATGTGGCCTGACCCGTGATAACACGAGGGTCGTTGTACGGGTGCACGAACTCTCCGCCTGTTCGGGCCTGCACCTCGGCAAACGTTGCCTCGCGGGAAGAGGTGGATGGCTCACATTCAGTGATCGTACCACCAAAGCGTCGTACCGCGTGTTTCTTGGCCTGCGGCGCGGTGCGCGGCATCACCACATTGCATGGAATGCCCCGGCGACCCGCCGCATATGACAACGACAGGGCGTGGTTCCCGCTTGAGTGGGTGCAAACACCCTTGGTCGCCATTTCATCGCTTAGGCCGAAGACCGCATTACTGGCACCGCGCACTTTGAATGCACCTGCTTCCTGAAAGTTCTCGCTTTTGAAGAACAGCTGTGCGCCGGTCAATTCGTTCAGATAGTCCGAGGTCATTACCGGTGTGCGCCGGATGTGCGGCTTGATCCTTTCATGCGCAGCCTGTACGTCGTCATACGTCAGGTCGGCGACGGGGATTTGATCCAACATGACTGTCCTCCCTAAGCTGCGGCTTTTGCGTGGCTAGTTGAGCTGGCGCGATAGAATTCCTGCGCCGCAGCAACCCCGCTGCCAAGCTTCACTGGGTAGTTCAGATCGGCCATGGCCATCTCGACCGTGGCCAGCCCCGACAGGACCATAACATCGGTCAGGCTGCCCAAGTGGCCAATACGGAACGCTTTGCCATTCAACTCACCCAGACCAATGCCGAAGGATACCCCATAGGTGTTGAAGGTATGGTCAGTCAGTTCGTTGCTGTCGAAACCTTCGGGCACAAAAATGGCGCTGACGGTATCCGAGTAGAGGTCAGGAGATTGTGCGACCAACTTCAGGCCCCAGGCCGCAGTCGCGCGGCGCACACCTTCGGCCAGACGGGTGTGGCGGGCATAGACATTGTCCAACCCCTCCTCGAACAACATCTTAAGGCTTTCGCGCATACCGTAGATCAGCTGCAAAGGCGGAGTATAGGGAAAGCCGCCTGACGCATTTGCCGACATCATATCACGGAAATCAAAGAAGGTGCGGGGCAGTTGGGCGGTATCCATTGCTGCCAGAGCCTTGGGGCTGACGCACAGGATCGCCATGCCGGTGGCCAGCATGAACCCCTTTTGCGACCCCGAGACCGCAATATCCACGCCCCACCGGTCAAACTCGAACGGCATTGAGGCCAAAGAGCTCACGCAATCCACATACATCATGGCCGGGTGATGCGCCGCATCGATCGCACCGCGTACAGCGCTGATATCGGAACGCACACCTGTCGCGGTTTCGTTATGCGTCACCAATACGGCCTTGATTTCATGCGCTTTATCCGCGGACAGGATCGCCTCGAACCTGTCTGCAGGCGCGCCTGTTCCCCATGGACATTCAACAATCTGAACGTCCAACCCGTGTCTTTCGCACAGATCGATCCAGCGATGGCTGAAGACGCCGTAGCGGGCGACAAGAACCTTGTCACCGGGGCTGAGCGTATTTGTAATAGCTGCCTCCCAACCGCCCGTTCCGCTGGCTGGAAAAGTGACGATCTGGCCTTCGGTGGTGCCAAAGACCTGTTTTGTATCCTCCAGTACCGGGGCGAAGGTTTCAACGAAGTCCGGGGCGCGGTGGTCTTGCGTCTGAACCTGCATGGCAAGGCGCAAACGATCAGGAATGTTGGTTGGGCCTGGGATAAAGACCGGGTTTTGATGCGACATAACTCAATCCTCTGCTTTGGACCCAAGTGTCGCTTGAACGGTTGTGTGTTGCAATTTTCTTGAAAAATATTTTCATTTTACCCGTTAAATTGATAAGGTGCTGAAACGGATAGGAATTCAGTTTATCAAAATGATCTCGGAGAATTCCGGGCCAGAAAAATTGGTTCGGGTTTTCGGGGGAAAGTCCGAAAGCCAGGTGAGAAATGGAAACGCAAAAGCGACCGCGCGGCAGACCCAAATCGCTGTTCAAAGAAAGTTCGGCCGGGACCATGCAATCATTGGATCGGGCGCTGAGCGTACTTACCACCGTTGCCCGGCTAGAGCGCGTCGCGCTAAGCGATCTTGCCCGCGAGGTCGATGTACCGACGGCCACCACGCATCGCATTCTTGTGACACTGCAAAAACACGGATTCGTATCCTTTGATGAGGAACGGCAGGAATGGCTGGTCGGAATCGAAGCCTATCGGACCGGTGCGTCTTTTCTGCGGCGCAACAGCGTTCTGGAAATCGGCAGGCCGATCCTGCGGCGTCTGATGCAATACAGCGGTGAGACCGCAAATCTGGCCGTACCCGATGGAGCAGAGGTGGTCTTTGTCGGGCAGGTCGAAACTCAGAACCCCATCCGGGCCTTCTTTCCACCCGGTGCGCGGACGCCCATGTATGCGTCCGGTACAGGAAAGGCTATTCTCGCTGCGTTGAGCGAAGAGAGTTTAGGCAAAGTTCTGGGCCGGATTGATCCGGTTGCTTTCACTGAAAATACGCAGTTGCCCGCTTCGGGCCTGTATGCAGATCTGGCTGAAACTCGTACCCGAGGTTGGTCTTACGATCACGAAGAACGGTATGAAGGTATGTCTTGCATTGGTGCGGCCATCTTCAATGACAGGGCTGAGCCTTGCGCCGGTATCTCGGTATCCGGACCCACCGTAAGGTTCAGCCGCGAACGCGCGCCCGAGTTGGGCGATCTGGTCATGCGCGCGGCGCAAGAGATCACCCAACTGAGCGGCGGTAGGCTACCCAAGAGCTGACGCTTGATTATTTGCGCGGCACTCTGGGGATGCGTGATTGCGAGAGTTTGTACTTGTGTTCCGGATGCGGTGGACGGCCGTGGGTGCGGTTCCAGAACCCAGTCCCTCCGCGCCTGAGCCATAGGGGGATGCACAGGATCAGACCAACAAAGAACCCTCCGGTATGCGCCCAGTAGGCAACGCCTCCTTCATCGGGATTGCTGGAGAGGCTGCCAAGGAATTGCAGGCCCAGCCAGACACCCAGCATGATAAAGGCCGGGATGGTAAAAATCCGGATATAGACGATCAGAATCAACAAGATATCCACGCGCGCTTTTGGGAAAAGCAGAAGATAGCCGCCCATGACACCAGCGATCGCTCCAGACGCGCCAATTGTTGGCACCACCGAATCCGGTGCCGAAATGACGTGAATCAGCCCCGCTCCGATTCCCGCCAGCAGATAGAACACGAGAAACAGCACATGCCCCATTTCGTCTTCGAGGTTATCGCCGAATATCCACAGAAACAGCATGTTTCCCGCCAGATGCATCCAGCCCCCATGCAGGAACATTGACGTCACGAGTGTCTCGAACCCATAGCCGTCAGTTATCCGGGCAGGAATGACCGCGTAGTCAATATAAAGCTGATTGATCAGCCGCGCATTCTCCATGACACCCACATAGCTGAGGAAGATCAGTATGTTCGCAGCCATAAGGGCATAAACAACAAACGGAGTACGCCCCGAAGGGTTATGGTCTCGGATCGGAAACATGGCGCGACGCTGGGCTTTTCGCCGCCCAGCGTCAAGGTCCGGTTATGCCGCACCTCCCAGAAGGGCGGCGTTGCCTCCGGCGGCGGTGGTGTCGACACAGACATGGCGTTCCCCCAGCACCCGCGCACGGTCGGGCTGCCCGGGGATCAGCGGGATGATCGGGCCATCGCGCCGGGCCAAATGCTGCTCGATCTGGCGGGCAGTGTCGTCGTCGCCCCACCACAGAACACCCGAGAAACCGGTCAGGTTTTCAAGCCGGTGCAGATCCAGCATGCCCGTCATACGGATCGCTGTGCCGCCCAACGCTTTGACCGCATCCGCCTGTGCTTCGGCTGCCTCAGGCCCCGGACCCATGCACAAAAGCGGGGGGCGGGCATATTCGGTCAGGCGGTTCGATTCACCGGTGGGGCCAGGCAGCGATTGGGTGCTGGGCGTTGCAGGTTGCCCTTCGGGCGCACCTGGTTCAGCCGAACTGTCCCAGCGTCCCGAAGCATTCTGCCGATCAGGCGCGCAGAATCGCGCCATATAGTTCGGGCCGCCGGCCTTGGGGCCGGTACCGGACAGACCTTCGCCACCGAAGGGTTGCGAGCCGACGATCGCGCCGATCTGGTTGCGGTTGACGTAGATATTACCGGCATGGATCGCCTCGGTCACATGCTGCACCCGGTCGTCGATCCGCGTGTGCAGGCCGAAAGTCAGGCCGTATCCCGTGGCATTGATATCCGCAATGACCTTGTCGATATCTTGCGCCTTGAACCGGACGACATGCAGAACCGGACCGAACACCTCGCGCTCTAGCGCCGAGATACCGGGTATCTCGATCAGAGTCGGTGCGATAAATGTACCCTCAGGAGGCGTTGTCATCTCCTTCAGTACCCGTCCTTCTGAGCGGGCCTGGGCCACGTGGTCCGCGATGATTTGCCGGGCTTGCGCGTCAATGACCGGGCCGCAATCAGTTGATATCAGCCAAGGATCGCCCACATGCAATGCGTCCATCGCCCCTTGCAACATGGTCAGAACGTCCTCGGCAATGTCCTCTTGCAGATAAAGACAACGCAGGGCCGAGCACCGCTGGCCTGCCGATTGGAACGCGCTTTCGATAATCGATTGGACCGCTTGTTCCGGCAAAGCGGTGCTGTCTACGATCATGGCGTTCAGACCGCCGGTCTCGGCGATCAATGACGTACCTGGCCGCATGTGCTGCGCCATTGCTGATCGGATTTTCAGCGCGGTCGCGGTAGAACCGGTAAAGGCCACACCAGAGACGCGTTCGTCCGACGTTAGCGCCGCACCCACCTTCGGCCCGCCCGGAAGAAGTTGCAGCGCATCGCGCGGAACGCCTGCTTCATGCATCAGTTGAATGGCACGATGGGCGATCAATGGCGTTTGCGGGGCAGGGGCTGCCAGCACAGCGTTGCCGGTGGCCAACGCAGCCGATATCTGCCCAGTGAAGATCGCCAATGGGAAGTTCCACGGGCTGATGCAGGTAAATATTCCGGCGGGTTTGGCGGCAGGAATATTGGCGGCGTAGTAGCGCAGGAAATCAACCGCTTCGCGCAGCTCGGCAACTGCATCGGGCACGGATTTTCCGGCTTCGCGGGCGAGCAGGGCAAACAGCTCTCCAAAATGCGCTTCGTAGAGATCGGCTGCTTTATTTAGAATGTCAGCGCGCTTCTCGGCTGAGGCCTGCCATGGGCAAGCGCTGGCCAACGCCAGTTCCACGTCTTCGGGGCTGGCCGCAGCAACCGAACCGGGGCGATCCTGTGGTTGCGCAGGATTGATCACGGGAGTGTCTGCCAAAGGCTGTGCATCATCCGACAATAAGGGGCGGGCGTACCAATGATGGGCGCGGAAGGCGTCGCGTGCGATGTCAATCTGGTCCAGCGTCGGCGTATGGTGCAGATCAAAGCCTTTCGAGTTTGGGCGTTCCGGTGCGAACAACTCAGGCCCGGTTGGCAGCGGTTTGCCAGGTGTTTGAACGGCCACGAACGGATCTGCGGCAACGGTTTCTGGGGCGACTTCCTCATCAACGATCTGATTGACGAACGAGGAATTTGCCCCGTTTTCCAGAAGGCGACGTACCAGATAGGCCAACAGATCCCGATGCGCGCCGACCGGAGCATAGATACGGCAGCGCGAGGTCCGCTTGTTGCGCACGATCTGATGCAGGGTCTCACCCATCCCGTGCAGGCGCTGGAATTCGAATGGCTGGCCGTCCGCCATATGTAGGATGGCGCTGACCGTATGGGCGTTATGCGTGGCAAATTGCGGATAGATACGGTCGGTCATTCCCAGCAGTTTGCGGGCGTTGGCGATATAGGACACATCCGTTGCCGCCTTATCGGTGAAGACCGGAAAATCATCGACGCCCTCGACTTGCGCGCGCTTGATCTCGGTATCCCAATAAGCGCCCTTGACCAGCCGCACCATCAGCTTGCGGTCGTGCCGCTGGGCCATCTCGTAGAGCGTATCCAGCACCAACCCGGCGCGTGGGCCGTAGGCTTGCACGACGATGCCGAACCCGTCCCAACCGGCCAGTGCAGGCTCTGCCATAACTTCTTCGATCACCTGTAGCGAGAGCGACAGGCGATCGGCCTCTTCCGCGTCAACGTTCAGCCCCATGCCCGCCGCCTTGGCCAGCAAAGCCAGCGCGCGCAGCCGGGGCACCAGTTCGTCCATCACCCGTTGTTCTTGTGCCAGCTCATAACGGGGGTGCAGGGCCGACAGCTTGACCGAGATGCCCGGATTTTCGCGAATATCTTTATGGGTGCAGGCCTCGGCAATAGCGGCGATCGCGCGCGAGTAAGACAGGTGATAGCGGGCAGCATCGGCCTCGGTCCGTGCCGCCTCGCCCAGCATGTCGTACGAGTAGGTATAGCCCTTATCTTCCATTCCTTTGGCGCGCTTCATGGCGGATTGAATGGTTTCGCCCAAAACGAACTGACGCCCCATTTCTTTCATCGCACGACCAACGGCGGTGCGGATCACTGGTTCACCCAGCCGCTTGATGGCCCCGCGCAGCGCGCCGACGGGCGAGGATTTGTCTTCGTCCAGGACCCGGCCTGTTAGCATCAACGCCCATGTCGACGCGTTCACCAGTGACGAGGATGATTGTCCCAGATGTTTTCCCCAGTCTGACGGGGCGATCTTGTCTTCGATCAGTGCGTCAATGGTATCCGCATCTGGCACACGCAACAGCGCTTCGGCCAAACACATAAGCGCAACGCCTTCATCAGTGGATAGGCCGTATTCAGCCAGAAACACTTCCATCATGCCAGGCGACGTGCTTGAGCGGATGTCGCGCACCAGCTGTGCTGCAGCCTCACAAATGGCCGTTCGGTCGGCCTCTGACAGCTTGGCCTGAGAGATCAGCGCGTCCAGTACAGTGGACTGGTCGGCATAAGTTTGAGTGTCGATTTTGGTGCGTAGGCTGTGTGACATGTGTACTCCGGGGCTTTTGCCTAATATAACCGCCTATAGTCAGGAGAATGGACCGAATTTTCTCGAATTCTGGTCGAATTGGCTGAAATATAGGAGCTTAATCATGCAAAACGACTTGTCCAGCCTTGATCGCTTTGACCGCGCGATCCTTACGGCATTAGCTGAAGATGGCCGCATCTCAGTGACGGACCTTGCGCGCAGGATCGGCTTGTCAAAATCGCCGACACAGGCGCGGCTCAAGCGGCTTGAGGCTGACGGGATCATCACAGGCTATCGCGCCATGTTGGACCCGATCCGTCTGGGCCTTGACCATGTGGCCTTTGTCGAGGTGCGTCTCACAGATACTCGTGAAAAGGCACTGGCCGAGTTCAATGCAGCGGTGCGCAGAGTTGCTGAGATTGAACAGGCTCATATGATCGCGTCCAACTTTGATTATCTGCTTAAAATCCGCACCCGATCGATGACGGAATACCGCACGGTGCTAGCCGAGAAAATCTCATCCCTGCCGCATGTTGCCAACACCTCCACCTTCGTTGCGATGGAGGCGGTGAAAGAAACCGGGTTGCTGGCTCCGCTATAAAGCAGTTGACCTAAACGACTGATGGATCAGGTTAGAGAGGATGAAAAACGTACTTATCGTTGCCATACTCGCTGGTTCTGCCGCTCAGGCTTCTGCAGATTGCCCGGTTGCGCCGGATCATATCTCTGGCGTCGACGCCCTGATTACGCAAGCCCAAACCGCGTCGTCAGAGCGCGAGGCGCGGGGCATTTCGGGACGGATGTGGCAACTCTGGACCGATGCGCCGGACGCCCGATCTCAAACCCTGTTGGATCGCGGGATGTCTCTGCGCGAGTCTTGGGATTTGACCGGTGCGCTGGCCGAGTTTGACGCTCTGGTCGCTTATTGCCCGGATTATGCCGAGGGGTACAATCAACGGGCGTTCGTCAACTATTTGCAGCAGGATTACGGTGCGGCCCTGATCGATCTGGATCGGGCCATTGAGCTGTCCCCGAACCATGTAGCGGCGCTTAGCGGGCGGGCATTATCGCTGTTGGGTCTCAAGCGGCTGGACGAAGCGCGAACGGCGCTGAACCATGCACTCGAACTGAACCCGTGGCTTTCAGAGCGTGCCTTGCTTGCGCCGGGCGGGCTGCTTGATCCACCGGGTGAGGATATTTGAATTGAGACGAAAAAGCGCCCCGGAACCGAAGTTCAGGAGCGCTTTTGATGCAAGGGCTTGATTAGCCGACCAGCCCGTTGTCGGTGCGTTTGATCGCAATCACCGACGAACGCGGCGTACCGCCATCGGGCCAATTGCTGCCCGGATGCTGGATGCCAACAAACATGGTGCGCAGGTCGGTCGACCAGGCCAGACCGGTGACTTCACAGCCATTCGGGCTGGTCATGAAGCGCACAATCTCCCCGGTCACGGGATCGCCAACTAGCATCTGGTTATTGCCGTTTCCTGAGAATTCTTCCTCGTTGTCATCATTCCCGTCTGTCTGAATCCAGACCAGACCAGTCGAATCGATGGCCATGCCGTCGGGTGAGTTGAACAGGTTGCCTTCGTTCACATTTGCCGATCCGCCACGGTTATCCGAATGAACAGTTGGGTTTCCGGCCATGACATAGAGATCCCAATCAAAGCCAGTGGCCGCGTGATCTTCATCCGCTGGACGCCAGCGCACGATCTGGCCGTATTTGTTGGCCTCGCGCGGGTTAGGGCCGTTGACTGCAGTGTCATCACCCCCAGCATTTGGCTTAACTCCACGGTTCTTGTTGTTGGTCAGGCAGCAATATGCCTCGACCGCAACAGGGCTTGAGGCCACCCATTCCGGGCGGTCCATTGTGGTGCCGCCCGCAGCCGATGCGGCCATACGGGTAAAGATCAGAATTTCGGCCGCGTCCATGCCGGTTGTTTCCGGCGTCAGCGGCAGCCATTCGCCGCTCATGTCGTCATTGAACTTGGCGACATATAGCGTGCCGTCATTCAACAAGCCCTGAGTGTCGACACCGGGCGCATAGGCCGCGTTCGAGACGAACCTGTAAAGATACTCGCCACGTTCATCGTCGCCCATATAGACCACGACACGACCGTCCGCAGCCAGCGCGACCTCAGCATTTTCATGCTTGAAGCGACCAAGGCCGGTGTGCTTGACCGGAGTGCTGTCGGGTTTGGTCGGGTCGATTTCAACGATCCAGCCTGCGCGGTGCGGCTCATTGGGGTTTTTCGAGGTGTCGAAGCGGGGATCAAACAGCTCGTAACCGTTCCAGCTTTCAGCCTTGATGCCATAGCGTTTCATACCGTCCGCGACCTTCTGATCGTAGCTGGCGTTTTTGTCGGACGAACCAAAGTAGCCGTTGAAATTTTCTTCGCAGGTCAGGTAGGTGCCCCACGGTGTCTTGCCGGAACCACAGTTGTTCATGGTGCCCAGCGACGCGGTGCCTGTCGGATCGGCCTCGGTCTTCAGTAGGTCATGACCGGCGGCGGGGCCGACGATCTTCATTGGAGTGTTGTGGTGGATTCGGCGGTTGAAGGGGCTGTCCTTCACCACAGACCAGCCCTCCGGGCTTTCTTTGATCTCCATCACGGTCACACCCTGAATGTTCTGCAATTTCAGAACGTCATCGGCACGGGTTGGAACACCTTCCTGCGCGGCAGGCAGGTTGATCTTGCGGTTCGGGTACTCGTGGTTGATCGCAATCAGCTCGTGACCCCGGAACGAGAATGTCTCCATCCCATCCGTATTCTCGCCAAAAACCTTGTCCGAGTTTTCAACCTTACCGCCATCGGTCAAATCGTATCCATCGGCCTCGGAAAACAGCGGATCGCCCCAGCGCATTAGCATCTTCCACTCATAACCTTCCGGAACGTGGACTGTCCCATCGGTCTGGGCGGGAATCGGCGTGAAGGCAAAGCGTTGCGCATCGACCGCCTGTGCTGAAGTTGAGCCCAACAAACCAGCGCCCATCGCCGCAGCGCCCGACCCAAAAGCCACAACTCCTGACAGGAAACCCCGTCGCGAGATAGCGCTTTCAACCACGCGGTCGAAGTCGTGTTCATCCGGGCGGGGGAAGTGCAACTCATCCCAATCGTCGGCGGAAAGGGTGGTAAGATCGACGTCTGTCATGGATAGCTCCTGGCTGTCTGAACTAAGAATCGCACCGTGGGTTTAGAGCGATCACATGACAGGAAATTGACAGTCTGAGCAAAGCTTCTTTTGATCTGCGCCGCGTGCAGATTGACGCCGATCTACCTGCGGCGCTGATCAATGTTTAGGCGAATCTATCGCCAAACGACCAGAAGCCTAAGCCGCCTTTGCCTTGCTGCGGCAATAACATGAGGCATGGATAGGCACCGTGGCCCGTGCAGCAGCATTGTCCAGTTGCAGCTTGATATGACGGGCCTCGGTCGTTTCACCGCGACGGATCAGGCATTCATGCAGGCCATGAAGGCTCCAGATATTGCCGGGATGCTGGCAGGCACGGGCGAGCGTGTCGTCCAGACCCAGATCGGCCCGATAGACGGCCTCGGCCTCATCGAATTGACCGTCTTCCATCAACAAGGCACCCAGAGCGTGCCTTGTTGGCTGCATCCATCCCCATGGCTCGTCATAAACCAGATTGTCATCCAACTCGACCGAGCGGCGCAGATGATCAAGTCCGCCTTCACGGTCACCGGATTTGAACGCGATCTCTCCATCCATCATCGCCTCGCCGATCATCAAAACATCCTCGGCGGTGTTGTTGAATACCAGTCGACTTTCCGGGACGGCTTTTCTGGCCTGAACGGCCACTTTGCGTGCATGCGCTGCATCGTCCATACGACCCAAATTGGCCAGAGCCACAGAGCGCGCCTGATGAATTGCGGCGGTGGTATAGCTGTATAACTCCGCGTCGCCGGGCATGGGTTCATCCAGAATTTCCTGCCACATGCCGAAGCGAACCATGACATGGACCTTCTTGCCATAGAAGGATTCGAACAAATCCGGGAAGTAACGGATCACATTGTCCGGCAATAATCGCATCAATTCCTCGGACGCAGCCATCGCCAATTCGGGTTGCCCAAGGAACATGGCCCCATAGGCTTCAAAATGTACGTTGTGGACGCGATAGACGGTATAGAAGTTCTCACCCCCGGCCATGGCTTCATATTTCTTGTCGACCGCTGCGGCTCGGTGATTGCGCCAGACCACATTCTGATAGTCGCCGCACAACACGTCGATATGCGTCGCCATGTGAACTAGATGCCCGCTGTCGGGCACCAGATCGACCAGCCGATCCCCGTGTCGCAGCGCCTTTTCCGGAGTGGGCGACATCTCCATCAAGTGGATATACATATGCAGCAGGCCGGGATGATCCCATGCACCAGGCAAAGATTCAAAGGCCCTTTCCAGCACGGTTTGCGCCTCGGTGGTGGATGCGCCCTCGGCGGGTACGCCATTCTTAAGGTCCCAAAGCTGCCAGGGCGTTCGGTTCATCAAGGCTTCGGCAAACACGGACGAGACGTCCAGATCTTCCGGATGATCGGAATAAACCGCGCGCATCGAATCGGCGAAGGCGTCATTCCACGGTGCATAGTCCTCTATTTCGGGGTCCGACGGGAAATGGTGTGAGATCGCTTCGATCAAGGCCGCCTCAATCGGGGTCGAAGATGTGCGCAGAGCCATCGCCGTTTCGACTGCCTGACGCGCCCGGTCAAGGGTGGCAACCTTTTCATCGGGCTCAAAGAACTCCCATGGTTTGTTGTAATTTGGACCAATCGCATAGGCGACGCCCCAATGGGCCATACTGCAATTCGGGTCATGAGATATTGCCTCTTCGAAACAGGCGGCAGCGGCCTCATGATTATACCCGAACAACCAGATGAGCCCTTGATCGAACAGCTTCTGAGCTTCGCTTGATGAAGTAGTAACAGCACGGCGATACGTGCCGAGGTCAAAATCGGTCATCCTTCAATCCCCCGCTTACTCTCCGCCGAACACCGGCAATCAGCGCCGAACAGCGGATCATCGAATTATAGCACAATTTCGTGAAAGGCATCGCGGAGCGCGGAAAAGGCTTTTCGAGCTATCCAGCCCTCCTTGTCGGACAAGATTACTCATCGGAAAGCAGCCAGCTGTCGCGGTTGTTCGCAAGTGTCGGTGCCGGCAAAATGGACGTATCAATTCTCACCGCGAGGTGCATTTGATTGAAACATCCTCTTGACGACAAATTTTGTATGAAATAGGTGGTGACCTCGCTGAGCGGGCGTTGTGTAGTGGTAAGACCTTAGCCTTCCAAGCTAATGACGCGGGTTCGATTCCCGCCGCCCGCTCCAGCTGATCCCCCACACAGGTTGCGTCATTTAGCCCTTATCGGGCTGCAAAACTTTGTCTTCAGCTTGACCCCAAACATCTCTGACGCCAAGAAGCTGAGATTGATGCCTGATCAGGGCGACCGACCAAAATACAAGGGCCAGACATGGCAAGAACCAACGCCGCCAGTCCAGCGAACAATTCGGCTCCGCGAGCGCAGGAGGAGCGTGCACGGTCTAAGAAAATCGGCGTGCTGCGGTCATTGTGGCCGTTCATGAGGCCCTATCGACTGCTGATGATCGGTGCGACACTGGCGTTGATCCTCACGGCTAGCATGACGTTGACATTGCCCTTGGCTGTGCGGCGTGTGGTCGACAATTTCCGCATCGAAGATGGTGATTTGCTTGAATGGTACTTTCTGGCCGCCCTCGGTATTGCCGGGATTCTCGCCGTGGGTACGGGTATTCGCTATGCTTTGGTGACCCGGTTGGGTGAACGTGTGGTGGCCGATATCCGAAAGGCGGTTTTTGACCGCGTGATCGGGATGAGCCCCGAGTTTTACGAGCGCATCATGACCGGCGAAGTTCTGAGCCGGATCACCACCGACACAACGCTGATCCAATCGGTGCTGGGATCGTCTGTGTCCATCGCGCTCCGCAATCTTTTGATGTTCGTCGGCGGACTGGTGCTGATGCTGCTGACGTCGGCCAAGCTGACTGGGATGGTGTTGCTGCTGATTCCGCTGGTGGTTGTGCCAATATTGGTACTGGGCCGCAGGTTACGGGTGATCAGCCGGGAAAATCAGGACTGGATTGCGGCGTCCTCTGGAAATGCCGGCGAGGCGTTGGGTGCGGTGCAAACCGTGCAGGCTTTTACTCATGAGGACGCCAGCAGGACGCAGTTCGGAGAGATGACAGAAACTTCGTACGAAGTTTCTCTGCGTCGGATCCAGACCCGTGCGATTCTGACCGTCATTGTGATCTTTCTCGTCTTCTCGGGCATCGTTGGCGTGCTGTGGATGGGTGCGAATGATGTGCGTAACGGGGTTATGACCGAGGGTGTGCTGATCCAGTTTGTGATCTATTCGATCATCATGGCGGGTTCAGTCGCGGCGTTGTCCGAAATCTGGAGCGAGTTGCAGCGCGCTGCAGGTGCGACCGAGCGTTTGGTCGAGCTTCTGAACGCTGAAGATACAGTCAACGATCCGTCGCAGGCCAAGGCATTGCCTGTGCCCGTACGCGGAGAGATACGTTTCGACGATGTGACATTCCACTATCCCGCGCGCCCGGACGTTGTCGCGCTGGATCAATTGTCACTGCAGATTAAACCTGGGGAGACAGTGGCCTTTGTTGGCCCGTCTGGTGCGGGCAAGACAACAGTCATCCAGATGATTCAGCGGTTCTATGATCCCGATGCGGGACAGGTCAGTCTTGATGGGCTCGACCTGCGCGAGTTGAACCGTGACGACTTCCGTCAGCACATCGCGCTGGTCCCGCAAGACCCCGTGATCTTTGCCGCTTCGGCGCGCGAGAATATCCGCTTTGGCCGTCTGGACGCCTCAGATACCGAAGTCGAGTCCGCCGCCCGAGCCGCCGCCGCGCATGAGTTCATCTCGGCTTTGCCCGAAGGGTATGACAGCTTTGTGGGCGAACGGGGCGTAATGCTGTCGGGTGGTCAGAAGCAACGTATCGCCATCGCACGTGCCATCCTGCGCGACGCACCGGTGCTGCTGCTGGACGAGGCGACCTCGGCTTTGGACGCAGAAAGCGAACGTGCGGTGCAGGGTGCGGTTGATAACATGAGGGCAGGGCGCACCACTCTGATCGTGGCGCACCGTCTGGCGACCGTTAAGAAGGCAGACCGGATTGTCGTGCTGGAAGCCGGGCGCATTGTGGCGCAGGGTACCCATAACGATCTGGTGGCGCAGGACGGTTTGTATGCCCGCCTCGCACGCTTGCAGTTCACCGACGGGGTGGCTGCAGAATAAAGTGACGCTCCGGCACATCTCGTTTCGCCGTAGCGTCATTCTACATATTCCCGGACCTGATCGCTAAGCCCTTGCTTGCGCATGGTGTGTTTTGCTTCCATCTTGGAGGTGACAAACAAGCCTGTGCGCGACACGGGAGACAGATCAGGGGAGGAGCCACATGGCCTTTGTGGGATTGGAAGACAAGGCGCGCATCGAGCAGGAGATGGCGTGGGAAGATCGGGACGTACCCGTCACCTTCCATCAACTGTTGTCGCGGACGGCGGGCAAGTTCCCGAACCATAAAGCGATCAGCTTTCAGTTGTTGTCCGGCCCGAGCGACAAGGCCGAGACGCTGACATGGTCCGAACTGCTGGGCAAAGTCAATCAGGCCGCCAACCTATTCCGTTCCCTTGGCATCGGAGAAAACGATGTGGTGGCCTATGTGCTGCCCAACTGCAACGAGACGCTGGTCACCATGATGGGCGGTGCGGTGGCCGGGATCGTGAACCCGATCAACCCGTTGCTGGAGCCAGAGCAGATCGCGGCGATCCTGCGTGAGACCAAGGCCAAGGTTGTCGTCACCCTGAAATCCTTTCCCAAAACCGATGTGGCCCAAAAGGTTGAAGAGGCTGTGCGTCACGCTCCGGGTGTCAACACGATCCTTGAGATCGACCTGAATCGCTATCTGACGCCGCCCAAATCCTGGCTTGTACCGTTCTTGCGCCCAAAGATGGGTGATAAAGAAAAGCTGGCCCATGCGGACTACAAGAACTTCCTTGATGAGCTGAACAAGCAGCCTAAAACGCTGAACTTTGAGGATAGCCAGGAAGATCGGGTGGCGTGCTACTTCCACACGGGCGGCACCACGGGCATGCCGAAAGTGGCGCAGCACAAATACTCGGGCCTTATCTACAATGGCTGGTTGGGCAACACGCTGCTCTTTGACGAGAACGACGTCATCATGTGCCCTCTGCCGATGTTCCATGTCTTTGCGGTGCATGTCATCGTGATGGCGGCGGTGTCGTCTGGTGCACATGTGGTATTCCCGACGCCTGCCGGGTATCGCGGTGATGGCGTATTCGACAATTTCTGGAAACTGATCGAACGCTGGAAGGTTTCGTTCATCATCACAGTGCCGACAGCGATTTCAGCCAAAATGCAGCGACCTGTGGATGCGGATATATCCAGCGTTAAAACAGCATTTTCGGGATCAGCTCCGTTGCCGGTCGAACTGTTCCGTCGGTTTGAAGAAGCGACCGGCGTTACTATCGTCGAGGGCTACGGCCTGACCGAGGCCACTTGTCTGGTGTCATGCAACCCCGTGGATGGGGAAAAGAAGATCGGCTCGATCGGCATCCCGTTCCCCTATACGGACGTCAAAATCCTGCAGGACGGGCCGGATGGACCAACCGAGTGCGGCGTAGATCAGATCGGTGAAATTTGCATCTCGAACCCCGGCGTATACGCGGGAAATACTTATACCGAGACCGACAAGAATACGAACCTCTATCATTTCGATAAATACCTGCGCACGGGCGATCTGGGACGGTTTGATGAGGACGGCTATCTGTGGATCACCGGTCGCGCGAAGGACCTGATCATTCGCGGCGGACACAATATCGATCCTGCAGAAATCGAAGAGGCCTTGCTGGGCCATGATGCCGTCGCCTTTGCAGGGGCCATCGGTCAGCCTGATGCGCATTCGGGTGAGGTGCCTTGCGCCTTTGTTGAACTGGTCGAGGGGGCCTCGGTCACTGAACAGGAGCTGATGGACTATTGCAAGGTCCACGTCCATGAACGTGCGGCACAGCCCAAGCATATGACCATTCTGGATGAATTGCCGAAAACCGCCGTTGGCAAGGTTTTCAAACCCGAACTGCGCAAGCAGGCCATCACTCGCATCTACAACGGTGCTTTGGACGCCGCAGGCATTGAAGCGCGTGTCGTTTCGGTAATCGACGACAAGAAGAGGGGTCTTGTCGCGCAGCTTGACGCGAATGGGTCTTCCGAAGACGATGTCTCAAAAGTGCTGGGTTCGTTTACCCGGCCATGGGAGTGGTCTGAATAATTCGGAGGAACAATGGACTATGAACGTCTGATCGACGAGGAGACCTGGGGTTTCATCCGGCGCACAGCCGAGAGCTATCCGGATGATACAGTAGAGATGTCCATTGCTGACCAACGCCGGGTCTATGACGCGATGTGTCAGGACTTCCGCCAGCCGCGCCCACCTGGCATCGAGGTGCGCGACAGGTCCGCCGATGGCGTACCTCTTCGCATCTATAGTGCCGGTGACCCCACCCGGACCGTCATCTATATACATGGTGGTGGGTTCGTCGTCGGGGGCTTGGATAGCCACGATGATGTCTGTGCGGAACTCTGCGCCCAGACGGGCTATCGGATCGTTTCGGTCGACTATCGGTTGTGCCCTGAGCATGTGCACCCGGCGCAGTTTCAGGATAGCTGGACCGCCACGAACTGGGTGGTTCAGGAATACGGAGAGCCGATCGTGCTGGCCGGTGACAGCGCGGGTGGCAATCTGGCAGCAGCCGTTTCGCACCATGGTCGGGGGCGGTTGGAAAATGTGCTGGGGCAGGTCCTCATATATCCCGGCTTAGGCGGAGATATGTCGCAGGGGTCGTATATCGAACATGCCAATGCCCCGCTGCTGACATTGGACGATATCCGGTTTTATGAGACTGTTCGGTATCAAGGGACCACGCCCCAGAACGATCCTACCTATGCACCGTTGCATGACGTCGATTTCTCGGGGCTACCGCCGACGGTGGTGGTGACCGCCGATTGCGATCCGCTGCGCGATGACGGGCAAGCTTACTGTGACCGGATCACAGCCGCAGGTGGGCAAGCACATTGCATCAACGAGGCCGGTTTGGTCCACGGATACCTGCGCGCCCGAACATCGGTCAGGCGCGCCGCTGACAGCTTTGAGCGGATTTCCGTGGCGATTGAGGCTTTGGGGCAGGGGATTTGGTCCTACGACTGAACCGCGTCAGGTCAGGAACGGCTTGGCTTTCATCGTATCCGCCACCGGTGCGCCCATGCGCTGAAGTATGGTTGGTGCAAGCTGTAGCTGGTCTATCACGGTATCGGGATCAGGGCCTTTGGCCTCTCCAAAGTAGTAAAGCGCTGTTTCCTGCTGCAACGGGCTGCGCCCTCCGTGGTGGCCACGTTCGTCTTGTCCATGATCAGCCGTCACGATGACGTCATAGCCCAACTGCTGCCAGCGCGGAATGAACGGGGCCAGCATTTCGTCCATGACAAAACAGGCATGGTCCATCTCGGCGCAATCGTGGAAGAAACGATGCCCCATACTGTCCAGTGTGCAGGTGTGCAGGATGCCATAATCCAGCCCAAAGCGCAGACACAGATTGGTCAGCGAGGCAAACAGATCGACATCACTGGGCGTCATCTGGTTCGCTTTGCCGTATCCCGTCATCGAATGAAATCGACCATGGTTGATGGTCAGGCTGTCGGGCTCGTCATATTCAACGTCGCGGACGTAGTCGAATGGGTGGCGATTGAAGAATTGAGACCAATAGCTGTGGGTGACCGCGCCGGTTATGCCGCCTGCCTCACGCACCTGGCTGAACACATCCTTGTGGCTTAGCCGGAAGACGTTGCCGTTGCCGGTGCAGCCATGCTCTTGCGGTGTGACGCCGGTATGGATCGACGCATAGCAACTGGCAGAGGTCGAAGGCAGTACAGAGCAGAGTTTCCAAACCCGGGCAGCACCGCTGTCGACCCATCCTTCAAGATTGCCAAACAGTCGACGAAAGTTGCGCCAGGGGACGCCGTCGAGGATGATCAAAAGCAGTTTGCGGTCCATGTTCCGGCCCTTGTTTCTGAGTATTCGTTCCGGCGAACCTATGAGATTCGTCCGGCTATGGCTGCGCATTTGCGCCCCAAATAGCAAAATCCCGACGTCTGCTTGTGTTCACAGCGCCGGGAATTTGAATGGTCTTCGGTGTTTCTATGAGAAGGGCGCGGATCAGTTCCCCGCGCTCTCCATTTTGCGGTGAGCGACAACCTCTTCCAGCCAGCCAAGATGCATCTCAGGCACCGAGCTAAGCAGCAAGTCTGTATAGTCGTCGAATGGAGGGCTTAGCACCTGGCTCTTGGGACCGTAGCGAACCACCCGACCCTGGTACATCACCGCGATACTATCGCTGATCGCACGGACTGTCGCCAGATCGTGGGTGATGAACAGGTATGCCACATCCTCGATCTTTTGCAGATCCAGCAGCAGCTTGAGGATACCGTCCGCGACCAGCGGGTCGAGCGCCGAGGTGACCTCATCACAGATGATCATCTTTGGCTTGGCTGCCAGCGATCGCGCGATACAGACACGCTGTTTTTGACCACCTGACAGTTCCGCCGGATAACGATCGATGAACTTCTCGCCCAGTTCGATCTCATCCAGCAGCTCAACGATCCGCTTGCGTTTCTCGGCGCCACGCATGTTGAAGTAGAACTCGAGTGGGCGGCCGATAATCGTACCGACGGTCTGACGCGGGTTCATTGCCACGTCGGCCATCTGGTAGATCATTTGCAGCTCACGCAGGTCTTCACGCGTGCGGCCTTTCAGATCAGAGCTGAGCTTGCGGCCCGCAAAGGTAATCTCACCATCGCGGGGTGGAAGAAGCCCGGTGATGACCCGTGCCAGCGTAGACTTACCCGACCCGGATTCACCCACAACCGCCAGTGTCTGGCCCGGATGAAGCTCGACGTTGACATTATGCAGCACGTCGAAATTCAAGCCTTTGTAGCGTGCGGTGATACCATCGACGCTCAGCACGGGTTCAGGAGTTGGTTTTTTCTCTTCGTGCTCGATTGAGCGGACCGAAACCAGCGCCTGTGTGTACTCTTCTTGCGGGCGGTTGATGATTTGGTCGGTATTTCCGTATTCGACCGTATCGCCCATCCGCAGCACCATGATGTCATCACTGACCTGGGCCACAACTGCCAGATCATGGGTGATATACAAGGCGGCAACGCCCGAGTCGCGAATGGCGTCTTTGATGGCCATCAGCACATCGATTTGGGTAGTCACGTCCAGTGCCGTGGTAGGTTCGTCAAAAACCACCAGATCAGGCTCGGGGCAAAGCGCCAGCGCCGTCATGCAGCGCTGCAGCTGTCCGCCCGAAACCTGGTGCGGGTAACGATCACCGATATTGTCAGGGTCGGGCAGACCCAGCTTGGCAAAAAGCTCACGCGCGCGGGATTCAGCCTCTTTGCGCGAAAACTTCTTCTGCTCAACTGCGGCCTCAACCACTTGATCCATGATCTTCTTTGCGGGGTTGAACGATGCGGCGGCGGATTGAGAAACATATGTTACCTCGCCACCGCGTAGTTTGCGGATATCCCCATGAGATGTCTTGAGGATATCACGCCCGTTTACCCAAACCTCGCCCCCGGTGATTTTCACACCGCCACGGCCATAGGCCATCGAGGCCAGACCGATGGTAGATTTGCCAGCCCCGGATTCGCCGATCAGACCCAGCACCTTGCCTGGCGCGAGGTCAAAGCTGACCCCGTGCACGATCTCGATGTCATGGGGCTTTTCACCCGGCGGATAGACGGTCGCGCCGATTTTGAGGTCGCGGACCTTGAGAAGGACATCACTCATCCCCGGCCTCCTTTCAGCGATGTGGTACGATTCAGGACCCAGTCAGCCACCAGGTTGACCGAGATTGCCAGCGTCGCAATGGCCACAGCGGGATAAAGCGCTGCGCCGATGCCATAGACGATGCCATCCTTGTTTTCCTTCACGATACCGCCCCAGTCAGCCAGCGGTGGCTGGACGCCCAGTCCCAGGAACGACAGGGTCGAGATGAACAGAACCATGAAGATGAACCGTAGCCCGAATTCGGCCACAAGTGGCGACAGCGCATTGGGCAGGATTTCCCGGAAGATGATCCAGGCGCGCCCTTCGCCGCGCAGCTTGGCGGCTTCAACATAGTCCATCACGTTGATGTCCACCGCTACAGATCGCGATAGGCGATACGGGCGGGTGGCATCCAGTAAGCCCATAACAAGGATCAGGATCGGGACGGTCACCGGAACGATGGCCAGAATGACCAGTGCCAGGATCAGAGTCGGGATTGACATGATCAGATCCACCGTACGGCTGAGCGCCTGATCAGCCCATCCGCCCAGTACAGCAGCCAGCAGGCCCAGCGACGTACCGGTCAGAAAGCTGAGCAGCGTCGCCGCTGCCGCGATGAAGATTGTCGTGCGCCCGCCATAGATCATGCGGGTCAGCAGATCGCGACCGATATTGTCAGTGCCTAGCAGATGTTCGGAGCTGCTCGGCTCCCAGACGTCGCCGACGACTTCTGCCATTCCATAGGGTGCAATCAACGGGGCGGCGATCGCCACGAAGAAATAAGCGAAGGTGAAGATAAGGCCAATCAGAGCCGAAAGAGGAATGTTCTTTATCATTTCGGATGCCTCAGTCTTGGGTTGGCAAGGATCGACACGATATCTGCAACCATGTTCAGACCGATATAAACGGCCGCAAACACCACGCCGCAGGCCAGAACAACCGGCACATCACGTTTGGTCACGGCATCCACAAGGTATTGCCCCATACCGGGATAGACGAACACAACCTCGACCACGACAACACCCACGACCAAATAGGCCAGGTTCAGCATGACTACGTTCACGATCGGTGAAATCGCGTTAGGAAAGGCATGGCGGGCAATAACCTGAAATGTGCTGAGGCCTTTCAATTCAGCGGTTTCGATATAGGCCGATTGCATGAGGTTCAGAATGGCCGCGCGCGTCATGCGCATCATCTGCGCCAGCACGACCAGCGTCAGAACAAAGGCAGGCAGTGCGATTGCATTCAACTTTTGTCCAAACGACATAGAATCATTGATCATCGCAAGCGACGAGAACCACCCCAATTTCACTGAGATATAGTAGATCACCACATAACCGATCAGAAACTCGGGGATCGAAACCGTCGTCAGGGTGATGGCTGAAATCAGTTTGTCGGGCCAGCGATTGCGGAACCGCACGGCAAGCAGCCCCAGAAAGATTGCAAGCGGTACGGAAACTATTGCTGCCACGCAAGCCAGGAACAGAGTGTTCCCAAGGCGTTTTCCAATACTCTCGGAGATATCAAGTTTGTTGGTCAGGGATTGACCCAGGTCACCCTGAAGTATGCCGCCCAACCACTCGAAATAGCGTGTAAGGGCAGGCCGGTTCAGGCCCATTTCTTCGCGTAGGTTTGCCAAGGCCTCTGGAGTTGCGGACTGCCCCAGGACGGCTTGCGCGGCGTCTCCGGGTAGGGCTTCGGTTAGGCCGAAAATCAGGGCCGAAGCGCCGAGCAGCAAAAGGAGTCCCAGCGCCAGGCGCTGGGAAACCAATTTGATGATGGGATGCATTATCCGTAGCCCGTTTTAGACGAACCACATTTTGCGGGATATGTTGCCGTTCATCATCTCTTGCGTTGGGTCAGATTCCCAGCCATCCAACTGGTTGCTGACGCCTTCGACAAAGTCGTTGAACATCGGGCAGATCAGGCCGCCTTCGTTGCGGACCATTTGACCCATCTGGCTATAGATGGCTTTGCGTTTCTCAGGGTCGAGTTCCGCCTTTGCTGCAAACAATAAGTCGTCAAACGCCTGAACCTTAAACCTCGTGTCATTCCAGTCTGCGGTCGACAGATACGCAGTCGAGTACATCTGGTCCTGAACCGGACGGCCGCCCCAGTAAGACGCACAGAAGGGTTGAACGTTCCAAACCTCGGACCAGTAGCCATCATTGGGCTCACGCTTGATTTCAAGCGGAATTCCAGCCTGTGCAGCAGTCTGCTGGAACAGAGCAGCAGCATCTACAGCACCTGGGAACGCACCATCGGCAACGCGCAAAATAATCGGAGAGCCATCATGTCCAGATTTCTTATAGTGCTCTGCAGCCTTTTCAACGCTGAATTCGCGCTGTTCGATGGTTTCATCAAACAATGGATAGGCTGAATTGATCGGCATATCATTCCCGATCGAGCCATAGCCGCGCAGAACTTTGTCAACCAATTCTGCGCGGTTGATGGCGTACTTCAGTGCGGTGCGCAGTTCATTGTTATCAAACGGAGCCGTGTCGCAATGCATGATGAAGACATAGTGACCGCGACCAGCGGTTGAATGCACCGTCAGGTTAGGCGCACGGCCCAACAGGTCGGCAACTTTGGGTTCAACGCGGTTGACGGCGTGGACCTGTCCGGACTGCAGTGCAGCGGTCCGTGCCGTCGCATCGTTGATCACAACAACTTCTACGCTGTCAAAATTGCCGAAATCGCTGTTCCAGTGGTTTTCGTTCTTGGTGAACAAGTGACGGACGCCGGGTTCGTCCACTTCTAGTTTGTACGGGCCGGTGCCGATACCTGCCGCCGGATTATCCATGCCGCCATCGGGCTGAATGATGAGGTGATAGTCGGCCATTAGATACGGCAGGTCGGCGTTCGGCTCGGTCAGTGTGACCTGGAAATTATCTCCATCGGCCTTCATCGACTCGATGCCTTTCATGATGCCCAATGCACCTGATTTGGAATCTTCGTTCGAGTGGCGCTGCATAGTTTTCAGCACGTCTTCGCTGGTCATGGTCTTGCCGTTGTGGAACTCGACCCCTTGACGCAGCTTGAACGTCCATACTTTCGCGTCTGCACTTCCTTCGACGCTTTCAGCCAGGCGCGGTTCGATGGTTCCGTCGGGCGCCACTTCGACCAGTTGGTCTCCGAACTGCTTGCCGTTCTGGAACGGGACTGAGCTTGCGTAGGTTGCCGGATCAAGTGAGTTGGTTGATTCACCACCCTGCAAACCGAATTTCAGATCGCCGCCCTTTTTCGGACCAGCGGCACGTGCCGCATCGGCAAACATAGTGCTTGCCATTGCGGCCGAGACACCCAGTGCCGCTGCTTTGCCCATGAATTCACGGCGGGTCAGCTTTCCAGCTGTGACCTGCTTTGACATGTGAGTGAGTTGTTCGTTCATCCAGATTTCTCCCAGTTGATAGGATGTTCAGCCCGTTGGCGGGCTTTTTATTGACGCATGAGTCAACTTAGGTGCAATTCAGGGCAGCGGGCAAGTGCAAATCTCTTGAAATAATGGGGAGGTTCCGCCTTTGATCGCGCCAGATGATCTTGTTATGAGCCTTTGGAAATCCAAAACCCCTTATTACTAACTACTTACTCTGACCTGAACAAATTATCCGATAGTTGCCTGGTCAGTTTAGCATGAACTTTCGTTCCACAGATCAAACGCCATTCCGGCCTTTAAGTGATTCTATCTGGTGGTTTTTTCGGATGGGCGGAGTCAGGGTCCCGGATCAGTTTTTTATTGCAACAATCAGATCCATTACGTTTGTGCCTGTGGGTCCCGTGACCAACAGCGCCCCCGCCTTGTCGAGGAAACTGCCGCTATCTGCATTGTCCAGATACGCTTGCGCCTTATCAGACCAAGTGTCGCCGGTAACGATGGCGCCTGCTGCATCTGTTGGCCCGTCGGTGCCATCTGTTCCTCCGACGATGACGGTCAAATCAGATTGCCCTGCGATTTCGCGCGCGAGTGCTAGAGCAAGGGCCTGATTGCGCCCACCGCGCCCTGGCGCATCAGGTAGGACCACGGTTGGTTCGCCGCCAAATACCATGGCGCCCTTGGGCATATTCCGCAGCCGATCTCCTAATTTAGCTGCAACCGAGAGATAGTCATCGTGCATCGCTTCTTCGTTGCCGAGGACCTTGATGCCTGAGTTCTCGGCCGCAAATGCTGCGGCGTCGCGCGCGTGTGCGTTTGATGCGATTATCGCGGTGTGGGCAGAAAACTCCGGTTCTTCGGGCAATGACCCGATACCGGAGCCAATAACGCCCAGATCATCACCCGGGACGTCCGAGATCGCCAGAACGGTCACACTTTTCCCCGAGAATGCCGACAACAAACCGCCACCCTTGATCCGGGACAGCTTGCGCCGTTCCGTGTTCATTGCACCGATGTCGAGACCTTCACTCAGCAGTCTTTGGTTGAGGGCCTCAAGATCATCCAATGTCGTACCGGCCACGAGGTCCTCGGCAAGCGAAGAAGCCCCTCCCGAAACTAGCAGAAGCAGCTTGCTGTTGGGTTTCATCGCCTCAACCGTTTCGCGCAAAGCCTGCCCACCCTTCAGACTGCGGGCATCGGGAACCGGGTGTGCAGCTTCAATCACCACAATATGCTTAGGCAGGTCGTGGCCATGGCCATCCTTGGTAACCACCAGAGTGGGCACTGGGCCAAACCGTTCGACGGCGGCACGGGCCATGGCCCCTGCGGCTTTTCCAACGGCCAATATCTGATCTGGGGCTTCGATCGCCTGAGTGGCCTCCAGCGTTGCGCGATATCCATCAACCGCCGCCACACCTGCGCGCCAAATGTCCTGTGCCTTTTGCGAACTCTGCATCAGCTTTCCATCCAAATTGTGACTGGTCCGTCATTGACCAACTCTACCGCCATGTCAGCTCCGAACGCACCTGTCTCAACCGGAATGCCCCGCGATGAAAGGTTGTGTACAAACGCCTCGTAGAGGTGTTCGCCCTCAGCCGCCGGGGCGGCCCCGGAAAACCCAGGCCTGTTTCCACGCGATGTGTCAGCTGCCAAGGTGAACTGGCTGACCACCAGGGCCGAGCCCTCAATGTCCAATATCGACCGGTTCATCTTTCCCGCGTCGTCCTTGAAGATACGGAGCTTTGCGATCTTTTCAGCCAATTGATCAGCTTGTGTCTCTCCATCCCCCTGCATCGCACAAACCAGAATCATCAATCCGGGGCCCGATCGCCCGATGACTGTTCCATCGACTTTGACCGAGGCACTGGAAATTCTTTGAAGTAAGGCGCGCATCTGCAGGTCCTGTATTCTATTGCTATTCGTGCCAATCGATCACTTCATCCAGCGCGGCACGTTCTGTTCTGAACGCGTTCGCCGGGTGATCCATATCCGCATATCCGAACGAAATCGCGCACAGAATCAAGCGATCTTCTGATATCCCGAAATAACGGTGAAGAAATGCGCCATGTGCCGCTACCGCTGCCTGCGGGATACAAGCCACACCCAGGGCCTGCGCCGCCAGTGAAAATGCGGTCACGAAGCCACCACAATCCATCGCGCCGTAAGGGCCCAGTTCAGCCGGGCTGGACAGTATGGCGCAATGTGGGGCGCCGAACAGAGCATAGTTTTCCATCATCTGTTGCGCCGAAGCCCTGCGATCACCTTTTTCGATACCAACCGCTTTGTAGAGGGCCCAGCCACAGGCGCGACGGCGCTCTTGATAAACACCGGAGTAGCCGGTTGGAAAGGGTAGGTCCGGAGTAGGCGCAACGTGCGAAGCTTCGTGTTGCAACGCGTCCCGAAACTGGTCTGTCTCGGCCCCGCTGGTGATGACGACCTGCCAGGGTTGCGCGTTGCACCAGCTTGGAACACGCGCAGCACTGGCGACGATCTGTTCAATCTGTTCGCGCGGCACCAGGTCCGTGCGAAAGGCACGGCAAGAAAAACGATCGGCCAAGAGCGCGTTCAGAGCGTCAAGGTGCAATTCAACATCTCCTTTCAGGCATGCCGAGGAGTAGGTTCCATGAGCGTGCTCTGCTTATCAGCGTTATTGCTGTCCAGTTGCCACCAGATACCCGACGCCGGCCGCAACGAGAAGGCCCAGAACCACGGCGATCGTAATCTTGATTGCGGACCAGGGACGCTCACCCTGAACGCGGCCGGTCCGGCCATTGACCACAAAACGATAGGTCTGGCCGCGGTATTTGTAGGCCGCCATCCAAACCGGCAAGAGGATGTGTTTGAATGTGACATCTCGCACTTCGGTGTCGACAGCGTGAATGCGCTGACGATCGCCTCCGATATCAAACCGCACGTCACGCTCGATCACCCGTGCCATATGTGCGCGGGCCTCTTGATAACCTTCTCGCAGTTCGACCGTGTAAGCCTCGGCGCGGAAACCGGCCAGATATTCCGGCTGGTATGGCTCAAGCGCAGGCAGGTCCCATGGCTCCAGCGCATCGGTATAGGATTTGGGCAGCGATTGTGATGCCAACACCAGAACATCGTCAAAGAACCGTGCAACCCGTCCGGATTTTGGCGTCCAGCGCACTTTGGGAACCTGTTGCTGCACGCGCTTTCCATCGCGCATGACGGTTCGGGTTTCGTAATACACCACACCGCGTTCCCCACGATAGCTCGACTTGGTATCAGCGTCGAAGGTCCAATACGGGACATAAATGCCCTGCATCTTGCGTCCCTTTCGGGCGTATTCCTTCAACCCGTTGGGTGCAAACCACAGTCGGCCCAGCCAATCCCCCATTGCCTTGTGGGCCGAGCGTTCATCCAGTGCAAACGGCAACACTCCGCGGGGTTTGATATGGCGGCTAACGCCTGTATCGGTCACTACCGGAGTGGCACAGAACGGGCATTCCGCAGCATGGGTGTTCGGATCAAACTCAACCTGAGCCGCGCAGTTCGGACAGGTCAGAACACGGGTTTCTTCAATCTCGCTGTCAGGCAAGCGATCCGCGATGGCGGCGTCGAAATCCAGCTCTCGCAGACTCGCACCACCCCATGGGCCAGCACCGATCGTTCTGGTGTTGCCACAATGATCGCAGGTCAGCGTTCCGTCACCGGGATTGAACCGATAATCCGCCCCGCATTGGTCACAGGGGAAACGGTGTTCGTCTTTCGCCATGACAGAACCTCGAAATCAGGTTACCAAATGTCAGATCACGCGCCCGGAGGCGGCGGCGGTAAAATCGTGAACAGCTGCGCCAACTCCTGCACGTCGCCTGCCTTCTTCCAGCCGTCCTGTCCGGCGGTCCAAACGTGGGTCTCGCGCGTTATCTCACCATCGGTCGCCATTCGGCCCATCTTGGCCTTGGAAAACGGCCCGCTGGTCTGGCCATCCTCCGCGATATGCCACACGTGCTCGACGGGTGGCGGGGGTGGCGGTGCCGCAGGCGCTGCGGCTTGCGGGGCAGCGGGGGCGGAACCGCCCCAAGGGCCGCTTGGTTGACCCGCTGCCATGTTCGACATCTGCTGTGCCATCGCCATGCCCATTCCCATGCCAAGACCCGCTCCCATGCCGCCACCCTGGCCAGGGTTGTTGGCTGCCGCAGTCATCGCTTCGGCTGCGGAATACTGCGTGAATTTACCCAGATCGCCCGCCAACCCCATCGATGTGCGCTTGTCCAGCGCGGCCTCGACCGCTGGTGGCAGCGAGATGTTCTCGATGTAGAACTCGGGCATGCTCAAACCATACCCGTCCAGCACCGGTGACACCTCGGCGGCAATCAGTTTGCCCAGATCGGCAGTGTTCGCCGCCATATCGAGAACTGGAATGCCCGAGCCTGCGATGACGCGGCTGAATTCCTGCACGATGATGTTTCTGATCTGAAAGCTGATCTCGTCCATGGTGAATTCACCATCGGTGCCTACGATCTCTACTAGGAATTTCGCCGGGTCCTTGACCCGCACTGTATAGGTGCCGAAGGCCCGGATGCGTGTTGGTCCAAACTCGGGATCGCGCAGCATGATCGGGTTCTTGGTGCCCCATTTCAGGTCATTGAACCGGGTCGTGTTAACGAAGTAAATTTCAGACTTGAACGGAGACTGAAAGCCGTGATCCCAATGCTGCAGCGTCGTCATGATCGGCATGTTGTTTGTCTCAAGCATGTAGAGACCTGGGGTGAAGACATCCGCCAACTGCCCCTCATGCACAAAGACCGCCGCTTGACCTTCGCGCACGGTCAGCTTGGCGCCGTATTTGATCTCGTGTCCTTCACGCTCGAACCGCCAGACCATGGTGTCGCGCGTATCGTCGACCCAGTGGATGACATCTATGAATTCACCGGTCAGAAAATCAAAAATTCCCATTGGATTTCTCCTGTCTTCGGGGTCAGAGCGACTGCCCCATCAATTCGCGTGCAATGATACGGACCACTGGCCGCGCTTCGTCAGCTGTCATGCCAGGCTTGAGGCGCGGGTCGTATAGAATGGTTAGTAGTTTTTCATCATGGCTTGTGAGCAGGGCGAACTCGTCGTCATCGTTGAAGATTGATGGCCGGGCAGACGGGCTGTCATTCGGCAGCCCCAATCCCTGAGCGATCTCTTCGTGGACGCAACTCAGGCGCACCAGATCGGGATGTTCCGCCCGGATCAGGGCAACAGCCCGGGTATATGTCTGTGGCGCGCTGTTCGACGCCGAAGCGAATACAAAGCAATAGAAAGAGCGTGGCAGTTTGTCGAAGAGGTCAAGTTGTGCCTGCCCTATGCCCGGGATCAGTTGTCGCAGCCGGGCTTGCACATAAGCGGTATCATCTTCACCCGCCACGAAGACGTGGAAATTTGCATTCCGGGTGGTGGTTGAGACCGGGTGTCCAGTGAGCCGCGACAAGCGGTTGGCGTAGGCGTCAATTCGGGCGGCCTCTTGCTGCCGGACTTCAGGTGCAACCGATGGACCAAACTCGGGCTTTATGCGAACCGGCGACGACCAGCGACTAAGCTGTCGGCTGGTGCGACTGCTGCCGCTGGCAACGGCTTGCCCCGGATATTCATTATAAAACGCTATGGTCTCAAAGTTCCGAGCCAGATCATCGGCATCATAGGGCGTATCAGGGCCACCGCCATCGGTTCTCAGCAACCCGCGCGTCAGCAGGTTATTTTGTACGCTTTCATAGTATCGCGCGAGATCAAGGCTCGCTGGTGAGGGCGCTTGATATGCATTGCTCAGGCCTTGCGGCTGGGCAGGTTGAGGTTCAGGAGCGATCGTCGTCGTCAATGCCTCATCGCAGCCAGCAAATGCCAGCAGCGACAAGCCCAATACTGCAATCTTAGCGCGATGAAATGGCCGCACGCCCGCTGTTTCCATTATCCGGGAACAGCCGTTCCGGCATTGTCGCCGATCCCGTCCTGCCGCGCCTTGGCCGAGGCGAGCGTGTCGCGCAATTCGGCCTCCATCTTCTTCAGTTCTTCCTCGGCTGCGGCGCGTTTGGCCTTGCCTTCGTCTGCAATGGCGAGGCTTTCGTTGATGGTGCCGATCAGGTCTGCATTGGCTTGTTTGACGGCTTCGATATCGAAGACGCCACGCTCCATCTCTTCGCGGATCATTTTGTTGGATTCGCGCAAGTTGGCGGCGTTCGAGGTCAGCAATTCATTGGTCAGATCATTGGCATCACGTACGGCAGCGGCGGCCTCGGCACTGCGCTGTATGGTGACAGCTTGTGCCAGCTGGGTTTCCCAGAGCGGTACTGTGTTGACGAGGGTCGAGTTGATCTTGGTCACCAGCGACTTGTCATTTTCCTGCACCAGACGGATGGAGGGCAGCGATTGCATCGTCACCTGACGGGTAAGCTTCAGGTCGTGGACCCGGCGTTCCAGATCATCGCGCGCGGCACGCAAGTCGCGCAATTCCTGCGCTTTCATCACCTGTTGGTCTTCGGGCGCGGCCTGAACCTCGGCCTCTTTTTCAGGAATGTCGTGGCTGTCCAGCTCGGTCAGCTTCTCCTCTCCCGCTGCGATGTACAGTGCGAGTTCGTCGTAGAACTCCAGCGTTTTTTCGTACAGCAGATCCAAAGACTTGATATCTTTCAGCAGTGTATGCTCATGCCCCAGAAGATCATCAGTGATCCGGTCGATCTGGCTTTGAACGTCTTCATACTGCGCTGTGAACTTGGCAAAGGGTGCAGCGCGGCCCAGCAGTTTTTCCCACCAACTGCGTTCGCGACGCACATCCAGTTCGCTGACTGAAAACCCCCGGATCGTTGTTACGATATTGCGAAGGCTGTCACCCGCCGGGCCCACATCCTTGTTGCGCACGTCGGCCAGCATGGCCTGACTGATCTCTTGCAATTCCGCCTGTGCGGATGATCCGAACGAGACGATCGAGTTTGTGTCGCCCATGTCGATCTCACCCATCCGCTTGCGGATCTCGGCACCAACCGGTTCGTCGGCCTCTTCCAACGGGACAATCTCGGCCTGCGGCTCGGGGAGGGCTACGGCGGTGACTTCCTGCACCAGCGTTTCAGCCTCGACTGCCTTGTTTTTAATCTCATCGGACATGGGGTAATCCTCGCTTACATAAAAGCCGGTCAGTCCAACCGGACGCCTTCGCGCTGCAGCCGGTCGCGCAGCACATCAATTTCAACCGTCAGATCACTGCGGTCATCCAATAGCATCTTTCGCGTCCGCGCCGCGAAATTCTGTTCAAGATCGTCCAGCAACGCCGAATAGTCCGCCAACGCCTGCGCATCACGCGTCCGTGCATAGACGTCCGAAAACTTCACCGTCGCATCGCGCGCGCCCTGCAAATAAACCGTCAGGTATTTTCGGGCACCAGCCAGATCGCGCGGGTCTTCCTCGACCGTGCGAAACAGATCGCGGGCTGTATCCTGAAAGCGTTCGACCCGCGCTTCGATCCGGCGGTCACCTGCGCGTTTTATTGCATCTGTCATTTGGGTCAGATGGGTTTCGGCGTCCTCGACCACGCGTGCGACACGGTCCTGCTGGAAGGTGTCGACACCCTCCATTCCTTTGTCCTTCATTGGATCGAGGCCGAAGGAAACCGAATGTAGAACCGTTGCAGCGGCGCCAAACAGGATGGGGGCCAGCAGGCTTACCTGTGATGCTGTTTCGGCGTCCAGAAATTCGGTCCGGTATGAGGCTAGCGCCGCCCCCAAACCGGTCAGAACGCTGGAAAACACCTTGCGGGGAAACGCAGGTCTGCGTGCGGTGCGGCGGGCGTTGTAAGCGGATTCGGCCCTTAAACCTTCGCGCAGCAGAAACGCGGCAGCGGTCAGTAGCCCTGCCGCAACCAGGCCGATGGTCATTCCGATCGCGCCATCGTTCAGAGACAGAAACACCAGTGGTATCGCCGGGACAAACAGGATGTTCGCGCGTGCACCTGCCGGTTCGACACGGGCACCATCGAATTGGCCACGCGATGGCTGATCCTGCGAGGAAACATCGCCTTCTGGGCTGAATTTGCCGCCGTACCGTTTGGCCATTTCGCTACAGGCCCCCCAACAGACCGGTGCAGACGCCGAACAACAGCACCAACAGGGCCGCATAGGCCAATTTTTGTACTCCGGTCCCGGACATAGCGCCCCCCAACTGTGACCATCAGGGAAAATTTAGGCGATACGAGGGCTTGGCGCTAGGGGGAAGGTTGAATAACCCGCGTCACTTGCGAGGTTTCTTGCCGATTGCTGGTCTTTTGCGCTGCGGTCGAGCGGGGCGTTTGGCCGGGGGTATTCCGCTATCCTCAGCATCCAGCCCCAGTTGGTCGCGCATGACACGGCGGCGGATTTCTTCAACCTCGCCGGGTTTCAGGTTGCCCAGTTGGAATGGGCCGTAAGAAACCCGCAAAAGCCTGTTCACCACATAACCGATATCTTCGATAGCGCGGCGGATTTCGCGATTCTTGCCTTCGCGCAGGCCGATGGTCAGCCAAGCGTTCGCGCCCTGTTGACGGTCCAGTGTCACGGTCATGGGCTGAAACCGTTCACCATCGATTACCAGGCCTTTGCGCAGCGGTTCGAAATCCTCGTCTTTGGGGCGTCCATTTACCCGCACCCGGTATTTGCGCAGCCATCCAGTTGAGGGCAGTTCCAGCTTGCGCTTGATGCCGCCATCATTAGTCAGCAGTAGCAATCCTTCCGAGTTCAGATCGAGTCGCCCGACGCTCATGACCCGGGGCATATCCTCGGGCAGGTCGTCAAAAATCGTCTTGCGGCCTTTTTCGTCACGCGCCGTCGTCACTAGTCCCGGTGGCTTGTGATAGAGCCACAGGCGTGATGGCTCGGGCTCGGATACTGGTTTACCATCGACGGTAATCCTGTCCTTGGCGGTTACGTTCAGCGCAGGGCTGTTGATCGCCTTGCCATTCACGGTCACACGTCCGGCTTCGATCATGCGTTCAGCTTCGCGGCGCGAGGCGACACCGGCGCGGGCCAGCACTTTGGCGATCCGGTCGCCGGGAGGAGGGGTATTGGTCATCCTCCGGCCATAACCCATCCCGGCGGCTTGCGAAAGACGGGTTTCTGAGGCAGTCAGAGGCATGAAGTTCAGATCCCACATGAAACAGGCGCTGGAACAGGCACAGGCGGCAGCAGACCGAGGTGAAGTGCCGGTCGGCGCGGTGATCGTCGCGCCCGACGGGCAGGTAGTGGCCGCAGATGGGAACCGCACCCGCGAGTTGAATGACCCCACTGCCCATGCTGAGATTCTGGCTCTGCGCGCCGCATGTGCCGCGGCCGGGTCCGAGCGTTTACCCGATCATGACCTTTACGTAACCCTTGAGCCTTGTGCCATGTGCGCCGCAGCGCTGGCCGCAGCCCGCATCCGGCGCATCTACTACGGCGCTTCCGATCCGAAATCTGGCGGTGTCGCGCATGGCGCGCGCGTGTTTTCACACCCACAGGCCCACCATCGACCCGAGGTCTATGACGGCATTGCCGCCGAAGAGGCTGCCGCGCTGCTGAAACGCTTCTTCGCGGCGCAGCGCGGTTAAGTTTTTACGACCATTTCACGTGGGATATCAGCCAGGGGCTTGCCCCCATCTGACGTCACCACAAAGCTTTCGGTAATCGCCAGTCCCCAGTCTGGGGTCCAGAGGCCGGGCATTAGGTGAAAGGTCATATTCTCTTGCAATTCCGTCGTGTCACCGGGTCGCAGGCTCATGGTGCGCTCGCCCCAGTCGGGCGGATAGCTGAGCCCGATGGGATAGCCGGTGCGGTTGGCTTTGACATACCCCGCGCGGGCGAAACTGTCATAGACACAAGCCGCGACCTCTTCGCAGGTGATGCCAGGGCGTGCGGCGGTCATTGTGTCGTCGATAGCGGTTAGAACGGCGGCTTCGGCCCGGCGGATATCATCCGGGGGATCACCCAGAAACAGGCTGCGACTGGCGGGGCAGTGATAGCGTCGATAGCAGCCGGAGATTTCGAAATAGGTCGCCTCATCCCGCACCAGAGGTCGGTCGTTCCAAGTAATGTGCGAGGCAGAAGCCTCACGACCGGAGGGTGCAATCGGCACGATAGCAGGGTAATCTCCGGCTAGGCCGGGCAGTCCGGCGATGCCTGCCGCCTGCACTTCGGCGACAAGTTGGTTTTTGGGCAATCCTTCGCGATATGCGTCACGCAGAACACCGTGCATATGTGCGGTCAGCTGACCCGCCTTGCGCATCATTGCGATCTCGGCATCGCTTTTTACGGCGCGCTTCCAATTCACAAGCCCTGTGGCATCAATCAATGCACCGAAGGCGCGTTCGAGGATGCGGTGACTGGCGGCTGAGTAATAATAGTTATCCATCTCCACGCCGATACCAGAGGTCCAGCCGCGATCCCGCAACGCAAGGACGAGCGCGTCGACCGGATGGTGGTCCGGGTGTTGCACATGCTCTTCGGGCCAGTCCAGCAGGTCCATCTGGTCCAGCCAGGTGGTCTGCGCAGCCCCCGCCTTGTCCTGCGTTCTGCCCCACCAAAGGGGCGATCCGCTGGCGGGCAGGATGACCATCTGCGGTACGTAAAAGCTCCAACCGTCATAACCGGTGAGCCACGCCATGTTCGATGGGTCCGTGATCAACAAGGTCTCGATACCCTGTTGATCCATCGCAGAACGGGTCTTGTGAATGCGGTCAGCGTATTCCTGCGCGCTGAAATCCGACGCGGGCATCAGAGAGAAATCGCCTGCATGACCTCGGGCTCGATTACATCGACACCGGGTAACCCGTCAGCCAATTCCTGAGCCGATTGCGCGAGAATCGGAAAGGTCTTGTAATGGCACGGGATCACTGTCTTGAAATTGAAATACCGCTTGGCAGCATAGGCAGTGCCCTTCATGTCCATGGTAAAGTGGCCGCCTGCCGAAAGGATGCCGATATCGGGTTTGTAATAATCACCCATCCACTCCATGTCGGCCATAATGTCGGTATCGCCAGAGAAATAGAGCATACGGTCCTCGGACGCGATCATATAGCCGACCTCGGTTCCACCCGTGCGAAGACCATCAGGCGTCGAGAAGGTCGAGCTGTGCGACGCAGGCACCATCGTTAATTTGACACCGTTTAGGTCAACAGTGCCACCCTTGTTGAATCCGACCGTTTCAATACCTTCAGCCTCGGCCCAGTAGCCCATCAGGTCATATTGTCCGACCACAGGCACGTTCAGATGTTTGGCCAGCGGCAGCACATCGACGACGTGGTCAAAATGGGTATGGGTCAGAAGGATATGCGTCGCACCCGCAACGGCCGCGTCGTGCTGATCCTCGGACAAAGACGGGTTGCCCGTCAGCCAGGGATCGACCAACAGGACCTGTCCTGCGGTTTCGATGCGAAAGCTGCCATGTCCCAGCCAAATGATATCCATGAAGAATCCTCCCATTTTCCGCTTGGAGTCAGCCTAGCATCGGCTATGTAAAAATCCATGGATTGGACGCAGTATGTTGATGGATATTGTGAGCGGCTCTCACCCGCTTATTGGGCCGAACCGATAAATGCCATTACCAATGCGGCGTTTCTGATCGCAGCATTTGTGATGTGGCAAAGGGTGCGCGGGCAGGGTGCGCCGTTGGCGATGGCTTTGGTCGTCATTCTGGCGATGATCGGAATCGGCAGTTATCTGTTCCATACTCATGCGCAGGTTTGGGCGGCGATCTTGGACGTGACGCCGATTCTGCTGTACATTCTCGTCTATATTTACGCCGTGAATCGCGATGTCTGGGGGCTGAGAAACAGATACGCGCTGGGCTTGACCGCGCTGTTCTTTCCTTACGTGGCGCTGACGATCCCGTTGTTTCAGTTGGTGCCGGGGCTTGGTGGCTCGGCAGCCTATGCCCCGGTTCCCTTGTTGATTCTGATTTACGCAGTCCTGTTGCGTCAGAAAGCCCCGGATACCGCGCGTGGCCTGGCAATTGGGGCAGGCGTCCTGATGGCCTCGATCACCTTTCGATCACTGGACATTCCAGTTTGCGGGCGCTTGCCAATGGGAACGCATTTCATGTGGCATATCCTGAACGCCATCATGCTGGGCTGGATGATCGAGGTTTATCTGCGGGCGATCCGAAATCCTCCGGCCGGAATTGTGGTGGCCGGAGGGACGGGACGCTGATCAGAATCGCCTAAGCGTCATGCTGGTAGTTAATCCCTGAACGCAGCGGCCAGGGCCTCGGGCAGATCAAACTCGGCCAAAACGCGGGCACGGCCTTCGGCTGACATCTTGAAAGCCGTTTTTTCAACAATGCGCTGGATTTTTTCGGCGGAATGCTTGGCGGCAAAAGGAGCGAAATACCATTTCAGGAAAACGAAACAGATCACGTCCTCAAGCGCCTGTACGTCGGCATTGCGCTTGATCCCCTGTTTGCGCAGCATTTGCCCGACGGCTTCTAAGTCGTCCGCGCCATATTCCGCCAGTTCCATGAACCCCTGCACAACATCAGCGTGATAAACGCCCTGCGCCTTACGCCAGGCCAGATACCCTGCGCGTCCTTCGGGGTATTCCGTGCGCTTCAGCTTCCAACGTTCAACGTGCTGGCCACGTGCGGCAATCTGCAAAGCATCCGACGCATTGGGAAACAGTCGGTCCAACTCTGCGCTCATGCGTTGGCCGTAAATCAGCTCTACCGGCTGGCCATCTTCCATGTTGGGGTCTTGCGCATTTGCTGCGTCAATTGCGTCCAGAACGGTTTGCTTGCGTGTGCTCATTCTCTGCTCCGTTAGCTCGCCTGAACGGCACCTGACGGGTGGTTCGGCGTTTGGTCCAGGACCATGCTAACGAGTTGTTGGAATGGGTGCAGCAGTCAATTGCAAGAAGCGCCGGATCAGGAGGGGGCGTACCGATCCGGCGCGCAGGTCAGGATTATTTGCCCGCCTGGGTGTGGTCCTTGGTTACGGGTTCCGAAACAGGCGCGGGGAAGCTCAGGTTTCGGGTCAGATTGTTCATATCGATACCCAGAGCCATTGCAGGCGAGGTCAGAACCAGAGCGGACAAGATGAAGGCAGGAATAAGGGTTTTCATGAGGTGTCTCCGATTTCTCGTTGCGTCACGATACTGAGGTGAACTGTTCGGTTCAGTTTTTCAACGGCAAAGCTGAACTAATTAGTTTACTTATTTGCATATCAGGCATTCAAATATGCATGGCAGCGCGCGATCACGGGTTTGAATCCGCGTCTGCCGCCTGCCGCTCTTGCGAGTGCTGCGGCAGACAGGTAAACGCCCCCTAACGTAGATGAGGGTTTCCGATGTCGATTGACCAAAGCACCGCCGCCAAGGTGGCCAAACTGGCCCGGATCAAGGTCGAGGATGACGCGCTGCCTGCGCTGGCGTCCGAGTTCAACAATATCCTCGGGTTTATCGAGCAACTGAACGAAGTGGATGTCGAAGGCGTCGAGCCGATGGTCTCGGTCGAGCCGATGCGCTTGAAACGTCGTCAGGACGTGGTCACCGATGGAAACCAGCAGGACAAGGTTTTGTCCAACGCCCCCGATGCGCGCGAAGGGTTCTTCGCTGTTCCCAAAGTTGTGGAGTAAGTCATGAGCGATCTGAACAAACTGGGCCTGGCCGAGGCCCGCGATGCGCTGCGTGCCAAAGAAGTAACATCCGTTGAACTGACCGAGGCCTGCCTCAAGGCGATAGACGACGCCGACGCACTGAACGCCTTTGTCCACAAAACACCCGAGATCGCGCTGGAGCGCGCCAAGGCGGCGGATGAGCGGATCAAAGGCGGCGACGCGCCTGCGATGTGCGGCCTGCCGATCGGTATCAAGGATCTGTTTTGCACTAAGGGCGTGCCCTCGCAAGCGGCCTCGAAAATTCTCGAGGGGTTCAAGCCCGAATACGAATCCACCGTGTCGCAACAATTGGCGGATGCTGGTGCTGTGATGCTGGGCAAGCTGAACATGGACGAGTTCGCGATGGGTTCGTCTAATGAAACATCCGTTTACGGCAATGCGGTCAGCCCGTGGCGGCGCGGCAATGACGATGCACAGCTGACACCCGGCGGCTCGTCCGGTGGCTCAGCCTCGGCTGTCTCGGCTGACCTGTGTCTGGCCGCGACCGGTACCGATACCGGCGGTTCGATCCGCCAGCCTGCTGCTTTTGTCGGTATCACCGGCATCAAGCCAACCTATGGTCGTTGCTCGCGCTGGGGCATTGTGGCCTTCGCCTCTTCTCTGGATCAGGCCGGTCCGATGACCAAGAACGTCCGAGACGCAGCGATCATGCTGGAAACCATGTGCGGTCATGACCCCAAGGATTCCACCAGCGCCGAGCTGGCCGTGCCAAATTTCGAGGCGATGCTGACCGGCGATATCAAAGGCAAGAAAATCGGTATCCCCAAGGAATACCGCATGGACGGCATGCCTGCCGAGATTGAAAAGCTTTGGGCCGATGGCACCGCTATGCTGAAAGACGCAGGCGCCGAAATCGTAGATATCTCGCTGCCGCATACCAAATACGCGCTGCCTGCCTATTACGTGATTGCTCCTGCCGAGGCGTCGTCGAACCTCGCCCGCTATGACGGTGTCCGTTATGGCCGCCGTGCACAGCTGGCTCAGGGCGATGGCATCACCGAGATGTACGAAAAGACCCGCGCCGAAGGCTTCGGCCATGAGGTCCAGCGCCGGGTGATGATCGGCACCTACGTGCTGTCTGCAGGCTTCTATGACGCCTACTACAACCGCGCCCGCAAGGTCCGCACCCTGATCAAGAAGGACTTCGAAGATGTCTTTGCCGCAGGCGTTGATGCGATCCTGACCCCGGCAACGCCGTCGGCCTCGTTCGGTCTGGGCGAGATGACCGAGGCTGATCCTGTTCAGATGTACCTGAACGATGTGTTCACCGTGACAGTGAACCTCGCAGGCCTGCCCGGTATTTCGGTTCCTGCTGGTCTGGACAAACAGGGCCTTCCGTTGGGTCTGCAGCTGATCGGCCGTCCGTGGGAGGAAGGCGATCTGCTCAACACCGCCTACGCGCTAGAGAGCGCGGCTGGGTTTGTGGCCAAGCCCGGAAAATGGTGGTAATCCTCAATCCTGACACGGCAATAAAGAACCGGAGCAGCCAAATGCGCAAATTGCTTCTGATCCCGGCCCTTGGGCTGATCGCGGCATGTGATACCGTTACCCCTGTTTCGGGTACCGGTTTCAATACGCCGGAATATCAGGCGCAGCGCGAGGCCGAACTGGCCGGGCAGGGTCTTGCCGGTAATCCGCTTGCACCACCCGAGGCGGTTTCCGAACAGCCGCTCTCGGCGCAGGGGGCTGTTGGTGCCGCACCAACAGGCGACGCCTCTGACATCGCCAACCAGACGGCCATTGCCTTGGCGAATACGTCGGGTCAAGAGACGCGCGTCGCGCCTCTGACTGCAACAAACAACCCAAGTATCTCTGATGAGCAGGATTTTAAGGCTGTCTCAAACCGTCGCAGTATCGATGCCGACGCCGCTCGTATCGAACAGAATCGGCAGTCTTACGAGGTCGTCGCCCCTACTGCCGTGCCCGAGCGCGGCTCTGACGGGCAACCCAATATCGTGCAATACGCCCTGAGCACTTCGAACCCCATCGGTACCCAGTTGTACAGCCGAGCCGGATTTAACCTGCAGGCCAAGGCACAGCGCAACTGCGCTCAGTTCGCCTCTCCTGATCAGGCGCAGATTGAGTTTCTGTCGAATGGTGGCCCCCAGCGTGACCGCAAAGGGCTGGATCCGGACGGCGACGGTTACGCCTGCGGCTGGGACCCCAGCCCGTTCCGCAGTGCCGTCAACAACTAAGCTCTCCCCCATCTGGCACCCATCGCCCAATTTCGGCCCCCGCCGGGATGGGCTGTCACCCGAGCTGATCGTGCTGCACTACACTGCAATGGAGAGCGCTGCTGCCGCGCTTGAACGTCTCTGCGATCCGGGTCCCGAGGTCTCCGCCCACTACCTGATCGGTCGCGACGGTGCGCTCTGGCAGCTTGTCCGAGAGGAAGATCGCGCTTGGCACGCCGGGGCAGGGGAGTGGCAAGGGCAAGCCGACATAAACTCCCGCTCGATCGGGATCGAGCTGGACAATGGCGGAGACCACCCGTTTGCCGAACCCCAAATGCGTGTATTGGAGCAGCTTTTGCCCGAACTCATGCAGCGTTGGACCATCGCGCCAGAGGGTGTGATCGGGCATTCCGACATGGCACCGGGCCGCAAGTCCGACCCCGGCCCTCGGTTCGACTGGCAAAGGCTGGAACACCAGCGCATTGCCGCTCGGCGTGGTACTGCCCTCGAACCGAACGTCAACTTCCGCGAGCTGGCGCAGAACCGGGGCTACACAGCGACAAGCGACGAGAAGACGCTCCTAAATTCCACACGCCTGCGCTATCGCCCGTGGGCCTCAGGCCCCTTGCACCTCGATGATCTCATAGCCCTCTGTCCGCTCCCAAAATCGACCTGATCCGCCCTTCATCTGGCCAAAAATATCTCGGGGATGAATTGGCCGTAGGCCAAGAAGGGGCTGGCCCCTTCACCACCCCAACCCCTCTTGACGCCATCACGCACAGAGCCTACCCAACCCACGCGCGGAGGGCCGGATGGTCGCTGGGGTCGTTAGGCCCGAGAGGAAAGTCCGGACTCCACAAGGCAACGGTGCCGGGTAACGCCCGGGCGGGGAAACCCGACGGAAAGCGCCACAGAAATCAGACCGCCACACACGTGTGGCAAGGGTGAAACGGTGGGGTAAGAGCCCACCGCGCCGCTGGCAACAGTGGCGGCACGGCAAGCCCCACCGGGAGCAATGCCGAATAGGGTCCCCGCGCGGGCCGGTCGGTGCAAACCGATACCGCCGCTAGGCACGCCTTGGCCGAGAGGGACCGGGTAGGCAGCTCGAGCCGCGCAGCAATGCACGGCCTAGAGGAATGGTCATCGAAGGGGGCAACCCTGGAACAGGATCCGGCTTACAGGCCCTCCGCGCATCTCCTGTTACCCGCCCGGAGGTGTGTAGGTGCCGCCAAGTGCTGCAGCTTTTTCGGCGACGGCAACAAATTCCTGCGCCGACCATGCGCGAACGGTCTCGATCCTCGAAACCGCACCCGTGCCCGCGACGGCCATGCCAATTGCCACAGCATCACTGCCTTCAGGCAGTTCGCTGATAACGACGACATCATTGCCTCCAGTGGTTATATAAAATGAGATCAGTCTGCCGCCTGCTTTCTCAAGCAAGACCTTGACGGGACCGGTGCGATCTTCCGGTTTTGCCAACATTCCTTTGACCCCATCTTGCGAATAAGACGCATAGGTAATGAAAACAGGCATATTTCTCTCCCTTGGTTGCAGTTTATTCGGAGCGCTAAAGCGGCCGACTCCTTGGCCGTGTCGCGTGCAGGATTGCGCGCAAACCGGAAAAGACCCGGCCAAATAGACAGCCGGGCGTTGCTATAGTTGTGAGCGGTGTTGTCTGCCGGAATTTACATCCAGCCCGGTATTACCTAAGTCCGCAAAACGGGCTTCGAAGGTTCCGGCGACACTATCACAGAATCGTGAGCGTTCCAAATCGACTGCTCTTGAAGCCGTGTCAGGAATTGTTCCCCCAACGCGGCGAATCCGGTTGACTTGGGCGCATGAGCGGTTAAAAGCGCACGCTCATAAGGATTCAACCGAAAGGCCCCTGCCTTTTCGGACGCAGGAGATAACCATGGCGAAGCCGACGACAATCAAGATCCGTCTGAACTCGACCGCGGGCACGGGCCACTTCTACGTGACCAAGAAGAACGCGCGCACCATGACCGAGAAAATGACCATTCGTAAATACGATCCGGTCGCTCGGAAGCATGTCGAGTACAAAGAAGGCAAGATCAAGTAATCTGCCCTCTGACATACTTTTTGAAGAAGGACTCTGCCATGCAGGGTCCTTTTTTGTATTGTTTTGGGGTATCTCTTGGTCGGCCTAAACCAAGCGGGGGCGTTGCAGGGGCGCATCAGAGGTTTGGGTGTTCTGAATCTCAGCGGCTTGCTTTTTCTAATCCCCTGCCGCTACGCTTCAGCAACCCTTTCCAAAATGTTGACCGCCATGAAAAAAATCTTGTTGCCCGCTCTTGCTGTTCTGACATTGTCAGCCTGCGAAGACCCCTTTAACCGCGAAGGTGTTGGTTTCACCGGGATTGATGGTGAACCGCGCACAGTGTCGGATGTAAAAGGCGCCGTAGCCTTTTTGCCGCCAGAAACCAACATCCCGGCGGAACTGGCCAAGCTACCAACGGTCCAGGTTACATCGGACAAAGCCGAGCTTGAAAAGATCGCGGGTGTCGCTATCGATAATGGCGGTCGCTCAGATGCGAATTCAGTTCAACTCACTGGCAGTGATACCAATCTGTACCTGAGCAATGTCAGTGTAAACGGTCAGTTGTTCGGCGTCCTGCGTACGGAAAACAACTCCACCAAAGTTGATACATCGGTGGGCTCGGCCTTTGGCGCTCAAACGGAACGCTTTACCGGATGTTTGCCCGCGGGTGATGTATACCGCAAAGGTTCGTCCGAGCGCAGTTCGGGTTTTGCAGTGCCACTGAACTGCCGTTAATTTAGCTTACACAATCTAAGTAAAAGCCCCCGCCATTGGCGGGGGCTTTCTAGTTTCAGTGTTTCTGCAAGTCTTACGAGGCACTGAACAAGGGCTCAAACCCAGCACCGGTCATTCAATCCATGTGACACACCGGGCGATGATCACGCGAGTTCAGAGGCCCCCGCCATCCGTTGGCATCCAAGCAAGCGCTGTGCGTGTTCTCTATTTCACCCCACCGCCAAAGAATAATCAGTGGTGAAACTCAGACCCGATCAGCAGTACTGTTTAACCTCAACTGATAGGAAGCAACGTTCATTGCTCTACCAATGCCTGCCCATTCTCGTCAAAGAAATGAAGTTTGTCGGTGGGAAAATGCAGGCCGATCTTTGCCCCAGGCTTTAGAGCGGTGTCCCCATTCAGGCGCACGGTAACCTTCTCTTCGGCGCCGCAATCCACGATCAGGAAGGTATCTGCCCCCAGATACTCAATCACCTCGATGATGCCATCACATTGCCCATCGCCCGATGACACAACATCGATGTGTTCGGGGCGAATGCCGAGTTTGCTTGCTACACCCGAGCGTGCGAAGTCGCCGCGTCTGCCATGTTCCAAAGTGTAGCCATCGTTCTGAGTCGTGCACGGCAATATGTTCATTTTGGGGCTGCCAATGAACTGTGCGACAAACAGATTGGCAGGGCGTTCGTAAAGTTCGCGGGGTGTGCCGACTTGCGCGATCTTGCCGTACTCAAGCACGACGATGCGGTCGGCCAATGTCATCGCTTCAACCTGATCGTGCGTCACGTAGATCATTGTGCGCTTTAGGTTCTGATGAAGTTTCGCGATTTCGTAACGCATTTCGACACGAAGCGCTGCATCAAGATTCGAGAGCGGTTCATCGAACAGAAACGCCGTCGGGTCGCGCACGATAGAACGACCAATTGCAACGCGCTGCCGCTGTCCACCGGACAGGTCCTTGGGGCGACGTTCCAGAAAAGGTCCCAGCTTGAGAACCTCGGCGGCTTTATTGACCTGCTCTGCTATCTCGGCCTTCGGAACACCCGCGACCTTAAGTGAGAACCCCATATTTTCGGCGACTGTCAAGTGGGGATAAAGCGCATAGGACTGGAACACCATCGTCAGACCCCGCTTGGAGGGTGGGTGATCCGTGACATCATTGCCGTTGATTAGTAGCGATCCGCGCGAGATATCTTCAAGCCCACCGATCATGCGAAGCAGGGTGGATTTTCCACAGCCCGATGGACCGACGAAGACGATGAATTCACCTTCATCAATCATTAGGTCAACGCCTTTGATGACCTGGGCCGAGCCAAACCACTTTTCGACGGATTTTAGTTCGATGCTGCCCATTAGTTCCTCCCTGCCCAATGCAGCCAAACTGCGGCTGTCCAGGTGAATGAATTCCCTCCGGCAGGGCTGCCGGTCAGTGGATCGTAGTATTCAGCGAAGCCGTTCGTTGCGATCAGCTGCGACGTTTTCTGGCGCAGTGCCTCGGCTTCTTCCAGGTGCCCCATATCCGCCAATCCAAACCCGATCAGCATATTCATGAACCCCCAAGTGGGACCCCTCCAGTACCTGCGTTGGTCGAAGTTGGGCATCGCGGGGTCATAGCTGGGAACTGGAAAGGGTACTTTTGCAAGCGTCGCCTGCAGGCGCTCCAGCATGTGCTGTGAATCAAGTCCCCCAAACCAGCAAAGATACGACGCGTTAGAGATGCTTCCGGCCCAATCACCAGTCAGCGCATCACGCGAGTCGAACGAGCTCAGCGTTTCGTTCCACAAAGATCGCGCGCCCGCTTCGAGCCTTTGAATGTCGCTACTTAGTCCATCCGCAGCAATTCCAAGCCTTTCGCTGATCTCCTGCAGATCGCGTGCGGCGCGCAGAGTGATAAATGTCATCGTCGGATCTGCGACTCGGAAGGGATTCAGGCTCAGCAACTTCTGTTGATCCCAGTCGGCCTGACAGCCGATCTGAACCAATTTGATATAGCGGTCATAGTCGTATTTGGTCGGTCGGTCTGCACTGTTGACGTGGCTTGTGTCACGGCGCTGGTAGTCTCCGACACCTGTGGGATCTACGCCCTCCATTGCCTTGTCCCAGTCCGGTGCATTGTCGCGACCAGCTTCCCACGGATGCGTGGTGCAGACCGCGCCGTTTTCGTCGAGTCGCCATCTCATGATCCAGCGATGCCACGCCAGCAGAGATGGGAAAAGCGCGCGAACGCGGTCCGCGCCTGCATCGCCATCTTTTTCCCAGATCTTCCGCGCCACAGTTGCAGCCACCGGGGGCTGAATGATGCCAGAGGACGGGATCGGCCCGTGGCCACCCCAGACATCCGGGCCGGGGTAATATCCGTCATCCTGTTTGTGGAACAGGATATGCGGCACCATTCCATCGTCCCACTGGCCCGAGAACAGTGTTTCAAGTTCCACCCAGGCTCGATCAATGTCGAACTCGGCAAAGCCAAGCGCCGCAATCGCGCTGTCCCAATTCCATTGATAGGGGTAAAGCCCTTCGGTCGGGATGGTGTAGCCGCCGCGATCATTGGCAACCAGAATGTTGCGCGCCTCGCGGTCGGGGTTTGTATGTTGGTTCATCTCAGTCATCCTTTGACGGACCCCGCAGTCAGGCCCTTAGTCATGAAACGTTCAAGTCCCAGGAACAGCGCCATGATCGGAACGGTGGCGATCACCGCACCCGCCATCAGGTGTTGTCGGGGAATCTCCGAGGAGTTCAGCATCGTGACGCCTCGGGTCAGGGTAAATTTCGAAGGGTCGTCCAGCAGCATGAAGGCCAGCAGGAACTCGTTCCAAGCGATCATAAAGACGTAGAGCGAGACCGACGCCAGCGCAGGCAGGCTAAGCGGCAGCGTAATCTTCCAAATCACTGCCAGCCGCGACAGCCCATCCATGAGACCGGCCTCTTCCACCTCAGTCGGCAAGCCACGGAAATAACCTTGCAGCATGTACAGCGCGACAGGGATTGTCGTGACCGGGTAGATCATCACGATGCCAAGTATCGAGTTGCGCAAGCCAGTCAGCGAGAACGCGATATAGATCGGCAGCGCCAGAACGATCATCGGCACCATGTAGATCAGCAGAATCGAGCGCGAGAACGCCTTTTGCCCTGAGAAACGGAACCGCGCCACCGCATAGGCTCCGGGGACGCTGAACAGCAGGGTGATAAAGACCGTCAGGACCGAGACGTAGAGCGAGGTCCAAAGATAGGTGCCGAAGTTGAAATCGCGAAACAGCTCGGTATAGCTGCGAAACAGCGCGGTGCCTTGTGATAGATCTACCGAGAAATCCAGCGGGTTCTGCAACAGGGCCTGTTGCGACTTCAGGCTGGTCATCACCATCACATAGAACGGGATGATCACGATCGCGGTAAAGAAGATGTAGCCAAAGCCCGTACAGAACCTGATCACGGCCTCTTCGTACTCATGACGGGTGAGCTCGCCGAACGGAGTCTCTTTCAGGATTGCGGCAACGGATAGGTGCATCACGACTGCCATCGCTACCACGGTGACCAGTATTGCCTGCAGGGATGTGTCAGAGCCGATCAGGACAGGCCCGACTCCGGTCAGGCAAGACAGGCCTAACAAGGCGGATACACCCAGTCGGGCCGGTGCGCGTTGCGCCGGGAAGCGGACATACACCAGACCGGCAACAGCCCCCCATATCAAGCAGAGCAAGACCTGTGGCCGGAACGCAGCCCCGGTCGAGAATGACATGGTGATGGCGACAGTAGTGGCGATCACCACCAGCCAGAGCGCGCCTAGAATCGGGGCGGTTATATACCCTTTGCGCATCACAAACCCTCCTCACGGCTGATGAAGCGGAAGAAGACGAAGCTGAAGGCGATCAGGCACATCAGGATCACAACGGCCACCGCTGCGCCTGCGCCGATGTTCGAAACCGCAAAGGCCTGTTCATAGACATTTACGGTCAGAGTACGGGTGCCGGCATTGCCGCCGGTCAGCAGGAAGATGTCGTCGAACTTGTTGAACGTCCAAATGAAACGCAGCAGGAACAGTACCGACAGGATGCCCAGCAGTTGCGGGATGCTCAGTAGCCAGAATTTCTGGAATGGTGAGGCTCCATCCATATCTGCTGCTTCATACATGCTGGAGTCGATTGATTGCATCCGCGCCAGAATGAACAGGAACGACAGCGGGAAATAGCGCCAGATCTCGAACACTGTCACCATGATAAGCGCCAAAGGGCGTTCCCCGAAGAAGTTGATCGGTTCACTGCTTAGTCCCATCTGCACCAACAATGCGTTGGCAGAACCCGAGAACGGGTCGAACAAGGTGACCCATGTGAAGGCCACAGCGATGACCGGCGCCACATAGGGGAACAGATAGAGGCCGCGTATGAACCCTTGTCCTTTGAAGCTTTTGTTCAGCAACAAGGCTGCAAACAGGCCCATCACCAAAGCTCCAATGGTGCCGACCACGGTGTAGAACAACGTAACCCACAGCACGCCCCAGAACTCGTCTCCATCAAAGACACGGGCGTAGTTTTCCAGACTGAATTCAAGGTTGGTCAGGACGCTGGGTCCGCTCCCGGTCACGCCGGGCTCTGATCCTTCGAGCAGCTCTTCGAAAGCGTCCGGATCTCCGTCCAATGTGACCGGAATACGGATGCGTTCGCGTTGACCGCCTTCCAGTGTGCCGAAATCGCAGAACAGGTTTTGCCCGTCCAGAACACAGGGACTTGCAACTTCGCGCGCCGTCACGCCGTCCGGTAGAACATCTGTCAGGGTGACGCCGACAACGGCGATGTCCTGACTTGAGTTGCGGACGCGGTATTCAATCCGCAGATCCTCGCCAGATCCGCGCAAGCTTTCACGCACCACAGGTGCAGGCGGACGAAGGTCAGACAGGGTGAAGGGCTTGAAGCTGATCCAAAAGATCGCCAGCAAGGGCAGGATCACCACAAGCGATACACTGATCACTGTCGGAGCCAGCAGCGTCCAGGCCAGACGCGCCTCGCGTTTGGCTAGCGCCCCGGTTCCGGTCGGTGGGGTGGCCGAAGACATGGGATACCTCGAAGGGTTGGGTGCAGCGGCGTAATCGCCGCTGCATGTGTCACAAGGTTACTGAACCTTCGCGAGCTCGTCGTTCATTGCGGCCACTGCAGCGGCGGCATCGATTTCATCGTCGATATATTGGCGCACGACCCGGTTAATTGCCTGGCTGTTGATCATTTTGGACGCCAAAGCCAGCTGGCCTTCAGCAACGCCCCAGCGCTGCGCCACGTCCAGACCGCCGACGATCTCATCGATCATCGCCTGATCATACAGCTCGCCCAACGGGGCTTTGCGGTCCACGCCAACAGGCAGCTCTGCCCATGCTTCCGAGAACGCGGTCGGGTTGTCAGCATTACCGCGACGGACCGGGAACTTGCCCTCGGGTGCGATGGCCAGTGTTTGAGTATAGCCGTCATCCATGGCGAATTTCACGAACTCCATCGCCGCGTCGGTGTCGGCGTCGTTGGTGATGCCAAAGTAACGAACGTCACCCCAAGCCGCGCCATCTGGGTTCGATGGGCCCGAGAAGTTAGTGACGATACCAGTCTTCGAGGCCAGATCGCGTGAGGTCGGATCATCGTTGATCGTCGGCGGGGCGCTGTCGCGCAGACCGGCCAGTTCGTCAAGGATGAAGGGCGACCAGATGATCATCGCTGCTTTGCCATCAAAATACAGCTCGCGCGATTGTTTCCAGAATAGCTCACCCGGGGGCGAGGCTTTCGAGATCGCCTTGTAGAAATCCAATACCTCTATGGTCTTGGCTTCATCCAGCGGCTGGAATCCGTCCGCGCCAACAGGGGTCACGCCATTGGCGAGGAACACATGTTCCAAAACCTGACTCATGAAGTTTTCATCAACTTTGGTTGCAGCAACGAAACCGTACATCTCGGGCGGGTTGTGCAACTGCTCCAGCGCAGCAACGACGTTGGCGAATGAGTTCGGGGCCTCAAGGCCCGCTTCATCAAACAGGTCTTTGCGGTAGACAACCATTTGGGTCCATCCATCGACCGGTACCGACGCGGTTTCGTCATTGAACGCCGCCATACCAAGCGCGCCGGGGGCGAAGGTGTCGGCGCCCAGTTCTTCGATCACTTCGGTGGCGGCTTCGGTATCCAGAATGCCCGCTTCGGCCCATGGCAGGGCATATTGCAGCGGATGATAGACCACATCTGGCAGGTCTCCGGCGGCAAATGCTGCTGTGGCGCGTGTACCCAGATCACTTTCGGTGACCGGGATAACCTCGACCGTGGTGCCGGTTTCAGCCTTGAACTGGTCAGCCATTTCCTGTTGCTTGGCCAGCCGCTCGGGCTGTTCTTCGGTGGTCCAGAAGCGGATCGTATCCGCCTGAGCGGACATCGCCGCCAATACTAGCGCAAGCGATGTTCCAAGCATCATTCGCGATGCTACAGGTGCAAGTTTCATAGTCGGTTTCCTCCCCGGTTATGATCTTTTGAAAGTTGAATTTTTCGGGCCAGTTCCTCGGCTGTAACGCTTGGTGGCCCGTCGGAATTGCGTTCGATCAGAACGGCCTCACCAATCTCACGCAGATCTGCGGGCGCTTCACCGCGAGTCTGACTGATCAGCATCGTCGCAAGGCGTTCTCCTGCCCGCTTAGAATCGACGCTGAACGTGGTAAGACCAGGGCTGACATATTGGCATTCAGGGATGCCGTCATATCCCAGAATTGATACATCTTGCCCGACCTCGAGGCCCAGTTCTGTACAGACCGAGTAACACCCCAGCGCAGCCAGATCCGTTGCAAATACTATTGCAGTAGGTGGGTGATTCAGCGTCAAAAGCGCGCGTGCCTCAACCGCACCCTCCTCGCGCGTACGAGCACCTTCCCGGATCAACTCGGGATCGGCAGGCAAGGCCGCGATCTTGAGACCTTCAAGATAACCGTCACGGCGCAGATGGCTGTAGTTGAATTTCGGATCGCTACCGACATATCCGATACGCGTATGGCCAAAATCGACGAGCCGACCAACCGCATCACGGGTTGCAGATTCACCCGAAATGTCGAACCAGGATGTCTCATCCTGCCAGTCCGCCTGCCCATACCCCGTGCGGCCATACATGATGAAGGGAACCTTCAACTCTTGCAGGTATTTCACCCTCGCATCGTCGACCTCGGTCCGGGGCAGAATGAATCCATCGGCTTTGCGCTCTTCGACAAGCCGCCCCAATACATCAAGCATATCTTTTTCGGACTTCGCCGTAGAAATCGTCATCGTCCAGTCGGATGCGCTCGCCGCTTCGCATGCTCCGGCCAGAAAATCCTGAAGAAATGGATTATGCCGGTCTGGTTCTTCGCTGTTGATGACCATGGCAATGGCGCGCACCCGCCCGGTTCGTATCGCCTGCGCATGGCTGAGTGGGCGATAGCCCATCTTTCGCGCCGTGGTTTCAACGCGCTTTCTCGTGGATTCCGAGATGTCGGTATATCCATTCAGGGCGCGGGACACCGTGCTCTTAGAAAGCCCAAGATGATCGGCCAATTGATCCAGTTTTACCCTGCCGGGGCCAGAATGACTCCGGGGGCGAGACTGCGGTTGCTGGAGAGTTGGATTCGTCATCATTCTTCTATTTGTTTTCTCCGAAACCGGTTTCGGCAATCAAAATTATGAAATTCTTTGATTGGATCGACCAAGTACACGAACGTTCCAATGGCGAAAGGCGCTGATGAACGCATATGCAAACTTGCAAACGCGGCTTTCAGAGTGGTGCAAAATTAGGGTTGCGCCAACATGGTTGACTGCCGACTGCTACAGTAACTGCAGGCTGATCATTGTTCGCGGAGCTTTGATGGGAATCGGTGAATTGAGCATGAGGACTATGCGTAAATACGGGCGACTATCCGGCTATGAGGGCGTGTAAAATTTGTGGAGGCAAAATAAACTGGTCGGAACATCATGCGAATTCACCAAGGCTTGGTATTGGCTTTTGAAGAGCAACATAAAAAAAGCCCCGCTTAGCAAAGTGCCAAGCGGGGCTTTCTGTATTCTGTTGGAAGCGGTTTTATTCTCTGTTGCCCAGTAGTTGCAGCAGGAACATGAACATGTTGATGAAGTCCAGATACAGGTTCAAAGCACCCATGATCGCCGCTTTGCCAAGCCATTCCTGATCGCCCGCATGAGCCATCTGCAGATAGGTGGTTTTGATCTTCTGCGTGTCATAGGCGGTCAGGCCGGCAAAGATCAGCACACCCAGGATCGACACTGCGAACATGATCGCTGGTGATTGCAGGAAGATGTTGATGACCATCGCAACGATCAGGCCAATCACACCCATCATCAGGAAGGTGCCCATGCCCGAAAGGTCTTTCTTGGTCACATAACCGTACAGCGAAAGACCTGCAAACGCGATCGAAGTCACCAGGAACACCTGCGCGATCGAAATGCCGGTGAATGCTACGAAAATCCAGCTCAGCGACAGGCCCATGACGGCTGCAAATGCATAGAAAAACAGCTGTGCGCCAGATGCAGACAGCCGGTTGATCGCAGCGCCAAAGCCAAACACCATCGCCAAAGGTGCAAACATCACGATCCAGCCCAGGATATTGGGGCTCAGCGTGACCGGATCACGGAAGATCGACAGCAGTTGCGGGCTCGAGCCCACGGCCCATGCCACGGCAAATGTGATCAGCATGCCTACGGACATCGTGCCGTAGACTTTGTTCATATGGGCGCGCAGGCCCTCGTCTATCTCGGCAGCGCGCGCGCCGGACGCCGTCCGGATCGTGTCGAATTGTGCCATATAGGGGTCTCCCTTCAATATTCTGTTCGCAGCCCACGGATGCGAGCCGGTTTCCCGGTAAATATCGGAGAGTGTGGCCCTCGTTTCAAGGGTTTTAAGCCTGAAACTCAGCAAAACTGTCGGCAATTTTTGCAACTGTCGCCAAAAAACCGGCGGCTTGGTCGCCAAATCCCTCAAGCCGCCGGTATTTTCGAATTAATACAGATGTTTGTGCCAGCTGTCGGGCGCGTCCCAGAACGGGCGCTCTGCTTCGTTACGCGCGTCTTTGCGTGAAACGCCGATGTCATTCAGTGCATCATCATCAAGCTGGGCGAGTTCGCGACGCTGACTAGCGAGGTTAAACAGGTCAAGTATCCGAGCACCAATCGCCTTACGCTTGATGCGACGAGGGGTTGAGATGGCTATATGGGTCATAATCATTGCCCTTTCCTGATTGTTTGATGAAACTTAGCGCTTCAATCAATTTCCTTGATCTATATGGAGCAGTCTGACATATTTTGGAAATGAATGTTTATGACGAGTCTCATAAGGAATCTTGAACATGCGAAATTTGGACATCACTACATTGCGGTCTTTCGTAGCTGTTGCTGATCATGGTGGCGTGACGCGTGCCGCTGGATTTCTTCACCTCACGCAATCTGCGGTCTCTATGCAGCTAAAACGGCTGGAAGAGCTTTTGGGCCTGGAATTACTGGATCGATCCGGTCGAACCATCGCGCTAACGGCGTCCGGAGAGCAGTTGCTGGCTTATGCGCGGCGGATGATTGCGTTGAATGATGAGGTAATCGGGCGGCTGACGGATCAGGCGTTTGAGGGCGAGGTCGTGCTAGGCGTACCTCATGACGTCGTTCATCCGTTCATCCCGCGCGTGTTGAAGCGTTTCAATGCCAGCTTTCCTCGGGTCAGCGTAAACTTGGTCACTTCCAACACGCGGCACTTGAAAGAAGAGTTCGCACGCGGAAGCTTCGATCTGATTGTGACTACGGAATCGGGTGCGGGCGAAGGTGCCGAAACCCTGCACCATATGCCTTTGCGTTGGGTTGGCGCGCTGAACGGATCTGCCTGGCGCCAAAAGCCTTTGCGGCTGGGGTTTTGCCGGAATTGCATTTTTCGCCCAGTCGCGACAGCGGCGCTGGATGATGCGGGAATCGAATGGGATATGAGCATCGACAGCGATTCCGACCGCACCGTTGAAGCCACCGTCAGCGCTGATCTGGCTGTGGGAGTTTTGCTGGAAGGCACCCAGCCCAGCCATCAGGAACTGATTGACCATGCCGGGGTTCTGCCGGATTTGCCTGTGCAGTTCATCAACCTCTATGGTGCCGAGCGGGTACGTGAGGAATACGTATCAGAGCTTGCGAACCTACTGCGCCAAAATTTCAATCATCCAACGGCGCAGCCGCTTAAAGTGGCGAGTTGATGCGGATCACCACCTTGCCAGTGGATTTGCGATCGCGCAGCAGTTCCAAACCTTTTGCTGCATCCTGCAAGGGCAGGACGTGGCTGATATGAGGCTTTATCCGGCCCTCAGAATGCCAGCGGAACAAGGTGCTGAAGCTGTCGCGCACGATCTCGGGTCTGAAATTCAGATAGCCGCCGATATATACGCCGATCACGGTCAGGTTCTTGACCAATAGATGGTTGGCCGGGATCTGGGGCACCTCACCTCCGGCAAATCCGATCGGTAACAAGCGGCCTTCCGGGTTGGTCGCGCGGAAGGCGGCCTTGAAGACATCTCCACCAATCGCATCGTAGACCACGTCAGCACCACCCAGAGCGAGAACGCGGTCGCGCAGGTCTTCGCTTGCGTCAAGCAGATGGTCTGCACCAGCTTTTTGTGCCACGGCCAATTTGTCCTGCCCGCGGGCTTGGGCGATGACTGTCGCACCCATCAGTTTTCCGATTTCAACTGCGGTCAATCCCACGCCACCGGCAGCACCGGTGACCAGTAGGGTCTCGCCCGGTTGCAGTCGCGCCCGGTGCGCAAGAGCAATATGGCTGGTGCCATAGGCAATTTGGATCGCGGCCGCGTCTTCGAAACTCATGGAATCTGGAAGGGGAATTGCCCGGTCCGCATCAAAAACGCCTGATTCGGCCAGGCCGCCTTGACCTGAATAGACTGCAACACGATCGCCCAACTTCAAATGCGTAGCATTGTTTCCAATTTCGGTGACAATCCCTGCAATCTCCATGCCCAGCGTAAACGGTGCTTCGGGGGTGTCTTGATACGTTCCTTTCTGCATCAGAAGGTCTGCAAAGTTCAGGCCGCAGGCGCGGATTGCGATACGAACTTGGTTCTCTTGCAGCGGTGCTTCGCGTGTTTCGCATAGCTGAGCGGGTGCCCCTTTGGTCTCGATACGAAATGCCTGCATCATTGGTCTCCGCTCTTTTGTCGCCATAGGCCGTTTGGCTTGACCGTTTGTCAATTCCATTCGCAATCTTCACAGCGTTAAACTGAATAGGGTGGATCAACTGTTTCCCATTTAGAAACTATCAATCTCTATGTCGGTCGCACAACCACAAACCACTGTCCGAATTCTCTGATTCAACCAGCTTGAAAAAATAACTTATTGCGGCAATATTACCTTATGGTGCTGTTCGGGGGGCACGATCCGAATTAGGGAGTTCTTAAGCAGCGACCCGCTAACTAAGCGGTGATGGCTGCTGTCGCGGTTTCCCGGACAGGTTTTTGAGTAAAGGAGACTACCAATGACCCATCACGTCGATGTCCATGTGGGCAAACGCGTCCGGCATCGCCGCTGGCTGATTGGCATGACTCAACAGCAGTTGGCGCAGCAAGTTGGTATCAAGTTTCAACAAATCCAAAAATACGAAACAGGGGCCAACCGGATAAGCGCATCGCGTTTGTGGGACATTGCCGAAGCATTGGACGTTCCCGTCAGCTTTTTCTTCGAAGGCCTTGAAGAGACTCAGAAGTCGGATGCGGACAAGAAATCGGTTCCTGCAGATCTGATGGGTGACAAAGAGGCGCTCGATCTTGTTCGCTCGTATTATGCGATACCGGAAAATCAGCGTCGCCGCCTGTTTGAACTGGCGCGTGTGCTGAGCGACGTCGCCTGATACAATCGCTTGACTTCGCGGGGTGTCGGGCGCACGGGTAATCCATGCAAAACACCCAACAAAGTGATCTAGAGATTGCCGAAGAAATGGCCGACGCGGCGCGGGCGGCCATTCTTCCGTTTTTCCGCCAATCTAACCTGAAGACAGACAACAAACTCGATGCCGGTTTTGATCCGGTGACAGCCGCTGATCGCGAAGCAGAAAAAGCAATGCGTAGGGTGCTGGCTGATCACCGGCCTGAGGACGGTATCCTGGGGGAAGAGTTCGGTCATTCCGAGGGAACTACCGGACGAGTTTGGGTGCTGGACCCAATTGATGGCACGCGCGGTTTCATAAGTGGTACACCCACATGGGGTGTTCTGATTGCCCTGAGCGATGCGACTGGACCGAAGCTTGGCGTAATCGATCAGCCCTATATCGGTGAACGCTTTATCGGAGATAAAGAGCACGCCTTTGTCAAAGGCCCTATGGGGCGCACAGAACTTGGGACGCGTGACACTCGATCTCTGGACCAGGCGATCATCTTCACCACTTTCCCGGAGGTTGGCAGCGCGGTCGAGGCCGCCGCCTTCAAGGCGGTTTCTCAGAAAACGAAGCTGACACGCTATGGGATGGATTGTTATGCCTACGCGTTGCTCGCTGCAGGTCAAACCGATCTAGTGGTCGAGGCCGGATTGAATTCCTACGATATCCAGGCCCCAATCGCGGTGATCGAGGCCGCGGGTGGTATTGTGACGGATTGGCAGGGCAATCCAGCTCATAATGGTGGGCGTGCGCTCGCTGCAGCCAATACTGAGATTCATGCGGCAGCGCTAGAAATTCTGAAGCAATACTAAACGGGTTGCCGACCCTTCTTTGCGACTTTAAACTGATCACGGCTGGTTCTTACGCCCGTTTTCCACCAGCCCATTACTCCATGCATGAGACGGGCAGTATGCGGGAGTGCGAAAATGACAGAATTTCTGATCCGTAACGCCGATATGATCCTGACGATGGGTGATGATCGGCAAGAGCTTGCAGGCGCTGATCTGCTGGTTCGGGATGGTAAGATTGCCCAGATTGGCCAGCGCCTTACGAGCGATGGCGAAATACATGATGCCACTGGGTGTGTTGTGACCCCCGGTCTGGTGAACACCCATCACCATCTCTACCAAACGCTCACCCGCGCGGTTCCCGGCGGGCAGGACGCTTTGCTGTTTGGTTGGTTGCGAACGCTCTATCCCATCTGGTCCCGCTTTGGTCCTGACGAGATGTTTATATCTGCCCAGATCGGATTGGCCGAGATGGCACTGTCCGGCTGCTCGCTTAGCTCTGACCACCTTTACCTATATCCCAATGGCGCGCGGCTTGAACACACGATCCATGCAGCGTCAGAGCTGGGGCTGCGTTTTCATCCCACGCGTGGAGCTATGAGCATTGGCGAAAGTGATGGTGGACTGCCTCCTGATGCTTTGGTCGAATCCGAGCAGGCTATTCTGGAGGATATGATCCGCGTAGTAGATGCCTATCACGACCCATCTGAGGGTTCGATGTGTCGCGTTGGTTTGGCGCCATGTTCGCCGTTCTCGGTTAGTCGGGACCTGATGCGCGATGCCGCGCTTTTAGCGCGCGACAAAGGTGTGATGCTGCACACCCATTTGGCGGAGAACGATGAGGATATAGCCTATTCTCAAGATCAGTTCGGCTGTAGACCCGGCCAATACGCCGAAGAATTGGGCTGGACCGGTTCGGATGTCTGGCACGCTCATTGTGTCAAGCTGGATGGCGCCGAGATTGACCTGTTTGCACGTAGCCGAACCGGCGTTGCGCACTGTCCATGTTCCAATTGTCGTCTTGGTTCAGGTATCGCGCCAGTCCGAAAAATGCGTGATCAAGGCGTGCCAGTCGGGTTGGGTGTGGATGGATCAGCCAGCAACGACAGCGGCAATCTGATGGCCGAGGCGCGCCAGTCCATGCTGCTGCAACGAGTCGCAAACGGCGCTGACGCCATGTCGGCCCGTGAGGCGCTTGAGATCGCCACCCGAGGCGGGGCGGATGTGTTGGATCGGCCCGATTGCGGCCGGCTTATGCCCGGTAAACGAGCTGATATTGCCATTTGGGACGTGCAAGGAATTGAAAGTGCAGGCAGTTGGGACCCCGCTGCGCTCCTTCTGGCCGGACCAACGCGTGTCAAACACCTCTTTGTCGAGGGACGCCAGATTGTTCGTAACAGTCAGATCGCCACGATCGACCTGCCAAGGGTCATAGAAACCCAGAATCGTCTGGCACGCGCGCTGGCAGAATAGCGGATCCGCTCTTCATCTGGCTAATAATACCTCCGCCGGAGGCATGGGCCATAGGCCCATTCCTATCGACCAGAAACAGCTCGTCCGGCGATCCAGGTATCGGTTACGGCACGGTCATCACCCATCATAATGGTCGGGAACACCGCTTCCCAAAGATCATCAGCATGAGCTTCGCGCTGGGCGATAGCAGGCGTCGATGCGAGGTTCAGCACCGCCAGATCGGCCTCCATGCCCACGGCGATGTTGCCAATACGGTCATCAATCCGCAGGGTACGAGCCGATCCCACCGTTCCAAGCCAAAGCAATTGCGAGGGGTGCAAGGGATGGCCTCGCAATTGACCAATCTCATAGGCCGCAGCCATTGTGCGCAGCATTGAAAAACTTGAGCCGCCTCCGGTGTCGGTGGCCAAGCCCACGCGGTGCCCTGAGTGGATCAGACCATTCATGTCAAACAGGCCAGAGCCGATAAACGTGTTTGATGTGGGGCAGTGGATCAGAGCTGCATCTACCTCGCGCAGACGATCGCGCTCCCGCTCTTCCAGATGGATCACGTGCCCGTAAAGGCCATTTCCACCCAGCAGCCCAAACTGCTCATAGGTGTCCAGATAGTCGCGCGCGTCGGGGAACAGGGATCGGACCCATTCGATCTCATCGGTCTGTTCGCTCAGATGGGTTTGCATCAGGCAGTCGGGATGCTCGGCCCAAAGCGCGCCCATCGCCTCCAGCTGTTCTGGCGTCGATGTCGGCGAAAATCGTGGAGTGATGGCGTAAGATATGCGATCAACCCCATGCCACTTTTCAAGCAGAGCTTTGGACTGGTCGTACCCGGTTTGTGCAGTATCCCGCAGCCCCTCAGGCGCATTGCGATCCATGCAAGTTTTACCCGCGATGACCCGCTGCCCACGCGCCTGCGCCGCGGTAAAGAAGGCATCGACACTCTCGGGATGAATGGTGCAAAAGCTGCACATGGTTGTGGTGCCGTGGGCAGCGGTCAGGTCCAGATATCTATTCGCAATTTCAGCGGCATAGGCGGGGTCGTCAAACTTCATCTCTTCAGGGAACGTGTAGCTGTTCAGCCAATCGATCAGCCGCTTTCCCCAGCTCGCGATCATTGCCGTCTGCGGATAGTGGACATGAGAATCCACTAATCCCGCCATGATCAGGTGATCGCCATAATCCTTAATGTTGGCGTCGGGATGCGCGTCAGACAGGTCGGACGCCTGGCCCAGTGCCGCGATGCGGCCATCTTCGATCAGGACGGCTTGGTGAATTCTGGTCGCATCGGTGGGCTCACCTTCGAACGGTGATCCGTTGAAGCTAAGCACACGTCCCTTCAGAAGCGTCTTTTGCGCCATTTGTTCTGTTCTCCGCCTGTTTTGGACCGCCAACCAGCATAGGGGCGCGAAAGATGCGGGTAAATTGGACCATTGTCATTGTTTTCCGGTAGCTGCTTCTTCTATCTAGGGGCAATCGACAAGAAAGAGGGGCAGCGCATGACGACAGGCAACGACGAAGCCAGACCCGATCAGCCCCGCGATGAGGACGCCTATGCGCTGGACCCGCGAACCGTTGCGGCCATCCTTTATGCGGTTGATGTCGAAGATCGTGCCAAGCTGATTGAGCTGATGGAGCCGCTGCACGCGGCCGATATCGCTGACCTTCTGGAACAGATCAATCCTTACGACCGTGCGCGCCTGATCCGGCTGTATGACAAAGAGTTCGACGGCGATATCCTGTCGGAGCTCGACGAGTCAGTTCGGGAAGAAGTAATCAATGTCCTGAAACCGGACGTTCTGGCCGAAGCCGTTCGGGATATGGAAAGTGATGACGTTGTTGACCTTCTGGAAGACCTTGAAGAGCCGCAGCAAGAAACCATCCTGGGCGCGCTTGAAGACTCCGAACGCGTCGCGGCAGAGCAAGCCCTATCTTATCCAGAAAACTCTGCTGGCCGCCTTATGCAGCGCGAGGTGGTCATGGCGCCCGATCACTGGACCGTGGGGCAGGCCATCGATTTCATGCGTGCCAACGACGATTTGCCGGAACAGTTCTATCACGTCATACTTGTTGACCCGCGATTGAAACCGGTTGCTCAGGTCACGCTGGGCAAGTTGATGGCAACCCGGCGCGAGGTGCCGCTGCAGGACATTGCCGAAGATGAATTCCACACCATCCCCGTCGAACAGGATGAAGAGGACGTGGCCTATGCGTTCAATCAGTATCACCTGATTTCGGCTCCAGTCGTGGATGGCGACGGTCGTTTGGTCGGTGTCATCACCATCGACGATGCGATGGTGGTCCTGGACGAAGAATACGAAGAGGATATGCTGCGTCTTGCGGGCGTCTCGGACGAAAGCTCTCTGTCCGATAGTGTGGCGGCAACCAGTAGGCGCCGCTTGCCTTGGCTTGGTGTCAATCTGGTTACCGCGATTTGCGGATCGCTGGTGATTTCTCAGTTTGAGGCCGCGATTGATCAACTGGTGGCGCTCGCGATCCTGATGCCGATCGTCGCCTCGATGGGGGGCAATGCCGGGACCCAATCACTTACCGTTGCAGTGCGGGCGTTGGCAACACGCGACCTGACCGGCTCGAACGTAGGGCGCGTGATCCGGCGAGAACTGCTGGTGGGAATGCTCAACGGGCTGTGTTTCGCTATCGTGTTGGGAACCGTCGGGATGATGTGGTTCGACTCTCCGCTGCTGGGTGTCGTGATCGGATCTGCGCTGGTCGTGAACATGATCATCGCGGGCTTTGCTGGTACGGTAGTACCGGTCGTGCTGGACCGTCTGGGTGTTGACCCGGCGCTGGCGTCAGGAACCTTTGTGACCACGACAACGGATGTCATGGGGTTCTTCATCTTTCTGGGGCTTGCCAGCGTGGTGCTATTGTGAACGAGACAACCGATCTGACCGAAATCAAGGCCGCAGCGCGCAAGGCGGCATTCGCGCGACGCAAGGTAGCGTTTGATATGCGCATCCCGGGCGCGGCCGGGCGCTTGTCCGAGGTTCTGGCGGGTCATCGCGGTGTTCCCATGTCTGGCTACATGCCGATCCGCACCGAAATCGACCCGCTGCCTGCAATGGCCGAGGCTTCTGCATATGGTCCAGTGGGCGTGCCTGTCATTCAGGCCGCAGGGCAGGCGTTGCGCTTCTCTCGATGGACGCCTGAGGGCATACTGAAAGATGGACCCTTCGGCGCGAAAGTGCCCGAGATCGATGACTATTTCGACCCGGAAATCCTGATCGTGCCACTGGTTGCGTTTGATGCGAAGGGTGGCCGCTTGGGCTATGGCGGCGGCTTCTATGATCGCACGCTTGAAGGGTTGCGCGCCAAGCGCCCGACGCTTGCCATAGGATTTGCCTTTGATGCGCAGGAAGCCGAACATCTGCCGCTGGAGCCGACCGATCAACCACTCGATATGGTGATTACTGAAAGCCGGGTGCTAACTTTCTAAGTTATCCCTCGCTATGCGCGATCGCGATTTCCTTTACATTGGCAGCCTTCAGGCTGAGTGATTGTTTGCTTCTGCCTTGTTATTGCCACTTCAAGCCCCTAGGACCGCAATCATGAGGATTTTGTTTCTTGGTGACGTCATGGGGCGTTCGGGTCGCGCCGCCATCCAACAGCATTTGCCACGTCTGCGTGACGAATGGCGGCTGGATTTTGTCGTTGTCAACGGCGAGAACGCCTCGAACGGAATGGGGCTGAGCGGGGACCACGCCAAGCTGCTTTTGGACGCGGGAGCCGATTGTATCACTTTGGGCGATCATGCTTTCGACCAGAAAGACATGCTGCAGTTTATTGAGAAAGAACCTCGCATCGTGCGTCCGTTGAATTATGCCAAAGGGGCACCGGGGCGAGGGCATCGACTGTTCACCGCGCCGGGCGGTCGCAAGGTTCTGGTGGTGCAGGTGTTAGGGCAGGTCTTCATGAAACGCCCCTTTGACGATCCCTTTTCGGCCATTGAACCGATCCTGAAATCGCACCCACGCGGCGGCCAGGCGCAGGCGATCATCGTCGACATGCATTGCGAGGCAACGTCCGAGAAGATGGCGATGGGCCATTATTGCGACAAACGCGCGAGTCTTGTGGTTGGGACGCATACGCATGTGCCTACCGCGGATGCGCAGGTATTGCCGGGCGGTACAGGATACCTGACCGATGCCGGGATGTGCGGCGACTATGACTCGGTCATCGGAATGGACAAGCAGGAACCGATGCGCCGGTTCATAACCGGGATGCCCAAGGCGCGGTTTACGCCTGCGACCGGTGAGGCGACCTTGAGCGGAGTTTTTGTCGAAACCGATGACCGCGATGGAAGCGCAAAATCCGTGCAGATGATTCGTGTTGGCGGGCGGTTGCAGCAGTCTAAACCCTGAAAAGCACGTCAGACTTGCCCCGCCGCACGCAATACGTGAAACTACCTACTAGGCGCGTATGCCAGATCAGGGTTCGGACAGAATACCAAGAATGCAATTCCTTCAACTGACAGAGATGGGCAGCGCAATTCTGGCGCTGATGATCGTAGCGGGCATGTTCATCATGTTTCTGCGCGAGGTCTATCCGACCGAAGTTGTCGCAATCGGCGGGGCGGCCCTGATGCTGGCAACCGGTATCCTGCCCTATCAAAGTGCGCTTGCAGTCCTTTCGAATCCCGCGCCGTGGACCATCGGCGCGATGTTCATCATCATGGGTGCCTTGGTGCGCACCGGAGCGCTTGATGCCTTCACCTCGCTCGCGCAGAAGCAGGCGCAGGTGAACCCTCGGTTTGCCATCGGGTTATTGATGGCGTTTGTCGTCGTCGCTTCGGCGGTGGTGTCGAACACACCGGTTGTCGTTGTAATGATCCCGGTCTTTATCCAGATCGCCCGCACGCTGAACGTTTCGGCGTCCAAATTGTTGATCCCGCTCAGCTATGCGGCGATCCTTGGGGGTACGCTGACGCTGATTGGCACCTCGACTAACCTGTTGGTCGATGGTGTGGCCCGCGCCCAGGGTATGACGGCGTTTTCAATCTTCGAGGTTACCCCGCTGGGCATCGCGCTGGTGATCTACGGTATGGTGTACCTGCGCTTCATTGCGCCACGACTGCTACCCGAGCGTGACAGCATGGCTGAGATGCTCAGCGACCGGTCCAAGATGAAGTTCTTTACTGAGGCGGTTATCCCACCCGACAGCAATCTGATCGACCGCGAAGTGACCGGCGTTCAGCTGTTCAAGCGCCCCGGAGTGCGTCTGATCGACGTGATCCGGGGGGATGACTCGCTGCGGCGGAACCTCAAGGGGGTGACGCTGAAAGTGGGCGACAGGGTAGTTTTGCGCACCGAGATGACCGAATTGCTGAGTCTTCAAAGCAACAAGGAACTCAAGCGCGTGGATCAGGTCTCAGCCGTTGAGACCAAGACAGTTGAGGTTCTGATCACGCCGGGCTGCCGAATGGTCGGTCGAACGCTTGGTGCGATGCGGTTACGTCGCCGATATGGTGTCTACGTCCTGGCGGTTCATCGCAGGAACCAGAATATCGGGCGTCAGTTGGATGCTTTGACCGTGCGCGTCGGGGATACGCTGCTGTTAGAGGGCTCGCCTGCGGATATCCAGAAGCTGGCCGCCGATATGGATATGGTCGATGTTACGCAACCTTCGGCACGAGCGTTTCGCCGCAGCCATGCGCCCATAGCCATCGGTGCGCTGGTCGGGATCGTCGCCCTGGCGGGGTTGGGCGTGGCACCGATTTTGCTGTTGTCGATCATCGCCGTTGCTGTGGTTTTGCTGACCCGATGTATCGACGCGGATGAGGCGTTCTCATTTGTCGAAGGCCGATTGCTGGCCCTGATCTTCTCCATGCTCGCAATTGGGGCTGCGCTCGATAAATCGGGCGCGGTTACACTGATTGTCGAAGCGGTCGCACCGGCGCTGGGGATGCTGCCACCTTTCTTGATCATATGGGCCGTATATCTGTTGACTTCGGTGCTAACCGAATTGGTTTCGAACAACGCCGTGGCGGTGGTGGTCACACCGATCGCGATCTCTCTGGCTCAGGCCGTAGGAATTGATCCGCGCCCGCTGGTGGTCGCGGTGATGGTGGCGGCATCGGCATCCTTCGCGACGCCCATAGGCTATCAGACCAACATGATGGTGTATGGCCCGGGTGGGTACAGATTCACCGATTTTCTGAAAGTTGGTGTGCCGCTGAACCTGACTGTGGGTCTGCTGGCGTCACTTCTTATTCCGTTCATCTGGCCGCTCTGACACTGGCACGGATTCGCCGACCTGGTGTTTCGGGCCTTGTAAATGTCGATATCGTCACAATCTTTTTGCCTAAGATGAATGTGAAAGGATGGGATCATGCCTTTTCCAAAACTCGGGCAGGCCATTGTGGCCGGAGCAATCGTATTGGCCTTGCTGGGCAGCCAAAGCTCGGCAGGAACAGTCACTGGCACGGCAACCTACCGTGAACGGATCGCCCTGCCACCGGATGCGACGCTATTTGTCGAATTGCAGGATATCTCTCGGGCCGATGCGGCAGCGGTCACGCTGGCGGCGCAACGCTATGCGTTGAACGGAGTGCCCTCGGAATTTGAGCTGACTTTTGATGACGCGCTGATCCGCGAGGGTATGACCTATGCAGTACGCGGATCGATCTATCGCGGGGGTGAGCTGTTGTTTACGACGGATACGGTCCATCCCGTGCTGACCAACGGCGAAGGCAATTCGGCAGATCTTGTGCTGGTGCAGGCCGGTGCTCAGAGCCCCGCGACCCTGGAAGGGACCGAGTGGACAGCCATCGGTATCGGTGGAACCGTGCTCGATACAAAACGGCCGCCCCAGCTTTCCTTCGCCCAAGGTGGTGCGTTCGGTGGCACGGGCGGTTGCAACCGGTTTTCCGGGCAAGCCAAGATCACCGGCAACAGCCTTGAGTTTCCAGACAATATGGCCGCGACTTTAATGGCGTGCCCGCCAGAACTGGACGAGGTCGAGGATCAGTTCTTTGCCGCCCTGCAAAACGTGACGAGCTATGCCGTTGCCGGCGACAGCATGGTTTTGCTCGATGCTGCAGGTGAGCCTATACTGAAATTCGTGCGCACCCAGTAATCAGGCCACTGCGCGGGACCTTCCTGCGTTGCGACCCGAGAAGATGCAACCGCCCAGGAATGTGCCCTCTAGCGCGTTGTACCCGTGATAGCCGCCGCCGCCAAAGCCCGCGACCTCTCCGGCTGCAAACAAGCCAGGGACGATTTGTCCATTGGCGCCGATCATCTGACTGTCCAGATTGGTCTGCAGCCCGCCCAATGTCTTGCGGGTCAGTACGTGCAGCTTGACCGCGATTAGCGGGCCGTTTGATGGATCGAGGAACTTGTGCGGTTTGGCCGTCCGGATCAGCTTGTCGCCCCGATAATTGCGTGCGGCAAGGATGGCCATCATCTGGGCGTCTTTGGAAAACGGATTGTCGACCTGAGAATCCCGTGCCTCGATCTGGGTGCGCAAATGCGTCTCGTCTATCAGACCTCCGCCTAATTGGTTCATGCCGCTGACCAATTCAGTCAGCGTGTTGGCGACGACGAAATCCTCGCCCTTTTCCTTGAATGCCTCGACCGGGCCGGTCGCCTTGGTGCCAGACAGGATGCGCTGACGGATCACCTCTTTCCAGCTGCCCGAAGTGAAATCCGGGTTCTGCTCGGACCCCGATAGTGCAAATTCCTTTTTGATGATCTTCTGGGTCAGAACGAACCAGCTGTATTCATATCCGGTTTTCAGGATCTCTTTCAGCGTTCCCAGCGTATCGAACCCCGGTAGGCAAGGTGGCTGCAGGCGATTGCCGCGCGCATCGAACCACATTGAGCTTGGGCCGGGTAGAATACGTATACCGTGCGCGGGCCAGATCGGATCCCAATTGCGCACGCCTTCGGTGTAATGCCACATCCGATCGCCGTTTATGACATGTCCGCCGGCTTTCTCGCTGATCGGGATCATACGGCCATCGACATGAAACGGCACACCCGCCACCATATCTTTGGGCGGTTCACCCAGCCGGTCGCGGGGCCAGCTTTGTCTTACCATCTCAAAATTCCCGCCGATCCCACCAGAGGTGACGATGACCGAAGGGGCGTAGACTTCGAACTCGCCCACTTCGTCCCGATTGGTCTTGCCACCCCTTTGGATGCCGTCATCGGCCAGAACCTCTCCGGACACGCCTTTGGCAGTGCCATTTTGCATAATGATATGGCTGACTTGGTGGCGGAACTTCAATTGGATCAACCCGGCGTCGACATGCGCGCGGACGCGGCGGACAAAATGCTCAAGCACACCCGGGCCGGTTCCCCAGGTGATGTGAAAGCGCGGGACCGAATTGCCATGACCGTCCGCATAAGACCCGCCCCGTTCGGCCCAGCCCACGACCGGAAACCAACGCAGCCCCATGTCATGCAGCCACGGGCGCATTTCACCCGCGGCGAATTCGACATAAGCTTCGGCCCATTTGCGGGGCCAGGCGTCTTCGTCGCGATCAAACTGCGCGCTGCCCATCCAGTCGCGCAGTGCCAGATCGTGGCTGTCGCGGATGCCCATGCGGCGCTGCTCGGGGGTGTCGACCATGAACAGGCCGCCGAGGCTCCAAAACGCCTGTCCACCCAGAAAATGCTCGGGCTCCTGATCCAACACGATCACCCGCTTGCCCCGGTCGCCCAATTCGGCCGCCGCCGAGAGGCCCGCAAGGCCGCCTCCGATCACGATCGCATCTGCGGTGTTATTGGTCATCGAATGTCCTTTCAGCGGCTGCGGAACCAAAGGATGAAGGGGGTTACGACCACATACATCGTGATACCATAAACGGCGGCGGGAACGGCAAGTGGGCTGAAGCCGGTCGTGGTGCCGGTGATCAAAGCTGCCAGCGTAATTCCCATCGCCGAATTCTGAATGCCAGTCTCGACCGAGATCGTTTTCGCCTCACTCCATGTCAGATTGGCGATGCGCGCCAGCCCCAGACCGATCAGCAACAGCGCAACGTTCAACGCGATCAGAGCTGCCCCAATCGAGCTGAGGCTTTGGATGAAGAACTGCCAGTTTCCGGCCAGTGCCGCCGCGACGATCAGCACGAACAGTATCGATGCGAGCGTCGAAAGCGGGCCGTCGACCCGAATGGCGAACCCCCTTGCAAAGTGACGTATGGCGACACCAATGGCGACTGGTAGGGTCGTGATCAGGAACAGCGCGGTGGCTAATGCGCTGATCGAAACTTTGGGTGCGGCCTCGCCCATGAAATGATCTATGGACCATGCGGCCAGAATGGGGACGGTCACGATGGACAGCAGGCTGATCACCGCTGTCAGGCTGACCGACAGCGCCACATCACCTTTGGCAAATTTTGCGAGGATGTTGCTGGTGACCCCACCGGGGCAAAAGCTTAAAAGCATGACACCCACGGCGATTTCAGCGGGCAGTCCGAACAGAGTGACCGTCGCGAAGGCAGCCAATGGTATCAGCACAACTTGACTGATGGCGCCAATGGCGAAGGGGTACCCCCGCGCCAAAACCCGGCGGAAATCGGCGGCTTCTAGCCCGATCCCCAGTGACAACATGATAATGGCCAGCGAAATGGGCAGGCCAACGTTGATAAGCAGGTCCAAGAACAACTCCTCCCAAAGTCATTCGGGCCAGCCTATGCGAGGGGTCGTAGATCAGGCAACAACGCCGTTGGGTCACCCGTAGCGTTGAGCAAACCGGCGCAGGATTTCACCCGGCTCCGTAACGTCTGCGGAATGGCACATATCGATCAAGCTTTGCGCATCCTCTGGCGGAAAATAGCCGTGGTCCTTGTAGATGTTGATCCGCTGCTCAAAATCTTTGGCGTCCGCTTCGGGGTGGAATTGGGTGGCATAGACATTCTGCCCCCAGCGGATCATCTGAAACGGGCAGGGGTCAGACGCTACCAGATGAACGCAGCCATCCGGCAGTAACTGCACGGCTTCCTTATGTCCCACAAACGCTTCGAATTTCGGCTTTAGGCCTGCGGTCAAGGGGTCTTGGGCGCCATCCTCTGTCAGACGGCAGTCGGACGGTCCGACCGGTTCGCCAAATTGCCGTTTGCTGACATCTCCGCCCAAATGTACGGCGAGAATACCCAAGCCATAGCAGCAGCCCATGAACGGGTGATCTTTCGCAGTGATCTGGGGCATCAGTCCCATGATTGCGCCTTCGATCTTTGCATCCAGCGCGGATTTGGTGGTCGGATCGTCGCTGACGCAGCCGGGACCCCCACCCACGATGACACCAGCGTAATCGACGACATCCAACCCTTCGGGCAGGTCTTCGCAATCCAGCCGGATGCGATGAGTTTGCGCAGGGCTCAGCCCGGTTTTGTCCAGTATCGAGGCATATTCGGCATCCGATGCATCGGTTTCCGGGCGCAGTTGCAGGATCAGAAAGCGTTTCATAGACAGCCTTTAGCCATCAAAGCGGCCAGAACACAAGGATCGCGGGGATCGAGACCGCGATGATCAGGATTTCCAGCGGCAGCCCCATGCGCCAGTAATCACCAAAACGGTATCCTCCGGGACCAAGCACCAGCGTATTGTTCTTGTGCCCAATGGGCGTCAGAAACGCGGCAGACGCCGCAACGGCCACCGTCATCAGAAACGGATCTGGCGACACCTCAAGCGTGCGCGCCATCTGAATGCCAACAGGGGCCGCGACAATGGCGGTGGCTGTGTTGTTCAACACATCGGACAGGGTCATCGTCACGACCATCAGTACGGTCAGGATTGCCCAGGCGGGCAGGCCGTTGGTCAGCTGAATCAAGGCGTTGGCGATCAACTCGGTTCCGCCCGAGGTTTCAAGCGCGCTGCCCAATGGGATCATTGACCCCAGCAATACAACCACCGGCCATTCGATGTGGTTGTAGATATCCGCAATCGGCATGATCTTGGTCAGCACATAGGCGACGACCACGAACCCCAGTGCGATCGGCAGATAGATCAGCCCGATACTGGCCGCCAACACGGCTGCGGCAAACAGGCCGATGGCAAGCCAGGCTTTATCATTCGCGGTTACATTCAAGCCGCGCTCGGCCAGGGGCAGGCAGCCGAGCCACTCGGTGACATCGGGTGCTCGGTCGCGCGGGCACAGCAGCAATAAGATGTCGCCGGGCTCGACCTCGGTTTTGCGAACCTGACTGGTGATCCGGCGCCCTTGGCGTGAAATGCCCATCAGGACTGTACTCTGTCGCCAGGCCAGTCCTAACGCCTGCGCAGTTCGCCCAGTGATGCGCGCGCTTTCGGGGACAACGACTTCAACCACTTCCAGCCCTTCGCCTTCGGCAGTCAAAACCTCCTGCCGACGGGCGTCCGAGAAATCCAGATTGAGCGCGGCGCGGAACTCATCCAGCGCTTCGGGGCGTGCTTCCAGAACAAGCGCATCGCCTTCATGCAGGGTTGCGTGGGTTGATCGACCATAGCGTCGCTTTCCGTCCCGGATCAGGCCGATGATAGCGACGTCAGATTTCTCGGCGGCCTCATAAAGCTCACTGACCCGTTTCCCGATATGGGGCGATTCAGGCGGGATCGTCAGTTCGGCGATGTATTCGGCCAAAACTTCCGAGGTTTCTTCCTGCGCGCCGCGATTGGGAATGAGGCGCCAGCCGATCAGCGCGACGAACGCCAGCCCCGCAATTGCAGCCAATCCGCCCACCGGTGCGAAATCGAACATGTGAAACGGTTCGCCCAGTGTTTCAGCCCTGATCGAGGCGATGATGATATTTGGCGGCGTACCAATCAGCGTGGCCATCCCTCCCAGGATCGTCGCAAAGCTGAGCGGCATCAGGCTAAGGCCGACCGGGCGCCCCGCTTTGCGCGCGGTCTGGATATCGACTGGCATCAGTAGCGCCAGCGCCGCGACGTTGTTCATGAAGGCCGATAGGATCGCCCCGATGCCGCCCATTAGCGCGATATGCGCGCCCAATCCGCGCGATGCGTCGACCAGTGTGCGCGTGATCATGAACACTGCACCCGAGCGCACAAGACCGGCAGAAACCACCAGCACCAACGCCACGATGATCGTGGCCGGGTGCCCGAACCCGGCAAAGGCATTGTCAACGGGCACCACACCCAGCGTGACCGCGATCATCAAGGCGGTGAATGCTACAAGGTCATAGCGGAACCGCCCCCAGAGCAGCATTCCGAAAACGGCGATGAAAAGGGAAAAAAGAATGATCTGATCTGTCGTCATACCGCCACCATAGTCACGGGCGAAGACAGGGCAAGCCGCTCTCTTGATCCTTTGCCCCGCAAACGTCTATATGAGCGCCAAACACGCAATCACGATGACGAGGACGCACCATGGCAGGCCACTCCAAATGGGCCAATATCCAACACCGCAAGGGACGTCAGGACGCCGCGCGGTCCAAACTGTTTTCCAAGCTGTCGAAAGAGATCACGGTCGCCGCCAAGATGGGCGACCCCGATCCCGACAAGAACCCGCGCCTGCGTCTGGCGGTGAAAGAGGCCAAGTCGAATTCGGTGCCCAAGGACGTGATCGACCGTGCGATCAAGAAGTCCGTAGCAGGCGAGGGCGATGAATACGAAGAAATCCGGTATGAGGGCTATGGTCCCAACGGTGTGGCCGTGATTGTTGAAACGATGACCGATAATCGGAACCGTACCGCCTCGACTGTTCGTTCGACCTTTTCGAAGAATGGTGGAAACTTGGGTGAAACCGGCTCGGTCGGGTTCATGTTCGACCGCAAGGGCGAAGTTGTGTATCAGGCAGACGCAGGCGATGCGGATACGATTTTCGAAGCCGCGATCGAGGCCGGGGCAGAGGATGTCGAAAGCTCGGATGACGGTCACATCATCTGGTGCGCAGATACGGATCTGAACGATGTGTCAAACGCGCTGGAAGAGGCGCTGGGCGAATCCGAATCCACCAAGCTGGTCTGGAAGCCGACAACGACGACCGAGTTGGGTCTGGAAGACATGCAAAAGCTGATGAAATTGGTGGATGCATTGGAAGACGACGACGACGTTCAGCGCGTGACCACTAACTTCGAAGCGACCGACGAGGTTATGGCGCAGCTCTGATGTATCGGACAAACGCCAGATGAACCAAACCCGGCCCAGCGGCCGGGTTTTTCTGTTGCAGCTGCGCGTTTTACACAAGCCTTGGTCCTGAAGCCTCTTGCGATTAAACTCAGATCATTGAGGCTGAAGGACCTGAAAGGCAACCGTAGGCACATCATGCAGAGCATCGCAAATGGCGAGTAAATCGACTGATCCGGCCCGACGAAATGTCCCGGTTCTGGCTAGCCAAAGTATCCTTTCCCAGGTGGCGTGGACTTTGGGCAGCCCGTCTATCGTATTGCCATTCCTTGCGGTCTCGCTGGAGTTACCGATGTTCCTTGCCGGTGCATTGGTGTCGATCCGCATGGTTGGCAGCATGATCTCGGACGTGTTTTTCGCCCGCTCCATTGCTGCGCAGGCGCGGAAGAAACGCGGGATTGCCCTGACCGAGATCGGAATTGGCGGTTGCCTTCTGATGGCCCTTTTGATCGCGGCTACCGGCAGTGTCTCATTGACGGCCATTGCCTTTGTGATCGCCTTTTTCATGATTGGGCTTATTGAAGAAAGCCAATCCCTGATGCTGTCTGACCTGTTGGGCGATCATCTGAAATCGAAATCCCGGATGGTTATCCGTTATCTCCAATTGGGCGCGGGAGGTCTTTGTGCCATCGGCTTGGTGTTGCTGATACACGAGATCACGAAAGAGTACCCGCCATTCTCGCGGCATTCCGCGGTGATTGCGGCCTCGGTCGTGTTTTTCTTGTTTTCAGCATTATGCATTCTCGGCATGGCCGAGATCGCCCCCGATGAATCCGGTAATGGAAAACCTAAAGGTGCAGGACGTCAATCGCTGCAGAACATCATCTCCGGAATCGTAAGTATGTTCGAACAGCCATGGTTCCGGCGCTATATGGCTCTGCGGCTTCCTTTGGTTGTCGTATCGCTGTCGGTTCCGTTTTTTGCGCTCATCGCTGCCGAGGCACATCACAACTCGGCCAAGGGTTTGACGGCCATGATCATCTCATCCGCGTCCGGCTATCTGGTCTCGGCGCCCTTGTGGCAACTGGTGAACATGAAATCACACCGTACCGTGATGGTCGCGGGCAACTTGTTGGTCGCAGTGACAGGGATCGTTTTGTTGGCGTTCCACTATGCCGGTATCGATCACGAAGTTCACTTGCACGCCATTGCTCTGTTTGTCGTCTCGGTGGCGACAACTGGAATTTCCAGTGCGCGCCAGCTTTATTTTTTAGACGTTGCGCCCAAGGAACAACGTATTCAGGGCGCAGCAGCCATCAAATCCATCTGCAGACTCGCTGCCGTTGCACTGTCCGCAATTTTGGCCGCGGTTGCACATATGCACGAGGTTGCAGCTGCCATCGTGTTTATCGTGCTGGCCAGCATCTGGGCGGCATTTAGCTGTTACCGCATCGCGAAACCGCAAAAGGCTTCAGAGTTGCAGGCCTAATGTGCCGCCGGTGCGATCAGTTGCTGCGTTGCCGCGCGGCGTACCGCTTGGGTCAAGGGTGCAAGGGCGGGGGCAAGGACGCGCCCGATCTGCCAGGTCAGTTCGATATCGAGCGGCGCATCGGGGATTACTTCGCAGATCTGCCCATTTGCGATCGCTCTTCTTACAAGGCTTTCGGGGTTCATACCCCATCCTAATCCGGCGATTGCCGCGTCAACAAAGGCATTTGTGGACGGCAGAAAGTGAGACGGTGGCGAAAGACGGCTGCCTGTCTGGGCATATATCCAGGATTTCTGCAGATTATCCTTGCGGTTAAAGGTCAAGCAGGGGGCCTGTGCCAGGGATTTGGCGGAAACCCCATCAGAAAACCACCGTTGCATGAAGCCAGGGCTCGCGGTCGGCAAATAGCGCAAAGTGCCCAACGCAATGGCATCGCATCCGGTAATGTTCTGACCACCCACCGTTATCGCCGCACTTACGTCGCCACGCCGCAGCCAGTCAGCCGAATGGTCCTGATCGTCAATTACAAGGTCGAACAGTATGTCTTCGGCGCGCGCCATCGCGTCGATAAACCATGTGGCCAGACTGTCAGCCGGTAGCGCGACGCGAACCCGTACCGGACCTTCACGCTGATCCAAAGTCAGCTCTCGCGCCAGCTTTGCCTCCAACAGACCGATATCTTCGGCATGACGGGCGATCCGCAGACCCGCCGGAGTGCCGATGCATGGGGTGCCGCGATGAATAAGGGCCGCACCAACACGATCCTCCAACGCCTTGATCCTCTGCGAAATAGCCGACGGGGTGACGGATAGCTCTGCGGCTGCGGCCTCAAAGCTGCCGTGTCGCAAGATCGCCGCCAATGCTGAGAGCTGATGAGGGTCGAGGAGCATTAGAGTTACTTAATCTGGGTAATCATCATTAATTTGATAGATTCACACCGGCCATGTAGTCAACGAGCATCGACAGGAGGCTGCATGTTCCCATCAATGATTGCCGGGTTTGCCCTGAGTTTTAGCCTTATATTGGCGATAGGCGCTCAGAACGCCTTTGTTCTGCGCCAAGGCCTGCGGCGCGAGCACGTCTTTGCACTGTGCCTGACCTGCGCAGTGTCTGACGCGATACTGATCGGGGCGGGTGTTGCAGGGTTCGGCACCCTGGCTCAGGCCGCGCCGTGGTTTGAAACGGTGATGCGCTATGGTGGGGCGGTGTTTCTGATTTGGTACGCCCTACGAAGTTTTGGGTCTGCCTGGCAAGGTGGGGCGGTGATGGATACCGTAACAGGGCAGCGCACCAGTCTGCGTGCGGCCATGCTGACCGTGCTGGCCTTCACTTGGCTCAACCCCCATGTATATCTGGATACGGTCGTATTGATCGGGTCGATATCGGCCCAATATTCAGATCGCATGGGGTTTGCGATAGGGGCGATGACTTCGAGTTTCGTTTTCTTCTTTTCGCTCGGCTACGGTGCTAGAGTGCTTTCACCGATTTTTGCCCGCCCGCGCGCATGGCAGATTCTTGATTTTATCATCGGAATCGTGATGCTTATGATCGCGTTGAAACTTGTTATCATGTGAAGGGTTGTCCCGGATCAGAATTCGGTGTTCAACCGTTTGTATGACCTCACCTAATGATCAGCACCGCCCGCTTGTTGGCATGTTTTGGATGCTTGCGGCCGGGCTGTCCTTTGTGGGTATGAATGCGCTGGTGAAGGTTCTGGGAACCAGCATGAACCCCATTCAAGCGGCATTCTTGCGCTATGTCCTGGGTCTGGTGTTTCTTTTGCCCGCAATCCGGGCGATCCTCGGAACTCCATTGACCCCGCGCAATCTAACGCTGTTTGGACTACGCGGAATGGTCCACGCCATCGCCGTCATGCTTTGGTTTTTTGCGATGACGCGCATCCCCCTCGCCGAGGTGACCGCGATGAATTACATGACACCTATCTACGTCACGGTGGGTGCGGCACTGTTCTTGGGTGAAAAGCTAGCTTTTCGTCGTATCGCCGCGATTGGTGTTGCTGTGATTGGAGTAGTGATCATCCTGCGCCCGGGCTTTCGCGAGATATTGCCCGGTCACATAGCGATGCTGGGGGCTGCACTAGCGCTTGGTGGTTCCTATCTGCTGGCCAAAGTCATGGTCCGTGATATCCGTCCCTCAGCCGTTGTTGCCCATCTTTCGATATGGGTCACCATCGCGCTTATCCCTTTCGCCGTCGCGGTTTGGGAGCCGCCCAGCCTGCGCGATCTTGGTATACTTTTCATCGTCGCCAGCTTTGCGACTGCGGGGCACTATTTCATGACGCTTGCATTGCAGGCTGCCCCGGTGGCCGTGACCCAGCCGGTGACGTTCCTGCAGCTGATCTGGGCCACTTTGCTCGGCGCTTTGGCATTCCATGAACGCATCGACATCTGGGTAATTGCAGGAGGCACTCTGATCCTGGCTGCCGTCAGCTTCATCACCTGGCGTGAAGCCGTGCTGAGCCGTGGCGGCACACCGCCGCAAGGTTCTGAGACCCCACCGGCGAAACCAAAAACCGTTATTGATTGACGAGTCAATAAAAACCGCTTAGCCTTCCTTGCACTCAGGTATGGCGAAGAGGCGAAGATGCCAAAACTCGGAATGGAGCCGATCCGGCGGGACGCGATCGTCAAGGCGACGATCGCCGAGCTTGGCGCGCAAAAATCCCTTGATGTCACCGTTAGCCAGATCGCCAAACGCGCAGGTATGTCCAGTGCATTGGCGCATCATTACTTTGGGGGCAAAGAACAGATATTCCTAGCCGCGATGCGGCGTATCCTAACGGATTTTGGATCTGAAGCGCGCGCACAACTCAGCACGGCAGATCCGGAAGAGCGCGCACAGGCCATCATTCGCGCCTGTTTCGCGCCATCGTGTTTCACACCGGATGTTATCGCAGCTTGGATGACTTTTTATGTTTTGGCGCAAACCAACGATGATGCGCTGAGGCTCTGGCAAATCTATCAGGCGCGCATCCGCTCGAACCTGATCCATGCGTTGCGTCCACATATGAGTGACCCGAGCGAGGCTGCCGAAGGTATGATCGCGCTGATCGATGGGTTGTACATCCACTCTGCACTGAATTCCCCACAAGAGCCGCAGCGGGCAGTCACCCATGCGCTGCGGGTACTGAGAGTTTTCCTAGAGGCCGAAAAATGACAAAGCCGAATATTCTGATCCTGATGGTGGATCAGCTCAACGGGACCCTCTTCCCCGACGGTCCTGCAGAATGGTTGCATGCGCCGAACCTGAAGAAGCTGGCGGCAAGATCAACGCGTTTCGCAAATGCATACACTGCCTCGCCGCTCTGTGCTCCGGGACGTGCGAGCTTTATGTCGGGTCAACTGCCATCGCGCACTGGCGTCTATGACAACGCCGCCGAGTTTAGCAGCGATATCCCGACCTATGCCCACCACCTTCGTCGTGCAGGATATTACACCTGCTTGTCCGGCAAGATGCACTTTGTCGGCCCAGACCAGTTGCACGGGTTCGAAGATCGTCTGACCACTGATATCTACCCGGCAGATTTCGGTTGGACGCCGGACTATCGTAAACCCGGTGAGCGCATCGACTGGTGGTATCACAATATGGGCTCGGTCACTGGGGCAGGCATTGCCGAGATTTCCAACCAGATGGAATATGATGACGAGGTCGCTTATAACGCCAAGGCCAAGCTATATGACCTTGCACGCGGCAAGGATGATCGCCCCTGGTGTGTGACCGTCAGCTTCACGCACCCACACGATCCTTACGTGGCGCGACGCAAGTACTGGGATCTGTATGAAGATTGTGAGCATCTTGAGCCACAGATCGCGGATCTGGGATATGACAATCAGGACCCGCATTCCAAACGTATTTTCGATGCCAATGACTGGCGCAGCTTCGACATAACGACCGAGGATATTCGCAAATCCCGTCGCGCCTATTTCGCCAATATCTCATATCTGGATGACAAGATCGGTGAGATACTGGAGGTTCTGGAAACGACGCGGCAAGAGGCGATCATACTGTTCGTGTCCGACCACGGCGACATGCTGGGTGAGCGCGGGTTATGGTTCAAGATGACTTTCTTCGAGGGCTCTTCCCGCGTGCCGCTCATGATTTCTGCCTCCGATCTTCCAGTTGGTCGCATCGATACACCAGTTTCGACGATCGACGTGACACCGACGCTTGGTACGTTGGCGGGCGTCGATATGGCTGAAATCTCACCTTGGACGGATGGTGAGGACCTTGTTCCGTTGGCAAAGGGCACAGACCGAACCGCGCCGGTTGCAATGGAATATGCCGCCGAGGCCTCATACGCTCCTTTAGTCTCTTTGCGTTATGGCAAGTGGAAATACAATCGCTGTACATTGGACCCCGATCAACTGTTCGATCTCGAGGCTGATCCGCATGAGATGGAAAATCTCGCTGGCCTGCCCGAACATGCAGGCACCTTGCAAACACTGCGTGCTAAATCCGAGGCGCGATGGGATTTGGATCGCTTTGACGCCGATGTGAGGGCCAGCCAAGCCCGGCGCTGGGTGGTTTATGAGGCACTGCGGCAGGGTGGCTATTATCCTTGGGATTATCAGCCTCTTCAGAAAGCGTCTGAACGGTACATGCGCAATCATATGGACCTGAACGATGTCGAGGATAGCCAGCGTTATCCGCGTGGCGAGTAATCCTTTACATTTTTGAAATTGCACCCGTCGGAAGTGCAGAGACTTTTCGTCGAAAAATCTTGCCCCGAAGGTGAACGGAGACACGAATATGGAAGCAGATTTTGTCATTGTTGGCGCCGGTTCTGCTGGTTGCGCGATGTCTTACCGTCTGAGTGAGGCCGGAGCTTCGGTTCTGGTGATCGAGCATGGCGGCACTGACGCCGGACCCTTCATCCAAATGCCTGCCGCCCTAAGCTATCCGATGAATATGTCGCGATATGACTGGGGCTACAAATCCGAGCCCGAACCGCATCTGAACAATCGTCAACTTGCTTGCCCCAGAGGCAAGGTGATCGGAGGGTCGTCTTCGATCAATGGCATGGTTTATGTGCGCGGTCACGCGCGGGATTTTGACACCTGGGCCGAGATGGGTGCAGATGGATGGTCCTATGCAGATGTGCTGCCGTACTACAAGCGCATGGAAACCTGGCATGATGGTGGTCATGGCGGTGATCACACTTGGAGAGGCACGGATGGACCTCTGCACGTGTCGCGAGGGCCTCGTGAAAATCCGCTGTTTAAGGCGTTCGTCGATGCAGGTCAGCAGGCTGGATATGAGGTCACTGGCGACTATAACGGTGAGAAACAAGAAGGTTTTGGGCCGATGGAGCAGACCGTCTGGAAAGGACGGCGCTGGTCGGCGGCGAATGCGTACCTTAGGCCAGCGCTCAAGCGGCAAAACTGCGAAATCATCCGGGGTCTTGCGGCGCGCGTGATTATTGAATCCGGGCGCGCATCCGGGGTCGAATTGATCCGGGGTGGCAAACGGGAAGTGATCACAGCGCGGCGCGAGGTTGTATTGGCGGCTTCGTCTATCAATTCGCCTAAGTTGCTGATGCTTTCGGGGGTTGGACCCGCGGCGCACCTGGCCGAGCACGGTATCAAAGTGGTCGCCGACCGCCCTGGCGTCGGCGCCAATCTGCAGGATCACCTAGAACTTTATATCCAACAGGCCTCGATCCAGCCGATCACGCTTTACAAGCATTGGAACCTGATCAGCAAAGGAATGATCGGAGCGCAATGGCTGTTTACCAAAACAGGCCTTGGTGCATCGAACCAATTTGAAAGCGCCGCCTTCGTGCGTTCGAAACCGGGTGTGGAATATCCTGACATACAATATCATTTTCTGCCGATGGCGGTTCGCTATGACGGGCAGGCGGCAGCCGAAGGGCACGGATTCCAGGCGCATGTGGGGCCAATGCGGTCGCCCTCGCGCGGCGCTGTGACTCTGCGATCTGCCAAAGCCGAAGACGCGCCGGTGATCCGGTTCAACTACATGAGCCATGATTCGGATTGGGAAGACTTCAGAACCTGCATTCGCTTGACCCGAGAGATCTTTGGACAGCAGGCGTTCAAACCCTTTGCCGGTAAAGAGATCCAACCGGGGGCGGAGGTTCAGTCGGACGATGAGCTAGATGCCTTTATCGCTGAGCATGCCGAAAGCGCCTATCACCCTTGCGGGACTTGCCGCATGGGCCGTCCGGATGACAAGGATGCCGTTGTCGACCCGCAGGGGCGTGTGATTGGGGTGGATGGATTGCGCGTCGCCGATAGCTCGATTTTCCCGCAAATCACCAATGGCAATCTGAACGCGCCGTCGATCATGGTGGGTGAAAAGGTGTCGGACCATTTGCTGCAGAAAGACCCTCTGCCCAAAGCGAACGACCAGCCCTGGATAAGTCCGAGATGGGCAACGGCACAGCGCTGACACATCCAAAACCCACGGCGTGCATTTATCCTGAAAGCTGGTTGATTGCGCTCGGAATTTGATCGGCGTCAAAGCGGAGTGCGACAGTCATGTTTAGCCTTGGGATGTAACGCTGAAACAAGGAGCCAACTGGATGTCTCATACCCCGCATGAACTGGCTGAAGAGTTCCCCGACAAGCTCGAAGTGATGAGTCAGCTCAAGCAAACGGATGCGCATTTTGCCCGACTTGCGGATGAGTATCATGAGGTCAACCGCACCGTGCATCGGGCTGAAACCAACGTCGAACCGATGGAGGAATTGGCCGAGGTTGATTTGCGCAAGAAACGCGCGGCGCTCAAAGACGAGATCTGGGCGATCTTGTCAAAAAGCTGAGGATTAGGCGGGGGCTCTGCCCCCGGACTCGCAGGATATATATGGCCAGGCGAAGATCAGGTGACCTCATAAGGCAGGGTGCCGCGGCTATGGGCGTCGATGGTCAGGCGGCGCTCTAACGGTGGGACTGATCTTTGGTGGCAGGTTTGACGCTCGCAGATGCGGCAGGATATGCCGATGGGCTCGTAAGCGCTCGCGTTGTTTATGTCGAGATTATCGGCGTAGACCAATGCTTCGGCATGACGAACCTCACATCCCAAGGCGATGGCATAGCGGCGGACAGGAGCACCGAACGAGCCTCCGGATTTTGAAACATCACGAGCCAATGAGATATAGCGGACGCCATCCGGTGTCTCGGCTAGCTGTTGCAGGAAATGACCCGGGGTCTCGAATGCCCGGTGGACATTCCAGAGTGGGCAGGCACCGCCGAAACGGGCAAATTGCAAGCGCGTAGCTGAATGGCGTTTGGTGATCGTTCCGGCCTGATCGACACGGACAAAAAAGAACGGAACCCCCTTTGCGCCGGGGCGCTGTAGCGTGGACAGGCGGTGCGCCACCTGTTCAATCGATGCCCCGAACCGGTTGCTGAGCAGCTCCAAATCATGCCGATAGTCTTGCGCTGCGGACAGGAAAGCGCCGTAAGGCATCAGCGAAGCCCCGGCAAAATAGTTGGCGAGGCCAATCTTGGCGATGGCGCGGGCCTCATCGCTTTGGAAACGGGCGAAATCTAGCGTTGCTTCAAGCAGCTTATCCTGACTGATCAACGCCACCTGCAGCAGCAGTTGGAAGACCTGCGTTTGTGGTGCGGCGCGCGAGGAAAGGCGCAGGGTTTTGTCACCAGCATTGTAGCTGCGTAAGGTTTCTGTGTCGGCGAAAGTGACGTGAATGCCGCGTTCTGACAGGCTGTTCAGGGCGACTTTCCGAATATCGCTGGTTTCATCGGCACGGCTGGCGAAGCGTTCGGCGGCGCGGTCAACGGCGTCAATATAATTGTCGCAGTAGTGAAAGAAATCGCGCACCTCTTCCCATGGGCTGGCCTGAATACGGGCATCCTCGCGGCCCAATGCCTCGTCGAGCGAGGCGAGGCGTTCATGGGTCTGGCGATAGGCGCGGTGTAACTCGATGAACGCGCGTGCAAGCGCGGGCGCATTTGAAGCGGTGAGCCTGAGATCAGCCAGAGGGGGCGCCGTTTCGGCGAACACCGGATCGGCCAGTGCTTCGCGCATATCCGAAACCAATCGTTCGCTATCCCCTGTGCTGAGTTCGGTCACATCCATACCAAACTCTTGCGCCAGTGCCAGAACAACGGTCGTCGAAATCGGCCGGTTGTTATTCTCCATCTGGTTCAAATAGGGCAGTGAAACGCCCAGTTTTGCGGCGAAATCCTTCTGCGTGAGGGTCAGGCGTGTGCGCATTTCGCGCAGCTTGGCGCCAGCGTATAATTTCTGAGTGGCCATGGCGGTTCTTTGCAGCTTTACTGAATCTGCAGGCTAACTTTGCAAACCCTGCCGCGCAAGCCGTCTACAGACCCAATTGCCGTTCGCGCCAGATAACAACGCTGATCGCGCAGATTGCCAGGGCGGCGGTTGCCAGCATCAGCCAAAGCAGAGGCATCGCTCCTGTCTCATGCGTCAGCAATGCGCCTGCCAATGCGCTGAGTGCCGCGCCGCCGCCCAACATGATCGCACCGCTCAAACCAGAGGCAGTAGCCGCCAGATGCGGGCGGACCGAAAGCGATCCGGCAGTCGCATTCGGGATCGCCATGCCGTTACCTAACCCGACGAAGGTCATCAGGCCAAAGAAGCTGAGCGCCGTTCCCAAATCCACTAGGAACAACAAAGCTGATAGGGCCACGCCAATTGCATTCAGCCAGCATCCCCAACGCACCATTCGGTTGACGCCGAAGCGAACCGAGAATCGACCGCTGATGAAGTTACCGAAGAAATAGCCAATCGCAGGCGCGCCAAAGTAGATGCCGACCTCGGCGGCTGTCATGCCGAAAACTTCGGTCCCGATAAAGGGTGCGCCCCCGAGATAGGCAAAGAACGCGCCTGAAGAGAAAGCTGAGGACAGGGAATAGCCCCAGAAGCGGGGCGATTTCAGCAGTTCAGGGTATTCGCGAAATTGCTGCATCAGTGTTTTGCCGCTTGCGGCGGCGGTTTCGCCAAAATCTTGGTAGGTCAGCACCAACGCTAGCGCCGCAAGGGCAAAGGGTAGCCAGAAATTGGCTTTCCAGCCAAAAGTTTCTTCGAGAAGCCCGCCAACTGCAGGGCCGATCATTGGGACAACTGCCATTCCCATGGTGACATATCCGAGCATCGAAGCAGCCTGGTCCTGTTCGTACATGTCCCGCACAGCCGCACGACTTAAGACAATACCAACGACAATGACGGCCTGAAACATTCTGAAGGCCAGAAAGGTCTCGACATTTGGGGCGTATATACACCCCAGCGTTGCCAGCAGAAAAAGGGCGAGTCCCCACAGCAGTACAGGCCGACGTCCGGCCTTATCGGCAATGGGTCCTATTAAGATTTGCAGTGCCGCGTTGACCAGAAGATAAAGCGCGATCGAAAGCTGCATCACCTTGTAATCAGTCTGAAAATACGTCGCCATAAAGGGAAGGCTGGGCAGATACAGATTCATGCTCAGAGCCGACAATCCTGACAACAAAACGAGTGTTGCAAGCGTGGGGGGCGTGCGGCTGACAGAGGGTGAACTGAACTGCATGGTTTACCTTTAGACCCTGATCGCGCGAAATGCCATCGGCAGTTTGGCTTGTTGTGTTAATTAACAAATTTGCAGTTATCTCAAATAGTGTTGCCAAATATTTGCAAATTTGCCGAAAACTTCTTTGGCCGCCGATCCCAACTCGTTATGGTCGCGCAAATTCTCTTGGGAGACTACCGACATGAAAGACATCCTTTCCGAGCTCGAAGGCCGTCGCAACAACGCGCGATTGGGTGGTGGGCAAAAACGCATCGACTCGCAACACGCCCGCGGAAAGCTGACGGCACGCGAACGGATCGAGTTGCTGGTAGACGAAGGCAGCTTTGAAGAGTTTGACATGTTTGTCAGCCATCGCTGCACTGATTTCGGAATGGAGAAACAAAAGCCTGCTGGTGACGGGGTGGTCACAGGCTGGGGTACAATCAATGGTCGAATGGTCTACGTCTTCAGCCAGGATTTCACCGTATTCGGTGGCTCGCTGTCAGAAACCCATGCGCAGAAGATTTGCAAGATCATGGATATGGCAGTTCAAAACGGAGCGCCGGTGATCGGGATCAACGACTCGGGCGGGGCGCGGATTCAGGAGGGCGTCGCTTCATTGGCCGGATATGCTGAGGTGTTCCAGCGTAACATCATGGCCTCAGGCGTCGTGCCACAGATTAGCGTGATAATGGGGCCGTGTGCAGGTGGTGCGGTTTACAGTCCTGCGATGACCGACTTCATATTCATGGTCAAAGACACCTCGTACATGTTCGTAACCGGCCCAGACGTTGTGAAGACCGTCACCAATGAGGTCGTGACGGCAGAGGAATTGGGCGGGGCTTCAACCCACACCAAAAAGTCTTCGGTCGCTGATGGTGCGTTTGAAAACGATGTGGAGGCCCTGGCCGAGGTGCGCCGTCTTGTCGACTTCCTTCCGCTCAACAATCGCGAGAAACCGCCAGTTCGTCCGTTTTTTGACAGCCCTGACAGGGTCGAGACATCGCTGGATACGCTGATCCCGGACAATCCGAACACGCCGTACGACATGAAGGAACTGATCACCAAAGTGGCGGATGAGGGTGATTTTTACGAGATTCAGGAAGACTACGCTAAGAACATCATCACCGGTTTTATCCGGCTTGAAGGGCAGACCGTGGGCGTCGTGGCCAACCAACCCATGGTATTGGCAGGATGTTTGGACATCGATAGTTCCCGAAAAGCGGCCCGGTTCGTGCGGTTCTGTGATTGCTTTGAAATCCCGATCCTGACGCTTGTTGATGTTCCGGGCTTTCTGCCGGGCACTTCGCAGGAGTATGGCGGCGTGATCAAGCACGGCGCGAAACTGCTATTTGCTTATGGCGAAGCGACCGTGCCAAAGGTCACCGTAATCACGCGTAAGGCCTACGGTGGCGCGTATGATGTTATGGCCTCCAAACACCTGCGCGGCGACTTCAACTATGCGTGGCCCACGGCTGAGATCGCGGTGATGGGCGCAAAGGGCGCGACCGAAATCATCCACCGCGCCGATCTGGGCGACGCCGACAAGATTGCGAAACACACTCAGGACTACGAGGACCGGTTCGCAAATCCCTTCGTCGCGGCCGAGCGCGGCTTTATCGACGAGGTGATCATGCCACAATCGACCCGCCGCCGTGTATCACGTGCATTTGCGAGCCTGCGCGGCAAGCAACTGAAGAACCCTTGGAAAAAGCACGACAATATCCCGCTGTAAATGCCCGCCGAGGAGGCCCGAGCCGTAAATGCCCCGATTGACCGGACATAAGACCGTGCAGGTTGCAACTACTCTGCACGCTCCCCCAGAGGAAGGAAGCCGCCGCTGGCGGATCCGGGGATGCGCCGGGGTTTTTACGTTGCTGGTCGGAGTAGGTTCGGCGCTGGCCTCAAACCTGCTGCCCGTGCCGTCGGGTCAACCGGTCGAGCTTAGCGATGTGCTTCTGGACACCAATCCGGGTGAGCTTTGGGTGCGGTTTCGGTTCATTGCACCCAAGATCGGATCGACTGCAGGTCGTATCACATATGATGTCGCCGTAGTCGACATGGAGCATTTGTGTGAAACACTGGCGGTGCCTTACGTGGCCCAGCACGAATTGCAGCCTGCCCGGATTGTGATTTCGTTTTCGGACAGACCGGTAGCGTTCGGCACCTCCGAACCTGACGCAACGCAGTTCTTCGAAGCCTACCGGCTGGATCAATCCCGGTGTATCTGGGAGGGGCTCTGACCATGAACCAACAATGTCACGGTCTCAGAGTGTCCCGATACAGTGATGCAGCTCTGGAGGTTCGCATGATCACTTCAATCCCGCAGGCATGTCCGATGGCCTGCCATATCTGGAACTTGTCCGTTGAGGTTTCGCAATGCTGAAACATCGCGGTTTCCCCGGACGTTTGCCCGGAACAGACTTCCAGTTCACCATTCGGCGGGCCAATCCCAAGGGCGTTACGCCGCTGACCCAGCGAGAACGCTTTCGCGATCGCAAACCCGCCGACAAGCGCGCAGATGTCGCGTTTATCGAGGCGTTATGGGCGCATTTTGGTGATCAGCCCTTTGAGCGAGGCAATCTGGACGCGGGCCGTCTAAGTTGGCTGTTCGGGCGTGAGGTTGTCGCCGCCGAAGACCCGTTTGATCCTGCAAGCTACGATGCTCTGCTGGTGATCAATCTGGACGCCGCGCGCCAATCTTTCCCTGACGTGTTCGACGGAGTGCGCTGATTGTGACCGGGGCTGCCGCACATAACACTCAGATGATCAGTGACACTGGAACCCTGCCCGCTAATGGGCAGGGTAGGCTGTTTTCATCAGAAGTTGAGTTGCGCGGCCAACTGGACACGATTGCCGTCGAATGTGTCGCCGGAAATTGTGTCGTTCCGCTCTCCATAGATGTATTCGGCGCTGAGCGTCAGGTTGTCTGTCGCCTTGTAAAAGGCATTGACGTGGATCGTCTCAAGCTCGGTGAACGACAAAGTACCGGTCGAGGTAGGCAGGTCGTAGTCTTCCTTGCCATAGGCGATGCCGACGTTCCATTTGGAACTCAGGTCCTGACGGAATTCGATGGTGTAGCCATCAACATCGTTGGCCTGACCCCCGACGACTGCGTCACCCAAGCCGATCAGGTAGGGGCCAAGTGCCTCGCCGTTGACATAGTTGACCTGAAACAACCCACCTTCCCACGGTCGGATCGAGCCCGACAAAGAGAAACCGGTCTGATCGACCTCGACGTCGCCGGATTGCGCCTTGCCGTAGAGCGCCGAGGCACGAGCGATGTATTTGCCATCGTTGTATTCGACCGAACCAGTCAGCACAGGATCATCCGAATCCGAGCCGCCGACGTTTTCTTCAACGGAAACGGCGAAGGTGGTATTCGATCCGATATTGTTGGTGTAGCGCACCTGCGGAACGCGCGCGAAAGCGATCCCGACCGGCCCGTTAAATTCCACCGAGGTCGGGTAGGTGTCCAGAGGTTGGAAATTGGTCCAGTATTGTCCGATCAGCCATTGTTCCCCAATTCGGATATTGGCATGACGAATTCGGAATTCGGCGGTTCCGTCCGAGCCGAAGGCATCGACTTCGATCTGGCCCTGAATGTCTCCGATTCCCGAAGGCGTGCTGGTGCGCAGCCCGATACGAGACTGACGGACTGTGGCGCCAAACGTACCATCTGTCTCGGCCGAGGGTTCACCAATCACGTTTACGAATGCGGTGTCGCCCTGATCGTATTCGAAGTCATAGAAGAAGTCGGCTTTGACATAACCGTAGACGTCCAGAGTGGTGTTGCCGATCTGCAGATCCCCAGTGCCAGACCCGGGATTGGAGGATTCCAGCGCTTCGACCCGGGCGCGCAGTGCATCCAGTTCAGCCTGAGTTTGTGCATCTTGCGCCAAGGCTTGCATACCGGTCACGGAAAGCGCGCTGGCAGCGAGCAGGCTAGCAGTTTTACCCTTTGTTATCATATGGATAGTTCCTTGTGTGCGAGTGTGCAGGGGCACCGTTCCACGCAACTGAATTCTTGGGAAATCACCAAGTTGAGAGAAGATGCTCTCAATTTTTCAAGCAAAAGTGTCGGTAGACATGTGACGTTTCACACTGCGGTGAAACCGGAATCTAAGTTACTGTCACCGGAAGGATTTTTGCGTGAGTTTGTAGTGATGTTGCGTGAGGTGCCTCGCGCACTGCCTCGCTACAAGTCTTCGATTTGTAACAGGAACGTGACAGATTTCAGACGTAGTCGTCGCTGTCCGGGCGATTACGACGTCGGCGCAAATCTGCGTGGTGCCGCGCTGGATGGGCAGGTTTCAGCCGGAATCTCAGATGGAAACAATAACTGGTTGGCGGCCAGAATTGTGCTGTGCACAGTGATTGGGCCGTGCGGCTCTACTTTGCCTGCGTCGCACAAGCACCTACTATTCCGTACCCCTTCCTTCCGCGGGCAGGCTTGTGTTCCCCACAGAGTTCTGTCCGCGGTTTTCTTTTTGTCAGGTTTGGACAAAAAACGGCAAAAACCTGCGCAATTCGCAAGTTTGTGGTCCGTGTTGTTGCATAACAAGGCGCGAAATCGGCATCTGCTCTCAAAGACTGCAAAAAATCTAGAAGGGCAGAAACCATGCGAATCAAACGAATTTCTCTTGCGTTGGCAACCTGCGCGGGTTTGGCGGCCTGCGGTGGCTCGACCGGTGAACAGGCGATCCTTGGCGGCGGTGCGGGGGCTCTGGGGGCGGCGGTCCTCAGTGCAGATCCGCTGCTTGGGGCGGCAGTCGGGGCTGCGGGCAACGTGCTTTACTGCAAGACCCAGAACAACTGTAACTAAAGCTGAATTTAACGGGGCTGGAAAAGTCCCGTCCGTCATTGCGCATCACGCCGTCGTGGGGTCAACGCCCCGCGGCGGCGTTTTGCGTTTCCAGAACATCAAGCCAAAGGACGTTCCATGTTCAACAAGATCCTGATCGCAAACCGGGGCGAGATTGCCTGCCGGGTCATCAAGACCGCCCGCAAGATGGGCATTGGCACGGTTGCCATCTATTCAGATGCTGACAAGAACGCCCTGCATGTTTCAATGGCGGATGAGGCCGTGCATATCGGCCCACCGCCCGCCAACCAGTCATACATCGTCATCGACAAGGTGATGGATGCCATTCATAAAAGCGGCGCGCAGGCGGTCCATCCCGGTTATGGCTTTCTGTCCGAGAACTCCAAATTCGCCGAGGCGCTGGATGCCGAAGGCGTCGCCTTTGTCGGCCCCCCGGTCGGTGCGATCGAAAGCATGGGGGACAAGATCACCTCGAAGAAGATCGCGCAGGAGGCCGGGGTTTCGACGGTGCCCGGTTACATGGGCCTGATCGAAGACGCCGATGAGGCAGTGAAGATTTCGAACGACATTGGCTATCCGGTGATGATCAAGGCCAGCGCTGGCGGCGGTGGCAAGGGCATGCGGATTGCGTGGAATGACGAAGAGGCGCGGGAAGGTTTCCAGTCATCCAAGAACGAGGCCGCGAACTCCTTCGGCGACGACCGGATTTTCATCGAGAAATTCGTGACTCAGCCGCGCCATATCGAGATTCAGGTGCTCTGTGACAGTCACGGCAATGGCATCTATCTCGGGGAACGCGAATGCTCGATCCAGCGCCGGAACCAGAAGGTTGTGGAAGAGGCGCCATCGCCCTTTCTTGACCCCGAAACCCGTAAGGCGATGGGCGAACAGGCGGTCGCGTTGGCCAAGGCTGTGAACTATGCCAGCGCCGGTACGGTCGAGTTCATCGTGGATGGCGAAAAGAACTTCTACTTCCTCGAAATGAACACCCGCCTGCAGGTGGAACACCCGGTGACCGAACTGATCACTGGTGTCGATCTTGTCGAACAGATGATCCGTGTGGCCGCTGGTGAAAAACTGTCGATCACGCAGGATGACGTCACCCTGACAGGCTGGGCGATTGAAAACCGTCTTTATGCAGAGGACCCGTATCGTGGCTTCTTGCCCTCGATTGGCCGCCTTACCCGTTATCGCCCGCCGCAGGAGGTCGCAGCCGGCCCGCTGCTTGTGAATGACAAATGGCAAGGTGATGCGTCTAAAGGGGATAGCGCTGTGCGTAACGATACCGGCGTCTATGAGGGCGGCGAGATCAGCATGTATTACGACCCGATGATCGCCAAGCTGTGTACCTGGGCACCGACCCGCGAACAGGCGATTGAGGCGATGCGCGTGGCGCTAGATAGTTTCGAAGTCGAAGGCATCGGTCACAACTTGCCATTCCTGTCAGCGGTCATGGATCACCCGAAATTTGTAAGTGGTGACATGACGACCGCTTTCATCGCCGAGGAGTATCCGGACGGGTTCGAAGGCGTCGACCTTCCCGAAGAAGATCTGCGTCGCATCGCAGCCTCGTGCGCTGCCATGCACCGGGTTGCCGAAATCCGTCGCACCCGCGTATCGGGCCGGATGGACAACCATGAACGGAAGGTCGGCAAACGTTGGAATGTCGCTCTGCAAGGGCAGGATTTCAGCGTCAAGGTTAAGGCTGACAAACAGGGCGCGACTGTCAAATTCAAAGACGGGTCAGCTCTGCGTGTGTCCTCTGACTGGACGCCGGGTGACCAACTTGCGGTGTTGGACGTGGATGGCAGCCCGTTGGTCTTGAAGGTTGGAAAGATATCGGGCGGGTTCCGTATCCGAAACCGAGGGGCTGACCTCAAGGTACATGTGCGCACCCCGCGTCAGGCCGAACTGGCCCGCCTGATGCCCGAGAAGCTGCCGCCTGATACATCGAAAATGCTGCTCTGCCCAATGCCGGGCTTGATCGTGAAGATTGATGTGGAAGTAGGTCAGGAGGTGCAGGAAGGTCAGGCACTTTGTACCGTTGAGGCGATGAAGATGGAGAACATCCTGCGCGCTGAGAAAAAAGGCGTTGTCTCCAAGATCAACGCGGGCCCCGGCGACAGTCTGGCCGTTGACGATGTGATCATCGAGTTCGAGTGATGATGCGCGCACCTGCGACATATCTCTCAAGGTTCCCTGCGGCTTCCGCCGGGATATTGAGGCATGTCGCAGGTGCTCAGCCGCCCTCACGTCGTTCGCGGATTTCGCGTTCGCGCAAAGGCGTCTTGTCAATGGATCGGCCAATCTCACGCACGCTCCATGGGCTGGGTTTGCGCAGTTTGACGACACCATCCTTGTCGACAAATACCATCTGGAAACCACGCGGTCGCAGTTTTGATCGGATCGATGATCGCGCCGCCGGATCAGTATCGGTCAAGACGATCACGTCGCGATCCCGCATTGCGTCCTCGCCTTCGAGTAACATGTCAATCTGTTGCTGGAATCTTGGGTCTGCCGGGGTATCGGCAAAAACGACGATCGGGCGATGCGTCCAGAGAAAATCGCTTAGATCGCTGTCAGCTACTGGACGAACAAAGCTGTCATCCGCAGGGGCAGTCGCGTCGGCGGCCAAGGCGGCCAACGGGAATAGTGCCGAGAAAACAAAGGCAAGCGTGCGTGTCATGAGGCCTCCTGTTGTGATGAATATAGCCTCTGCTGGGGCGAATGCGACTGACGAAATGCGTGTGATCACCAAAAATTTGCTTCGTGGACGCCGCACCCACCCATGCGTATTTATCAATTTGCCTACAAAATGCGCCGTTCCCGCGGCCTTCGTGTGGGGAGAGTAGGCCGATGGAAGTGATCCTGCATTGCGGTGCACATCGATGTGCAAGCACCAGTTTCCAGAACTATCTGAGCCGGAACGTGCAGATCCTTGCAGATCAAGGTCTGGCGTATTGGGGGCCGGAGCGAACACGCTCCAATGGCCTCAACAGCTTGAACAAATTGACGCCTGAGGTCTGTGATGGATTACGCCGCGAGCTGGACGTATGTCAGAAAGACGGCGCGACGCAGCTATTGGTCAGCCAAGAGAATTTCGTGGGCTCAATGGAGCGCAATATTGCCTTTGCCTCGCTCTATCCAGGTATGCAGGAACGTGGGCAGCTTTTGGCAAGGGCATTTGATGGAAGAGTCACCAAAATTGCTTTGAATATCCGCGCGTTGGATATGTATTGGTCTTCCGTGGCCGCCTATAAGTTCAAACGTGGCAGCGCCCCAATAGAGCCCACAAAGTGGACCCGTATCGCGCAAAGCAAGCGGAGCTGGCGAGACGTCATCACCGATATTAGCCACGCCTTCCCGGGCGTCCCATTGCTCGTTTTGCCGTTTGAGGAGTTTGCGGGTCATCAACAGGCGCAGCTTCAGGCGCTGACGGGTCGCACCGCGCCCGAATTCAGCGATGGCCTTGCGTTGAATGCTGCGCCCAAACCTACGCCCCATGGTCTGACCGCTGAACAGGCGATGCAGCTTTGGGCTGATTATGCCGATGATCTGGAATGGCTTGCCTCGGGCGCCGATGGGAGGGCTGAACTGGTCTGCCGGACAGATAGCAATGCACGCGGGGTCGCCCCCGCCGAAACCAGAATTGAACAGAGGAAAACGACATGACCGACACCAACGACTGGCAGGTGCTGGCTGAAAAAGAGCTGCGCGGCCGACCTTTGGGCGATCTGACCAAAGAGACGCTGGAAGGCATCGACGTCAAACCGCTTTATACTCAGGAAGACACGGCTGATCTGCCGCATATGGGCTCGCTTCCGGGCTTCGGGCCGTTTACGCGCGGCGTTAAAGCGACGATGTATGCAGGGCGTCCTTGGACGATCCGTCAATATGCAGGCTTCTCGACGGCTGAAGAATCGAATGCATTTTACCGCCGCAATCTGGCGGCCGGCCAGCAAGGTGTCTCGGTCGCCTTCGATCTGGCGACTCACCGGGGTTATGACAGTGACCATCCCCGCGTGGTGGGCGATGTCGGCAAAGCCGGTGTGGCCATCGACAGCGTTGAGGATATGAAAATCCTGTTCGACGGTATCCCGCTGGACAAGGTTTCGGTCTCAATGACGATGAACGGAGCGGTGATCCCGGTTCTGGCCAGCTTCATCGTTGCAGGTGAAGAGCAGGGGCATGACAAGGCCGTGCTCTCGGGCACCATTCAGAACGACATTCTGAAAGAGTTTATGGTGCGTAACACCTATATCTACCCGCCCGAGCCTTCGATGAAGATCATCTCGGACATCATCGATTACACTTCGAATGAGATGCCCAAGTTCAACTCGATCTCGATCTCGGGCTATCACATGCAAGAGGCCGGGGCGAACCTGGTGCAGGAACTGGCTTATACGCTGGCCGATGGGCGCGAATATGTGCGCGCTGCGACGGAATCAGGCATGGACGTGGATAAGTTCGCGGGTCGTCTGTCGTTCTTCTTCGCCATTGGCATGAATTTCTTCATGGAGATCGCGAAACTGCGCGCCGCGCGCACCCTTTGGCATCGGGTAATGACCGAGTTTGGGGCGAAATCCGAACGGTCGAAAATGCTGCGAACTCATTGCCAGACCTCGGGCGTGTCGCTGCAGGAACAGGACCCCTATAACAACGTGGTCCGCACCGCCTACGAGGCCATGAGCGCGGTTCTGGGCGGCACACAGTCACTGCATACCAACGCACTGGACGAGGCGATCGCGCTGCCAACCGATTTCTCGGCACGTATCGCGCGAAACACGCAGCTGGTGTTGCAAGAGGAAACCGGCGTGACCGATGTGGTCGATCCGCTGGCGGGCTCTTACTACGTCGAAAGCCTGACCAACGAGCTGGTCGAAAAAGCCTGGGCTCTTATGGAAGAGGTCGAGGAAATGGGCGGTATGACCAAGGCCGTTGCCAGTGGCATGCCCAAGCTGCGGATCGAAGAAAGCGCTGCGCGCCGTCAGGCCATGATCGACCGGGGCGAAGAGGTCATCGTTGGTGTCAACAAGTATCGCAAAGAGCAAGAAGACCCGATCGATATTCTGGACGTCGATAACGTGGCCGTGCGTGAAGCTCAGGTCGCGCGGCTGGAGCGTATCCGTGCAACGCGCGACGAGGCGGCTTGCCAACAGGCGCTGGACGCCCTGACAACAACCGCCCGCGAGGGAGGCAACCTGCTGGCCGCCGCCGTCGAGGCCGCCCGAGCCCGCGCATCCGTAGGAGAGATCAGCATGGCAATGGAGAAAGAGTTCGGTCGCCACCGTGCCGAAGTGAAGACCCTGGCCGGTGTTTACGGTGCGGCCTACGAGGGTGACGAAGGTTTTGCCGCGATTCAGAATTCCATAGAAGAATTCGCCAAGGCCGAGGGGCGACGCCCGCGTCTGCTGGTGGTCAAGATGGGGCAAGACGGCCACGATCGAGGGGCCAAGGTGATCGCCACTGCTTTTGCTGATATCGGGTTTGACGTAGATGTCGGCCCTCTGTTTCAGACACCTGCAGAAGCCGCACAGGACGCGGTGGACAATGATGTGCATGTGATCGGGATCTCTTCGCAGGCTGCGGGGCATAAGACATTGGCGCCTCAGTTGGTTGAGGAACTGAAAAAGGCAGGGGCTGAAGACATCATAGTCATCTGCGGTGGGGTCATTCCGCAACAGGATTACCAGTTCCTTTACGATCACGGTGTGAAGGCGATCTTTGGTCCGGGAACGAACATCCCTGAAGCGGCCCAAGACATCTTGCGTTTGATCGGCGAAGCCAAAACCTAACGCCGGCGCCAAGATTTTTCGTACGAAAAATCTTGTGATTTCGCCCCTTTGCGGAAAACATGCGACCAGACCCAAATGGTCTGGTCGTTTGTCATCAGGAGGCGTCTTCATGTTACTGGATCATCTGGCTGTTGCGGGCGAAACGCTTGAAGAAGCTTCTGACCATATCGAACAGGCGCTGGGCGTACGGCTTCAGGACGGCGGCAAGCACGAAAAATTCGGAACGTATAATCGACTTCTGGGCTTGCGGGATGGGCTCTATCTGGAGGCGATTGCGATCGACCCCGAAGCCTCCAAACCGCAAAGGACGCGCTGGTTCGATCTGGACCGGTTCACCGGATCACCCCGCCTGACCAACTGGATTTGCCGGGTTCCGGATATCGAAGCGTCACTGACCGTTTTCCCCGACGGCGTCGGACAACCTATCGATCTGAACCGAGGCGCGCTGCGCTGGCGTATGGCAGTCCCCCCAAATGGACGTCTGCCATTTGACAACCTCTTTCCGGCGCTTATTGAGTGGCAGGGTGATCTGCATCCGGCGCAAATGCTTCAGGACAGTGGCTGCCGGTTACGCCGCCTTATAGTGTGCCATCCGGATGCAATCGACTTAGCCAAAGGTTTGGGGGCGTTGGAGTATGTCGCGTTTGACAGCGGTCCGGCTGCATTGCGCGCTGAAATCGAAACACCGCACGGGTTGCGCGTGCTGGAATGAACATCCGGCAGGCCAGAGCCCAAGATGCATCCGCGATTGCGGCGATAGCAAACGTGATTATCCGTGATACGCTGGTCACTTTCACCACCGATGAACGCAGCGTCGAAAGCGTGGTGGCAGAGATCGAAACCAGAGGTCCCGCCTTCTTGGTCGCCGAGCGCAGTGGTGCCGTCGAGGGGTTTGCGACCTATGGCACCTTCCGCTCGGGACCGGGATATGCGCAGTGCCGCGAACATTCGATACAGTTGGCACCCGAAGCCAGAAGCCAGAATGTTGGCCGTTCGTTGATGGAGGCTCTTGAAGCCATCGCGCGGGAGGATAACGTGCATGTCTTGGTGGCGGGCATTTCATCGGCCAACCCCGCAGCCATCGCCTTCCATAAGGCAATTGGCTTCAAGCAGGTGGGACGCATGCCTGAAGTGGGGTTCAAATGGGGGCAGCGGCTGGATCTTGTCCTGATGCAGAAAATACTCGGCCCGCAGTCATCTGTCGCACCTGACAGTCGTGACAAGGCACGCTAGGGTGCGCCCATGTCGATCTGGTCCAGAATAGCCGACGCGCTGAACGCGCTTGCCCAGGGCGAAAGCCTGACTGCGGTGTTTGAGAAACTGCGCACGCCGCCAGAACGTTCGGTGGCCTTTGCGATTGCTGTCGTGGCGCTTGGCGCCAAGATGGCCAAGGCCGACGGTCAGGTGACGCGGGATGAGGTGACGGCTTTCCGTGAAGTGTTCCAGATCGCGCCCGAAGATGAAGACGGGGCGGCCAAGGTCTTTGACATGGCACGGACAGACGTTGCTGGATATCAGGACTACGCCCGCCGGATTGCCCGCATGTTCGCCGAAGATAGCACCACCCTGTGCGATTTGATGGAAGGGCTGTTTCACATTGCCATGGCGGACGGGTTCTACCATCCGAACGAAAACGAGTTTTTGGAAGAAGTCAGCCGCATTTTCGGCCAGACCGACGCTCAGTTCATGGCCCTGCGCGCGCGTTTCGTACCGGATGCGCCGAAAGACCCCTATACGGTTCTGGGCGTTCCCCGCGACGCTCCTCTGACCGAAATTCGCAAGGTTTGGCGGCAACTGGTGCGAGAAACTCACCCCGATGCGATGCTGGCACGCGGCGTTCCGGAAGAGGCGGTGCGGCTGGCCGAGAAAAAGATGATCGACATCAACCGCGCCTGGGATGAAATCAATGGCGCTCGGGTCTGATCCGTGCGGTTGGCGACCTACAATATCGAATGGTTCGCCAACCTGTTTGATCGCAATGACAGCCTGATTGTCGATGACAGCTGGTCAGGGCGTCACGATGTGACCAAGGCCCGGCAGGTTGAGGCGATCGCAAAGGTGCTGACGGCGATTGATGCCGATGCGATGCTGATCGTCGAAGCCCCCAACACAGGCAAGTCTCAGAATACGGTCCGTGCCTTGCAGCGATTTGCCGAGGCGTTCGGTCTGCGTACAAGCCATGCAATCATGGGATTTCCCAATGATACACATCAGGAATTGGCCCTGCTTTATGATCCCGAAATTCTTACAGCCAAACACGACGCAAGGGAGGCTGAGAACGCGCCGCGTTTCGATGCCGAGTTCCGGATCGACCTGGATGTGGATGCGACCGAGGATCTTGTTCGGTTTTCAAAGCCTCCGATGGAATTGGCGATCCAAACAACCTCAGGGCAGGAGTTTCGACTGATCGGGGCGCATCTGAAGTCCAAAGCACCCCATGGCGCTGCATCGCGGGATGAGATGATACGAATTTCGATTGCCAATCGCCGTAAGCAGTTGGCGCAGGCGGTATGGCTGGGTCGACGGGTCCGACATCATTTGACGGAGCAAGAGCCGGTGATTTTGCTGGGCGATCTCAATGACGGACCCGGGCTGGACGAGTTCGAACACCTCTTCGGTCGATCGTCGGTCGAGATATTGTTGCAGGCGGGGCTCTATGATCCTCATGCGGCACGGGCATTGGAACTGCGCCCCGGTTCCGTCCCGGCAACTGCACGATTTGCGCGGCCGAATGAAGGACGGTATCTTGAGGCGTTGTTGGACTACATCATGATTAGCGAGGATTTGCGCGCCCACCACCCGAACTGGCGCATCTGGCATCCGTTTCGCGATGCCGCCTGCTGGGGCAACCCCGAGCTGAGGGATGCCTTGCTAACCGCATCCGACCACTTCCCGGTGACGTTGGAAATCGACCTCTGACCTTTCAACACTCGGCACGCTCGCTTATATTCAAGCTATGCTACGTCTAATGCTGATCAGCGCTGTTTGTACCGCCTTGGCCCTGCCTGCCCAAGCACAGAACGATTCAGGTAAGTCGCTGATGGAGCGGGGTGCCGAGTTGTTTCTGGAAGGCTTGCGGCAAGAGATGGAGCCCACGCTCGAAGACCTGCGTGGACTTGCGGACCAATTTGGTCCGGCTTTGCAGTCTTTCATGCGGGAAATGGGTCCGGCGCTGGCTGATTTGGCTGCTCAGGTGCAGGATTGGAGCGCATATGAAGCGCCCGAGATGTTACCAAACGGCGACATCATCATCCGCAAAAAGCCCAAGGATCAACAAGAAGAGGTGGGGCCAGAGGAAGAACACTCTGACGGTTACACCGAAATCTGATTATCCCCGAATGATCACTTTGGGTTCTGATTTAAGCGCGGCAGCCAGCGAGTTATAGCGCGCCTCGGCAACCTCGGTGAACAGAGGACCCGCAGACTTGGGCAGACGCAGTTCGAGTTTTTGTTTTTTGGGATAGTAACGCATCTTGCCCATGGTTGCGTCGTGCTGCATCCAAAGCATCGCTCCGAACCGTAGTGCTTTGCCCAGGATTTCGGCTTGTTCCTGGCCGCGTTCGTCGAGCAGTTCGTAAAGCTCGGTAAAGCGGCTCCCTTCACGTTTGTTGCGATATCGGTGTTGCAAAGCGAGCCCGATAAAGATCCGCTCGGAGTGTTTGATCCCGCTCATGTTGGCGCGGGTGACATATTCGAAACAGGCCTCGGCCCGGTAATCTGGATGCGCACGCCAACTGACGTCATGCAGCAGACAAGCTGCCTTGATCAGGCGCAGCATCGGTTCCGGCGCCGAACGGAACAAGGGCATGACAAAATCGAACAGGTGTTTGCCGAAACCGGGCAAGCGCGCGTCTTTCGCTTCGGCAAACCGGCAGGCTTCGATCAACGGATCCCGGTCGCGAAGGCGTTGTGGCATCTGTTCATACAGCAATCCTTCGCGGATGCCGTAACTTGAAATCGCGATGTCCTTGGGCTTGAAGGTGCGGATCAGGCGTGAAAGCACATCCATTGCATAGGGGATCAATGCCATACGCGAGCCCGACACACCGGCCAATGCGCGCAATTCATCAGGATCATTCTGTTCGATGAACTTGATGGTCTCGCGTACCTGACTTTGTGTCATGCGGTATTCGTGCAGCACGTTCAGCGGATAGCCTCGGCGCAGCATGTCCAGACGTGCGAAGGCGCGCCAGCTGCCGCCGACCAGAAACAGCCGATCGCGTTGAGGGCCCATCCGGTCGCGCATCTCTTCCAGCGTCTTCTTGATATGCTCCTTACGCGCCCGGCGACCGCCTTTGATATCGCGCAGCTTGAGCGGCCCCAGGGGCGAAGTCATGCGACGTCCGACCTTGCCGCCTCCGATCTCAGCGAGTTCGACGGACGAGCCACCGATGTCGCAGATCAGCCCATAAGCTCCGGGCCAACCCAGCAGCACGCCCTGAGCTGAGAGCCGTGCTTCTTCCTCGCCATCGACAACGTTGATGATCAGGCCGGTTTCGGCTTTTGCCTGCGCGCAGAAATCCGGTCCATCGCTGGCCTCGCGCACCGCAGCGGTGGCGACCGCGTGCAGGGCGGGCAGGCCGAGGTCTCTGGCAAGATGCTGAAACCTGTGCAAGGCAGCCAGCGCCCGTTTGCGACCTTCAGGGTTCAGTCGGCCGGTCTCTGACAGGCCGGCGCCCAGTTCGCACATCACCTTTTCATTGTAGAAATAGGCCGGTGAGCGCGCCGCGCCGTCAAAAATCACCATCCGGACCGAGTTCGATCCGATATCGACAACCCCGACCCGGGAAAGTGCACGGGCGCCCGGATCTTCGAACAGCGGCCTTCCGAACAGCCCGTGATCCGGGAAATCAGTCTCGGCAATCTTGGTCATGGTGTCCCCAGGTCTTTTGCGCGACAGGATGCGAGATCACCCTTGTCCGGTCAATTGCAGGCATCCGATTGTTCGGCCTCTGTGTTCAATAGACGCACCGCCAGCGCACGGGTGATGTCGCGTTTTTCAGTCAGCGCAATTTCGTCAAGCTGCTCGACCACGCGGGCGGCGGTTTCAAAGCTTCGATTCATGTGCTTGACCAGATATGCTATGACATCCGGCCCCGGATTGAGCTGCCGGTCGGTGAATAGCTTCGCCAGCACTGCGCCCAGCAGCGCATCGTCCGGCCCTTCAAGCGACACATGATGCGCACCTTCGGCCCGGCTTTGCAGATCGGCCAGCGGCAGATGCCACAGTTTCGGCGTCGTGCGCCCGGTCATCAGCAAGGCGTGGCCCTCGGCCAGAACCAGATTGTGCAAATGGAACAGAGTTTTCTGCTGCTCGACGTCCGCCGCGATTACCGGCACATCTTCGACCGCCACCGGACCGCGCGCCAGGTCCGGCACGTCGTCATATCGAAGCGCGGCGGCTTGTACGATTCGACCGCCGGTCTCGCCGGCCCAGACATGCGCCAGATGGGTCTTGCCCGATCCTGCAGGGCCGCTCAGCACCAGTTTGTTGCCAGGCCATGAGGTGGCAGAGATCATCGCAACAGCCAGCGCATTAGCAGGCGAGACGAAAAAGTCTTCGCGGCCCAAGGCAGTCTTGGAAGGCAGATCAAAGCTGAGCTGCATGGCCATTTATTCGTCTTCCTGATTGAGCCCTTCAAGCCCGGTATATAGGCGGCTGTGCAGATACTGCTCGGTCGCAAACCGTGCCAGCACACCCAAGGCAGCCGCTACAGGTACTGCGATCAGCATTCCGACGAAGCCGAACAGCGCGCCGAAGACCGACAAGGCCAGCAGCAGCCAGACCGGGTGCAGGCCCACCGAACTACCGACGAGTTTGGGCGTCAGGAAGTTGCCCTCGGTCACCTGTCCGATAGCAAAAATACCGGCGACCAAACCGATATGTGCCCAATCCCCCCAGAACTGAAACAGGGCCAGGCCTATGGCTAGGGTGCCTCCGATCAGGGCGCCCAAATAGGGGATGAAGGTTACCAGTCCTGCAATGAAGCCGACGATCAGGCCGAATTGCAGGCCGACCAGCATCAATGCGACAGCATAGTAGGTGCCGAGGATCAGGCAGACGGTACCCATTCCACGCACGAATGAGGCAAGAACGGCGTCGATTTCACCAGCAAGTCGTTTGATCGTGGGGGCGTGATCACGGGGCAAGAGCTCTCCGATCCGGGTGATCATGCGATCCCAATCCATCAGCAGGTAAACCGCTACAACCGGTACGATAACCAGCAGGACGACGACATTTATCGCTGAACCCAATGAGGCCAGAACGGTTTGCAGCACATCGCCGGTTTTTGATTTCAGCGTCTCGCCAAATGACACCAGCATCTGGTGGGTATTTGATTCGCGATCGAGCAAAGCCGGGAATTGTTTCTCAATAAAGGCGCGCAGTTCTTTAAAAAGGCTTGGCAAAACATCAATCAGATCCAGTAGCTGTGTGATCAACGCGGGCACAACCATAAGAATCATCAAAACAAAACCAAACACGCCGACAACGGTAATGATCCCGGTCGCAGCCATGCGCGAAAGGCCGAGTGTTTCCAGGCGGTCCGCAACGGGATCAAGGAAATATGCAATCGCACCACCGATCACAAAGGGCAGCAAGACATCGCCCAACAGGTACAAAAGCAGCACGAAAACAGCGGCGGCAATGCCCCAGTATCTAAGCTGATCCTTCACCGGCAAGGCCATGGCGCAATCCCTCGTTTGCACAGCATTGCCGTGTTCTTGGCCCATGACGCCCGGCGATGCAAGCGGTTCATGGCGAGCGATTTTTATACCCTAGTCTGTCAGAGTACCCAGTTCCGGTGTCTCACCTGTGGCCATTTCATCAGGCCAGTTGGTGCGCCAGATTTCCGCCGACCAGTGTCCGCAATGTACCTTCGGGCGATCAAAGCCGGGCAGGGCAGGCAGCAGTGGCGCAACCACCACATCGTGGCGCGGAACGGCGAAATAAGGGAAGGAATAGCGTTCACGCCCGGATCGATTAACCACGCGATGCGGGGTCGATTTCAACCGCCCGCCCGACCACAGTTCCAGCATGTCGCCGATATTGACCACGAAGCCGCCGGGCGGGCAGTCCGGTGTGATCCAGCCGCCGGTGCGGGTCTGCACCTCAAGTCCTCCGACCGGATCGGGAGCGATTATTGTCAGTGCGTCGGTGTCCTTATGCGGATGAATTCCATAGCCACGCTCATCCGGGGATTGTGGCGGATAGTGTAGCAGGGTCATGTTGGTCATCGGGTCGCGGAAGGCGTCGCGTAGTGTGTTGGGCGGGATTTTTAACCCCACTTCCAATGCACCCAGCAAAAGATCTGTTACGCCATCAAGCTGTAGCCAGTAATCCAGTATTACCGCGCGGGCCTGGGGCACTTCTCGGGGCCAGATATTCGGGCCGTAAAGTGCGCATTCAACCCGGATCGGCGCATCTTCGGCTGCTTCGAAATGCAGCTTGTACCCTTCGTACTTATCCGCCGCGCCCGAGCCGTCATTGGGCGTGAAGAACCCCATCGGAATGTACCCACGATAGTTTTCGCGGGTGATGGCCTGATCCCATTTTCGGGCCTCGTCGATATCAAAGATCGCACTGACACACTCGCGCACCTGCTCGATGTGCTCAGGCGCGATGCCTGTCCCTGTGATCGATAGAAACCCGATGCTGGTGCAGGCATCCATGATCTGCGCGACCGTTGCCTGATACAGCGGACCAGAAGGATCAGTCAGCGGGCTGATATCTATGGTTGGAATACGCTCCATCAGTTAATTCTCACGCCTTGTCGTTCCAGTTCCTGATGCACAGGAACAAGGTTCATGCTGTCGAGATCTTGATTGCTTTTCAAGGATAACGCCGCAGCGATCCCTGCGCCCTGACCCATCACCGCGCAGCAGGACATGTTGCGCGTCGCGGCGTGAGCGACCCGATCCGCGCCATGGGACCGGCCCGCAACCAACAGGCCCTTGATCCCTTTGGGCAGCATCGAGCGATACGGAATCTGCATATATCGCCCCGTGGTCGGCAAGATCAGAATGCCGTAGCCATCGATGAATTCAGGGTAGATACCGATGGAATCCTCGAACCGGCCCTGATGTCGGGCATCGGTTTCGGTCATGTTGTAGACGGCATCGATCTTGCGCGTATCCCGAATGCCGATGGTCATTCCGAAATTGCGTAGACGTGCGTTTTCGCAACCCGGCATGAAACGGCGAAGGGCATCAATGGCCAGCATCGCCTGTCGGCGGCCTTCGATTTCACCAAAGGTCAGGCTGTCGGGGTCGGTTCCATCGATCTGGTCCATATGAATCAGGTTCATATAAGTCAGCTCTCCGGTATCGTGCATCGCTCCCCACGTGCCTGCAATCGTGTTCAGATGCGCCGGGATCAGGCCCTCATCAATCGCCTGCTGGAAGGGTTTCTTGACGAAGGGTGAGAACATGTCGTCCTCTTTGCCAGAGGTCTCGATATTCCATTCGCCACCGCCGCCCCAGTCCTTGTAGGTCTGCGGATCGGCTTTGATGCCTTCCATAAACGCCCGTTTGTCGACACCGGCCAGATGGAACATGACCGAGGCTGCCATCATGTCCTCACGCGGCGTCTTGTGCGTCGGGGCGCCCGCGCGATGCGCTACATCTGCATCCCCTGTGGCGTCGATGACAACCTTGGCCAAGATCGCCTCACGCCCCGCTTTGGATTCGGTAATCACCCCAGTGATGCGATCCCCTTCCATGATTGGGGCAACGAATTGACGGTGCAGCATCGGGTGAACGCCGGCCTCTTCGACCAGCTTGTCGGCCACCAGCTTGAAACCCTCGCTGTCCAGTTCGTAGCTGAGCGATTGGCTTTCAGGCACTGCTGCACCCATCTCTTTGGCGCGGGTTTCGAACTCCATGCCGATGCCTCCGGCCTCGACAGTTTGTTCGTGGCGATACCAGGCAAAGCCTTCGACACCGACTGCCGTAATATTCCCACCCATGCAACCGAACCTATCCATCAAGGAAACTTCGGCCCCAGCGCGTGCGGCAGCCAGCGCTGCTGACAATCCAGCGGGGCCCGAGCCCACAACCAATACGTCTGTCTGGTGAACAACGGGGATCTGGCGGGCGGGTTCGGTGATTGTTTGCATTGCTGCCTCGCGGTTGAACGTTTGCGCCAACATTGAAAACCCCGGCGTTGCGGTCAATCAAAAAACCGACTGAGCATGGGTCGCAAAACACCGATGTGCGATTGCCCCCGGCTAGGCTTTGGAATAATCACCTTGCAGCGAAATTCTCACCCGTAAGGTTACGTTATGCGCCTCAGCCGTTACTTTCTGCCCGTTCTCAAGGAAAACCCCTCGGAGGCTCAGATCGTCAGCCACCGGCTGATGCTGCGTGCCGGGATGATCAAACAGGCCGCCGCCGGGATCTATTCCTGGTTGCCATTGGGCTTCAAAGTTCTACGCAAGCTGGAGAACATTGTGCATGAAGAGCAGGCGCGGGCTGGGCACATCGCGATCCAGATGCCGATTCTGCAATCAGCCGACCTGTGGCGCGAATCCGGTCGTTATGACGACTATGGCCAGGAAATGCTGCGCATGCAGGACCGCCACGGTCGCGATATGCTGTACACGCCAACCGCCGAGGAACTGGTGACCGACATCTTCCGCGGCCACGTGAGCAGCTACAAAGACCTGCCGCTGACGCTATATCAGATTCAGTGGAAGTTCCGCGATGAAATCCGCCCACGTTTCGGCGTGATGCGGGGGCGCGAGTTCTACATGAAGGACGGATACAATTTCGATCTGACCAAAGAAGACGCGCTGCACGCCTATAACCGCCACTTGGTCAGCTATCTGCGTACTTATGAGCGGATGGGTCTGCAAGCCATCCCGATGCGTGCTGATTCTGGACCTATCGGCGGTGACTACACGCATGAGTTCCTCGTACTGGCCGATACTGGCGAATCCGAGGTCTTTTATGACAGCGCGGTCACCGATCTGACCTTCGGCGATCGTGAGATCGACTATGATAACCGCGAACAGTGTCAGGCGATCCTCGAAGAGTTCACCTCTAAATACGCCCGCACGGACGAAACCCACGATGAAGCCCTGTTTGACCAAATCCCCGAAAACCGCCGCCGCGTGGCGCGTGGTATCGAAGTGGGGCAGATCTTTTATTTTGGCACCCAGTATTCCGAAGCTCTTGGAGCGACTGTGCAAGGCCCCGATGGCAAGCCGGTTCCGGTGCATATGGGCAGCCACGGCATCGGCGTTAGCCGCCTGATCGGTGCGATCATCGAAGCCAGCCATGACGATAAGGGCATCATTTGGCCCGAAGGCGTGACTCCATTCCATTGCGGCATTGTGAACTTGAAGCAAGGTGATGAAGAGGCGGACGCGGCGTGCGTTAAACTCTACAGCGCGTTGACTGCGCTGGGGCTTGAGCCGCTTTATGATGATCGGAATGAACGGGCAGGGGGCAAGTTTGCCACCATGGACCTGATCGGTCTGCCGTGGCGCATCACAGTGGGCCCGCGTGGTCTGAAGAACGGTGTGGTCGAACTCACCAGCCGCCGTACCGGCGAAAGTGAGGAACTCAGCCCCGAAGAGGCCGTCACCAAGATCGCAGAAATCTATGAGGGCATCGCCTGAACAAGGCGGTGCAACCTTCGGCGGTTTAGCTCAGGAAGCAGAGGTCGGACGTGCGGTCAGGAAATCGCCGTCCGCTTCGCTGCCGCGTGCGACCACGATCGGGCGACCAAAGCGGCGTACAAGTTCCGCCAGTTCGAAGCCCAGAAACCGCAATCCACAGACGCGTTCGTCAGTGGTGCGATCCGTGATACACAGCCGCCCCTGCCGGAAAGCAAGGCGATAGCCTTTGTCCCGCAGTATGTCGGCCAACCCGGCCCAGCTTGCTGCGCTTGTGAAAACTGGCCTGATCGCTGCCCGCAACAATGCGGCGCTTTCGCAATCCAGTTCTGTTGCTGCTGAACGGGCAGTAATCGGGCCCGTACCTTCCATATGTTCTTGAATACCCATGAGCGTGCCTCCGCCCTTAAACTCTTAAAATGTGTCCCCCACACAAATAGGGTGACAAAGTTTCTCACACTAATCAATTTGTGAAACAATATTTCGCACCTGAATGTTGCGATTGTGACTCAGTCGGGTGCTGATATCTCACATTGACTTCATAACTGAAACAATAAGCCCTTGTCTGTGAAGGGGTTCACAACCATTGGTATAATTTGCGGCCAGTGATTTCTCGCGCTGCCGCTGATGAGTTGGCGCTTGGGGCAAATGATTCGTTTCAAACTGTTCTTTTCGCCCCTTTATCGGGCGCAGTAACGCCGAACCGGTGTCCGCACGATAACTGGCTTGACCATCCGGCGAAATGTCGAAAGGGTCGCGAAAAATCTGAACCCGAGGCAGGAATGGCCAAATCTCCCCCGCCCTTTGCCCCTTTCGAATGGAAAATCGCCTGGCGATACCTCCGTGCCCGTAGGGCCGAAGGGGGCGTTAGCGTGATGACCTGGATCTCGCTGATCGGGATTACGCTCGCTGTGTTCGCTTTGATCGCGACGCTGGCTGTTCGGTCCGGATTCCGGTCAGAATTCGTGGGCACTATTCTTGGGGCCAACGCACATGTCACGGTTTATTCCGCCGGAGAAATCGATGCGCAGGGGCGGCTAGACCGTACCATCACGGATTTCGATGGAATGGCCGAGCGGATCGCGCAGGTGCCGGGGGTCGAACGGGCAGCACCGCTTGTCAAAGGTCAGGTGCTGATCACCAACGCGGACCGCAGTTCAGGCGTGCAGGTCTTTGGCATTCGTCCCGACGATCTGGCCGAGTTGCCAGGTATTGCAGAAAGCGAAGAGGCCTATGGTGACCTGTCCCGGTTCCCGGACGGCATCGCCATCGGCTCGGGCGTGGCGCGGGCCATCGGGGCGACGGTGGGGGATCGGGTCAAACTGACCTCGCCCAACGGTGTCAAAACCGCATTTGGCACATCTCCCCGCGTGAACGCTTATGAGGTGGTCTATGTCTTTTCTGCCGGGCGCTATGACATCGACCGCACGCGCGTCTACATGCCGTTTGCCGAGGCGCAAAGCTTCTTCAACCGTGAAGGCGTGGCGGACGAGATCGAAGTGATGGTTGAGCGCCCCGAAGAGTTGACCCCGATCCTGATTCCGATCCTTGAGGCCGCAGGTGAGCGCAGCCAGATCTGGACTTGGCAGGATGCCTCTGGAGGATTCCTGCGGGCGCTGGAGGTCGAAGACAATGTGATGTTCATCATCCTGTCGATCCTCGTGCTGATTGCAGCAATGAACATCGTCTCGGGGTTGATCATGCTGGTGAAGAACAAAGGGCGCGACATCGGTATCTTACGCACCATCGGGCTCAGCGAAGGATCAGTGCTGCGGGTGTTCTTCATTTGCGGGGCCTTTACGGGAATCATCGGAACAGCGATGGGCGTCGTACTGGGCTGCCTCTTCGCTATCTATATCGATCCGATTTTTTCCTTCGTGAACTACGTCATGGGTGGCGGCGTCTGGGACCCGTCCATTCGCGGCATCTACGCATTGCCCGCCGAATTGCACCTGTCTGACGTCATGAAAGCGATAGGGCTGTCACTTGGCCTGTCTTTCCTTGTCACCTATTTCCCGGCTCGTCGCGCAGCGCGGCTGAACCCGGTTGAGGCGCTGCGCTATGAGTGATGTGACTTTAAGGCTCAGCGGTCTGACCAAGACCTATCTGCAAGGCACCCCAGGAGAGGTGCAGGTTCTGCGCGGTGCCGATCTGGAGCTGCGCGCGGGTGAGGCTGTGGCATTGGTTGCGCCATCCGGGGCGGGCAAGTCGACCCTGCTGCATATCGCGGGCCTGCTGGATATCCCGGATACCGGCGAAGTCGAAGTCGCAGGGCAGGGCGCGACGGGCAAAGGGGATCGCACGCGCACAGCGATCCGTCGGCGCGATGTTGGCTTCGTCTATCAGTTCCACCATCTGTTGCCTGAGTTTACGGCGCTGGAGAACATCGTGTTGCCGCAACTGGCAAACGGTGCTTCCGAGAAAGCAGCGCAAGCCCGTGCGATGCAGTTGCTTGATCGCGTTGGCGTCGCTCCGCGCGCAGATCACCGGCCAGCAGCCTTGTCGGGCGGAGAGCAACAGCGCGTGGCCTTCTGCCGGGCACTGGCAAATCAGCCACGTGTGCTGCTGGCGGATGAGCCAACCGGCAATCTGGACCCCGATACCTCGGATCAGGTGTTTGCGGCCCTTATGGCGCTGGTGCGGGATGAAGGGCTTTCGGCGCTGATCGCGACGCATAACCTTGATCTGGCGGCGCGGATGGACCGGATGTTGCGGCTGGAAGGGGGCGTGCTCAGGCCAGCTGAGTGATGGCGACCCCGATTGCCATTACTGCAATGCCTCCTGCCCGCATGAACGTCAGCGGCGTAACCTGAGCGCCGAACAGACCGAAATGGTCAATCGCAGCTGTGCTGATCAACTGGCCGAGCAAGACGAAAAACACCGCATTGCCCACGCCAAAATGTGGGGCCACATGGGTGATTGATAGCACATAGAAGGCGATTAATACGCCGCCCAGCAGCAGATGTTTGGGGGCTTGGGTGAGTTTGGCAAAGGCATCGGATCCACCGAGTACCAACAGCGCCAGCGCTGAAGCGACAAAGGCGATCGCGAACAGGACGACGGCGGCCGCATTGGGTGAGCCGATCAACCTGCCCAAGGCTGCATTCAGAGCGGCGAGGATGGGAACGCCGATCCCGGCGGCCAGCATGATGGCTGCGTATTGTGTCATTGCCTTTTGTCCCTGCGCCTATTTCGTTGATCTGGATCATTGCGCCAGCGTGAACTCCCGGCAAGTCTCGATTTGCCAGGCAGGAGGGAGAAAAGTGATGATCCGATCAATACTTGGCGCAGGCGCGCTGACTGTACTTACCATGATACCACAGGCCTCTTCAGCTCAGGACGTGGAGACCGGGGCCGAGCTGTATCAGCACTATTGCGCTACCTGTCATGGGTTGGATGCAACGGGGCATGGGCCAATGGCCGGGGTGCTGGTGATCCAGCCAACAAACCTGAGAACGCTGGCCGATGCAAATGGTGTATTTCCGACAGCGCGCGTCGTGGCGCGGATTGACGGGCGCGAACCGTTGGTCAGCCATGGCAGCCCGATGCCGGTTTATGGCCCCTATTTCGAAGGTAACGACACCGCGATCAAATCGCCGGAAGGGCAGCCTATCCTGACCAGCAAGCCAATCGTGGATCTAGTGGCGTACCTGAAGACCCTGCAAGTGAACTAAAAAGCTCAGCGACAGATGCCATTAATCTCTGCGCCCGCCCAGGGTATCAGGACGGAGCTTTCGCGCCTGTTACCGGGCAATTTCGAGACTTCGAATTGGGCGCTTAGCATATCGTGCAGACGCTTGGTTCGAGGTGCGTCGGGGTCGAGCGCCCGGCAGCAAACATATTCCTCGACGATGGCGCCCTGCTGTTCGTAGCCATAGGCCAGAAAATCGGGCGAAGTATCAAGGTCGAACAGGTAAGGATCGTCCTTCCGGCCATGCTCTGCCGCAGCGCGGAACGGGTGATAACCAGTTGTCTTGCGATTTTGCCACTGCCAGACATGGGTTAATTCATGCGCAAGCAACATTGCCCCGATCAGGTTCACCTGATCGGGGTACTGGCTCATGTAGTCGTCCAGATACCAGTCCTTCGTGAAGTATACATGATTGAACAGCGCAACGCCCGCGGGTTTGCCGGTCACGGTTTCCTCTTTGACAGGTGGTAAGATTCGTTCACGGCAGGCAACCCGAGGGCGGGCTTTGCGGGTAAATGTAACCGCTGCGACGGGGGCACCCTCTACCAATCGCACACGATCCAGATTCAATGTGTCTCCGTGGATTTTACTGACAAATGCGCGCTCGTGATCGGTTAGAGGTCGACCACAGGCTACACATAGAAACAGCAATGAAATCAACAGGGGGCGGATCATAGCATTAAGCCTAATGCGGCAGCTCGGCGCTGCAAGTCGTTTTCAAAGGCTCATCGCTAGAACCCGGCTGATTTCCGTCAGCGATCGCCCGGATTGTTCCATCCATATATTGAACGCGGCCTGCACAGCGGCCATTGCTTTTTTGGAGGTTGCAGGTTTGTCGATAACGCCCTCAGCGATCAGACGAGCTGTTACATCTTGGGACAGAATAAAGCTGTCCCGTCCGGCAAACCGCATAGCATACTGCGCCGAAGCACCGCCAAGCCGCGATCCGCGCTTGGCGAGCATCTGTAGCAAGCCGACATAATCCTGTGATGGCCACCCGCCCAGAATTTGCCCGACGCCACCTTCCGCGCGGAGTTCCAGCAGAAACGCGGCATTGTCGCGCACTGTGGCAATCTTGGTTCCGTTGCGGACAATGCGGGTGTCCTGCAGCAGTGCGTCGAATTTCTCGTCATCCATGAATGCGCAGCGTCCAATGTCGAAGCCGTCAAATGCCGTTTCGAATCCGTCCCACTTCGATTCGATCACTTTCCAGTTAAACCCTGCCTGGAACACGGTTTTCGTAATAAGCGATAACCAGCGATCATCTGACATCGCCACCAATTCGGCGATTGGTTTAGGCTTGCTTAGCTTGCTTTCCAGTTCGGCGGGGCCGCCGTGGCGATCAGCCGATATCTGGTAGATCTTTTCAAAGTGACGCATCTCCCAGACCCTCCCTTATCCAGATGCTGCCTTATTAAGAAGATTTGACAAGGCAAATCAGATCTTGAGATGAAGCGCGTGTTTTATATTGACTAGTCAATCAATATCTTTGACGGTTCCGAACTGACGGTGTTAAGTGTGTGTATTGCCGAGTGGAGCAGCAGGGATGGGTCGTGGTTTAACGCTAGATGAAGCGCGTCGGACCCGGAACAACTGTTCCCTTTCCTTTTTCGGCTAAACTTGTGCATGTTGCGAAATGTGCTGTGACCACAAATGATCCTGGGCGGGCTCGATATCGCCATGGGGCAAACGTAAAAAACAGGGAGTTGTTGTTATGAAAAAGCTAAGCGTAAGCTTTTTGGCTATCGCAGTGGCCGGGGCGGCCCATGCCGCAGATATGGGCGCGGTCGATGAACCGATCAAGCTGGCGATCAACGAATGGACCGGTCAACATGTGACCACCCATGTGGCAGGTGAGATGCTGAAGGCCGCCGGTTATAACGTAGAATACGTGACCGCCGGGATGATGAATCAGTTCCAGGCGTTGGCCGATGGGGACATTGACGCGACATTGGAAATCTGGTCGTCCAACGTGTCCGACGAATACGCCAAGAAGATCGACGAAGGCACCGTTGTTGAAATCGGCGATCTGGGGCTTGATGCCAAGGAAGGCATTGCCTACCCGGCACATGTAGCGGAGCTGTGCCCGGGCCTGCCTGCGTGGGAAGCGCTGAAAGAGTGTGCGCAAGTTTTTGCTACGGCTGAAACTCTGCCCGGTGGCCGTCTGGTCGATTACCCAGCGGATTGGGGTACGCCCGGCGCGGATCGTATGACCGGTCTTGAATTGCCGTTCAAAGCGGTCCCCGCGGGTTCCGAGGGCGCTTTGATCGCCGAATTGCGCGCCTCGACCGAGCGCAAGTCGCCGTTGCTGATCACCTTCTGGCAGCCACATTGGGCGATGTCGGCATATGACGTACAGTTTGTCGAACTGCCTGCAGGCGAAGAGGCGTGCTTTAACGATCCGTCTTGGGGCCCGAACCCCAACGCAGTGAATGATTGCGATTTCTCGCCGTCACGTATCTTCAAGGCCGGTTGGAGCGGCATGGCAGACAAGTGGCCCGCTGCCTATGAAATCCTGACTAACTATCAGCTTTCGGTCGAAGACCAGCAGCCAATGATGGGGGCGATCGACGTAGATGGTGGCGCGGTCGAAGAAGTCGTCGCGGCATGGATGGCCGAGAATGAAGACAAATGGCGCCCCGTCGTTGACGCGGCAACGCAGTGAGTCCGCTTAAGTGACTGAAGCGAATACGCCAGCCATCGCCTGCCAGAATCTCTGGCAGGTGTTTGGCCAAGGTGCCGACAAAGCTCTGACCGACGCGCTGTCTCGGTCAGGGAGTGACGCTGACAAAGCCGCCGCCGATTTGCGCGAACTGGGGTTTATCCCTGCTGTTCAGGATGCCAATTTCGAGGTCAAAGAAGGCGAGCTTTTTGTCATCATGGGTCTGTCCGGCTCGGGCAAATCGACGCTGATTCGTTGCATTTCGCAACTTCTGCCCGGTACGGGCGGCGAGATCCGTGTGGATGGCGAGAATGTCGTCGGTGCATCCAAGAAAACCCTGACTGAACTAAGGCGCAAGAAGCTGGGCATGGTTTTCCAGCATTTTGGCCTGTTCCCTCATATGACCGTGGCTGAAAACGTGGCTTATCCGCTACGTGTGCAAGGCGTCGGCAAAAAGGAACGTTTGGCGCGTGCGCAGGAAGTAATCTCGCTGGTCGGCCTGGAAGGCCGCGAAGATAGCTTTCCTCGGCAGCTTTCGGGTGGTCAACGCCAACGCGTGGGGATCGCGCGCAGCCTTGCGGTGAATCCCGATATCTGGTTTCTGGACGAGCCGTTCTCGGCCCTTGATCCTTTGATCCGCCGCCAGCTGCAGGATGAATTCCTACGCATCCAGGCGACGTTGAAGAAATCCATCGTCTTTATCACTCACGACATTCAAGAGGCGCTGAAACTGGCCGACCGCATCGCCATTATGCGCGATGGCAAAATCGTTCAGATCGGCACGCCGACGGATATCGTGCTGCGTCCGGTAGACGACTACGTGCGCGAATTTTCTAAGGACGTGGCCAAAGGCCAGCATGCCAAGGTTGCTTCGGTCATGCGTGATGATGCTGAGCGTGGGCCGGATGATCCGGGCTTGACCACATCCATGACGCTCGACGCGGCGCTCGCACATTGCATGGAGCTGTATGAACCCGTGCCCGTCCGCGATGCAGACGGCAATATTGTCGGTACGGTTCATCCGTCCGATCTCGCCGCAGCCCTGCAGGTGGATGAAGCATGACCGCTGTGACGGATATCCCCGCGCGGCAGGCCCGCCTGACGGCTGGGGCGCAGGCCGCGCTGATTACCCTTGTCGTTGGTGCGGTTTGCCTTGCGCTGGAAGGCGTTGCCCCATGGCTGATCACATGGCCCAAAGAATGGGAACTGCCTGCAACGCAATGGGTTGGGGCGTTTCTCGACTGGTTTCTGAATGGCATTAAACCGGCGATGCGGTTGTTTTCGGACCTGATGACGTATCCGATGAATGCTGCAAACTACGTGCTCGGCAGCACGCCCTGGCCGATCTTGATTGGGGTCGTCACTGCGCTGGGTTGGTATCTGGGCGGTTTGCCGATGGCTGCGCTGGGGTTCTTTGGCCTCAGCTTCGTTCTGGCTTCAGGCTATTGGGCCGAGAGCATGAATACGCTGGCCCTTGTCGCCGTGTCTGTCCCCGTGGCGCTGATTATGGGCGGGGCTATCGGTATTCTTGCCAATGAAGTGCCACGTGTGAAGGCCTTTGTTCAGGCAGTACTGGACATCATGCAAACGGTGCCGACCTTTGCCTATCTGACGCCGCTGCTGCTTCTGTTTGGCTTCGGTCCGGTGGTCGGCCTGATCGCTTCGGCCATCTACGCCGCGCCACCTATGGCTCGCAACGTTATGCTGGGGCTGGAACGGGTAGAGCCCGAAATCAAAGAAGCTGCGATCATGTCCGGCGGGACGCGCTGGCAGCAGCTCTTTCAGGTCGAAATTCCTGCTGCCACGACTCAGATCATGGTTGGTGTGAACCAATGCCTGATGGCCGCCCTGTCGATGGTGATCATCGCTGCGGTCATCGGCGGCTTCAACGACATCGGCTGGGAAGTCCTTTTGACCATGCGCAAGGCGCAGTTCGGTGAATCCCTCATGGCCGGTCTGGTCATCGTTGTCTTCGCAGTGATCATCGACAGGATGAGCGGCACTTTGGCGACCGAGCGCAAGCGATATGACAGCCGCGTTGTCTGGGCGATGCTGGGCTTTGCAGTGCTATTTACCGCTGCCTTCTGGTCCCGGTTGCCGAACCCGTCTGACCTTACAGTTCTGGACCCGATGGCCGAGGCGATTGACACCGGCCTGACCTCATTTACGCAGGCTAACGGGCCTTGGCTGGACGCACTCAAGAACAACTCTCTGTTCTATGTGTTGTTGCCCTTGCGGATCGGTCTGGACCAGGCTGTACTACCGTTCACCTGGGGGTTCCAGTGGACCCCGAGCATGAGCTGGGGTCTGTTCGCCGCTGGTGCGGCTATCGCTCTGCTGATGACATGGCGCGGGCATCTGACCGGTGGACTGATCGTTCTTATCCTGATCGGAATGCTGGAAACCGGCATATCAAACCTGCCTTGGCCGTTTGTCTTGACGGGCGCGGCTGCGCTGGGTTGGGTCGCGGGTGGCTGGCGTCTTGCGGCGCTGTCGGTTGGGCTGCTGTGTACCATCCTCGTTTCAGGCCTGTGGGAGCGGGCACTCCTGTCGCTCTACCTCAGCGGTGCCGCAGTGTTTTCCTGCGCAGTAGTCGGAGGGCTGATCGGTCTTGCCAGCGCAGTTTGGGGGCCGGTCTGGAAAGTGGTTCGCCCGATCTGTGATATGCTGCAGACGATCCCACTGTTTGTGTTCCTGATCCCGGTTCTGATGGTGTTTCAGATCGGTGAGTTCTCGGCCTTCCTGGCGATCTGCGCCTACGCCATCGTCCCGATGATCCGCTACACGCGACACGGGCTGGTCAACACACCCGAGGAAATGATGGAAGCCGCAATCTCCAGCGGCGCGACCGAGTGGCAGATCATGCGCGACGTCCGCGCGCCCTATGCCGCACCGACCATCCTACTGGGGCTGAACCAGACCATCCTCTATGCCTTCGCCATGCTGGTGATAGCGGCACTGATCGGGACAACCGGTCTGGGCCAGTCGATTTATCTGGCGCTGGGGCAGGCGGATGTGGGGCTTGGCATCTCGGCCGGTGCCGCCATGGCTATTTTAGCACTGATCGCTGATCGTATGGTGCAGGGTTTTGCCGAGGAACGCCGCAAGGCGCTGGGCCTGTAAGACAGGGCAGGGGCGGGTAACCGCCCCTTTGCCCTCACTTGATTTCGGACAAAGACCAGCGCGCTGTCACGGCCTAAACCGGGCGCAACACGTTCGGAGATTACGATGACTGGTTGGGGCCTCTTCCTCGCAGCACTTGCCACATTCCTTCTTAGCCACGTGATTCCAGCACGCCCAGCAGTGCGCGGCTGGCTGATCGGTACGATGGGAAAGCGCGCATATTTCGCCAGCTATTCAATGATTTCGCTAGCAGTTTTGGCCTGGTTGATCATCGCCGCCGCAAATGCACCCTATGTCGAAGTGATCCCGCCGCTTCCAATCTTTCGCTGGGTGCCTTTGCTGGTCATGCCTATAGTCTGCTGGTTGGCCATTGCGGGCCTGTCGATCCGGAACCCGTTCTCATTCGGAGGGCTGGGGCACCGTCCGTTCGATCCCGAAAACCCTGGAATCCTGCGCACGACGCGTCATCCGATACTTGTGGCGTTGATGCTATGGGCTTTGGCGCATCTCTTGGCCAATGGAAGCCTGTCGCATGTCATCCTGTTCGGCTTGTTTGCTGGCTTTGCGTTGATGGGCATGGCGCTCATTGATCACCGCACCGCGCGCAATTTGGGGACGGAATGGGTGCGCCTTTCCCGCAATACCGCGCGCCTGTCACTCAGCGCGCCCCGCCCTTGGCCCAGCCTTTGGGTCTGGTTGACTGCTTTGGCTTCTTACGCGGTTCTCCTCCACCTGCACGCATCGGTGATCGGGCTTTCTCCGTTGCCTTGATGGATGAAGGTGGTCGGACAAGCCGACGCGTGCTATCTGAAACGTCATCGACTGAAATCTGAGGTCCAAAAAAAAATGCATCTGGCCTATGTAACGACAACCGATCGCGGTGCGACTGACCGCCTGCTTAGCGAATTTGCGGATGGTCTTGTGCAGGCCGGAACACCGATTGCCGGGGTTGTGCAGACCAACACCGAATGTGCCGACGGATATAAATGCGATATGGATCTGAAAGTCATTCCGACCGGGGAAACCATTCGCATCTCACAATCCCTTGGCAAGAACGCTCGGGGTTGCCGTCTGGATCCGGCTGAATTGGAACGGGCCGTCGGCCTCGTGACGCGGTCGCTTGAGGATGGCCCTCAATTGCTGATCATCAACAAGTTCGGAAAGCACGAGGCGGACGGGCGGGGCTTTCGCCCGATTATCGCCGACGCTCTTGAACGTGAAATTCCCGTCTTGGTGGGCGTCAATCAGTTGAACATTGAAAAGTTTCAGGAATTCGCCGGCGGCATAGCCGAGGCGCTTGGCCCCGATGTCAGCAGTCTGACTGAGTGGTTTGACAAAATATCCCAAACTGACGTTCAACCCGCCGCGGCATCTGGCGGCTGAAGCCCAGGCATCCATCTGCTGAGCTGCGCGCATTGTTTCACGCGCCCAACTGCCGCAAAAATGGTGGACTTGAGCCCACACATCGGGTCTAGCTTCGGTCAAAGTTGCAATCCGGCGGCCAGATATCCTGGGCGAGTGCCGACGAAATGGGCTTATCCATGATCGAAGATCAGTGCGTCTCAGATGAGCGATCTCTGGAAACCGCTTGCGGGGTCGATGACCCGGCAGCGAAGCAATCCCGTCTCGATGGGTTGATGTCGACAGATCGCTTCTGGTTAAGCATAGTAACGGCTTACTTTCTGCTTCATGTCGTATTGCGAGTTGCAACCGGCGGCGCGCTTGGTCTGGATGAGGCTGAGATACTTCTTGATGCGCGCCGCTTGGAATGGGGCTACGGCCCGCAACTGCCACTTTATGCCTGGCTGCAATGGGGCATCTTTCAGATAACCGGTCCCGGCATATTAGGGCTGTCACTGCTGAAGAACGGGATGCTGCTGGCGACGGTTGTCGCGCTGTACCTGACCATACGAACCCGTCATGCGCCACTGTGGGCAGGGCTGTCGGTCCTGTCACTTCTGATGCTCTATCAGTTTAGTTGGGAGGCGCAACGCGCGCTGACGCATACCGTTCTGGCCAATCTCTGCTCGGTTCTGACCTTCGCGGTGATTTGGGGGCTAATTCGCAAACCGACGACTTGGGGATTCGTCTTGCTGGGCGTAGTCGTGGCAATGGGAAGTTTGTCAAAATACAACTATGCGATCGCGCTGCTGGCCATGTTGCTGGCGGCTTTCAGTGCATCTGAGACGGGCAAGCCTCTCTGGTCGCCTCGACTGCTGCTTTCGTTGGGTGTCGCCGCATTGCTTGTCACACCACCGATGCTATGGGTTCTGAACAATCCCGAACACGCATTTGCAAGCGCGCGCAAGTTGGACATGAGCAGCGATGGCCCAACCACATTGATCGCGCTGCAAGGCTTGGTTGAGTTGGCCTTGGCGTCGGCTGGGTTTGTATCGCTCTTGCTAATCGTCCTGGGTGTTCTCTGGTTGGTCTACCTCAGACAAGGGGTGGCCGCCAAAGGCGATGATCTGAGGCGATTGATGACGCGTACTCTGGTCTGGGCGTTGTTACTTATGGCGGCTGTAGTGCTTGTGAGCGGAAGCACCAACGTAAAGGATCGCTGGCTGCAACCGATATTGATTTATGCCGGCCCCGTGCTGTGTTTGTGTTTGTTACCGAGTGCAGGTCGTAAAGGCGTAAGGCGATTTGCCCAGGTCAGCGCCGTTCTGGCGGTGTTTATTGGACTGGCGATGCTGCATCACAATCTGGCAGGGGATGCCAAACGTGCGGCCCCTTTCGCTACTTTGACCTCTGAGATAATCGCGCAAACAACGCCCGAAAGTGCAATTGTTGCTGACAATTGGATTTCCGGAAACATGGCCTATTTTGCGCCCAATCATCCTGTTTACAGCGATCGGGACCCGCGCGCGCCAAATGCTGCTCTTCGGGTTTGGGAATCGGCTCGAAATGTCCCGAAGGACGTCGACCCAGCACAGGTGAAAACCTTGGTTGCGCCATACCGCTTTGACAACAACGAAGAGATGACGCTGTCATTTGGACCTGTGACGCAATAGCGCGGGGACCATGGCAACTGACAGCGCGCGGTGCAATCAAACAGATATCGGCCTGAACGAATGGCCCAAATTTATCGGTGAGTAAGTGGTGGGCGACCCTGGAATCGAACCAGGCGTGCGTCTCCGCGAGGGAGTTACAGTCCCCTGCCACACCTTGCGGCCTGTCGCCCACTGTCAGGCGTTGCACCTGACGTGGAGGCGTGATTACTAGCGCGTCTAAAGGGCGTCAACAGGAAAATACCGCTTTGACGCAGGAAACCGAATTCCCGGCCCGGAGGCCCGTATTATGAAGAAACCAAAGTGGGTCGTTGAGAAGGAACAGGCGCGCAAAGCGGCTGCGGCAGAAACCGTCTGGCTGTTCGGTTTACACGCCGTACGCGACGCGCTGATGAACCCGAAACGGCAGAAGCTGCGCCTGATTGTGACGCGCAATGCCCGCGACAAACTGCTGGAAGCTATTGAATTTGCGGAGATTGTACCCGAGATGGTTGATCCGCGAAAATTCACCGCACCGATTGATCCGGGATCGGTTCATCAGGGCGCGGCACTTGAGGTCAAGCCGCTGGAATGGGGTGGGCTTGCCGACAATTGTATTGGGCAGGAAAACCCACGTGTGCTGCTGCTGGACCGGGTGACAGACCCACATAACGTCGGGGCGATTCTACGCTCGGCAGAAGTGCTGGGCGCCAGCGCCGTCATTGGCACCCGCCACCATTCAGCGCCCGAGACCGGCGCTTTGGCAAAAACTGCCAGCGGCGCGTTGGAACGACAACCCTATCTACGCGTGCGCAATTTGGCCGATACGATCATCGAGCTGCAGAACATGGGGTATTTAGTCCTGGGTCTGGATGGTGAGGCCGAACAGACGATAGAAGCCACGCTGGGTGACAAGCGTGATCGCCCGGTGGCGCTGGTGCTTGGGGCCGAGGGGCCTGGGTTGCGGCAGAAAACCAAAGAAACCGTCGATCAATTGGTAAAAATTGACGCGGCGGGGGGATTTGGTTCTCTAAACGTCTCAAATGCCGCGGCTATCGCACTATATGCATCCAAACCCAGATGACAGGAGGCCCCCATATCCACTCCACATAAAATTGCCACCTGCTGCTATTGCGGTACCCGTGCCGCATTGGTTCTTCGGGGAAAGCAACAGCACGAGCTGAGTTGCGCAAGCTGCGGCGCACCCCTGCATAATCTCAAGATGGTGCCAAAAGCCAAACTGGCAGATCGGCCGATCAAAAGTTACCAGCCGGCACAGAAGCACAAAAAATACAAAAAGAAGAAAAAGCGGGGCCTGTTCTCAAAGGTGTTGGACGAAGCCTGGGACGTGATCGAAGACGTTTTCGATTAACAACCGCACGCCCGTTCACATCGGCGTCATGGGGGTTTCAGATACGGTTTGAAATATGCATCTTGAAGCCCTCTAACCGCAATCCAGTGAATCACCTATGTTGTCTCGACGTTCCTTCTTGATCAGTCTCTCTTGTACCCCGTTTGCCTCTGTCGTCGGTGCGCAGGAAATGCCCATGTTCTACGTGGACGATGGGATGGCGGTCTCAGGCTATGATGCGGTTTCTTATTTCAAGGCTGGAGCACCAGAGTTGGGTCAGCCCGACATAGCGCTGATGTGGAAGGGTGCGATTTGGCGGTTTGCGTCAGAGGAAAATCGCGATCGATTTGAACGCAATCCGCGCGCCTATGCCCCGCAGTTTGGTGGTTACTGCGCCTATGCGATGGCGAAAGGTCTGCTAAGCAGTACCGATCCCAAGGCATGGCAGATTGTGGATGGGCGGTTATATCTGACCCACTCGGAAGCGATCGAACGTATCTGGGAACGCGATGTCACCAATTACATCCGCGAGGCCGAGGGGCATTGGCCTGCGGTTCTTTACCAATAAAACCTATTGCTCTTGGCTTAAGATCGGCGCGCGGCTTATGTAACGAGCCGTTCTGACCATGATCGCCGAAGGAAATGCGCACGGTCCCATTCGGCGACATTCCGCCTTTTGTGATGTGTCATCACAAAAATGCGCGCGACCTCTTTTTTTTAGAAAACTCATGCTTAAATGTCACAGTGGCCGCGGAATGGAACTGCCGCGGGTCATTTCACTGTCCCTCGTTCCAACAACTGGCGCTCAGGAGTTTCCTGGGCGCTTTTTTCTTTGCATGCGCTTGCTTATGGTGTGCTCATGAATGACTACTCCGACGATGTTCTGACCCAAATCCTTAGGCGCACCAAAGTGGTTGCGGTGGTTGGGGTTTCAATGAACCCGGTGCGGCCCAGCTATTACGTGGCGCGTTATCTGTCGCTCAAGGGATATCGGGTGATCCCGGTCAATCCGGGCCATGCAGGCAAGATGCTGTTTGGCCAGACGGTGCAGGCTTCGCTGTCCGATATTCCCGAGCCCGTCGATATGGTTGACATCTTTCGCCGCTCCGAGGCCGTGCCACCCATTGTCGACGAGGCGCTGGATGCGTTTCCCGACTTGCGCACCATCTGGATGCAGATCGGAGTTGAACATGCCGAGGCCGCTGCTAAAGCGCAGGCCCGCGATATCGACGTAGTCATGAACCGCTGCCCCAAGATCGAATATCAGCGCTTGTTTGGCGAACTGCGTATGGGTGGGTTTGCGACTGGAGTGATTTCGTCCAAGCTGTGACGGCCCTGACGTTTGTGTCTACGTCCCGGCCTGAATTGAACAGAAATGGTGCATTTGTTGAGGGGGAGGTCCAATTGACCTATACCCATTCAGCAAACCAATAAGACAGGACCATGCGGAATGATTGCTTATGTGACTGTTGGTGTTGACGATATCACGCGTGCCGAGCGGTTTTATTCGGCGTTCCTGCCCGCCCTTGGTTATGCGTTGGAGCGGTATCACGGAGACTTGAGCTATGCGCTGCCAGTGCCGCCGGGGCAATCCCCGGTTCAGCCCGAGTTCTATGTAAAATCACCCTTTGATGGAGGCGCGGCTTCGGCTGGCAACGGGTCCATGGTGGCGTTTGAGGCGCGCACCCAACAGCAGGTTCGCGACCTTCACGCCGCTGCGCTTGCCGCAGGCGGGTCTGACGAAGGCCAGCCGGGCTTTCGCGCCTCGTATGGTCCGAATTTCTATGTCGGCTATCTGCGCGATCCTCAGGGCAACAAAATCGCGCTGTTTTCCAGCAATCCAAACGAGCCGGGGCGCGACGGGTAACGCTTTCGTCGGGTCGCTATGGCGCTTCGATCACTGCCCGCAGAAGCTCAGTCTCACGGGCTGGATGTTTGTTCCTGTCGCCGCTTTTCCAGAACCACTTCGCGTGGAACCCACTCGTAACGGGTGTCCTCAACCAGGGGCGACCAGAATAGCACTCCGCCATAGCGCCAGGGATCCAAGACAACGCCTTCGTACATGCTCTCTCCCTTGCGGCTGATAATGGCAGTGCTGTGGTCGATGCGGAACGGGTTATCCGCGTTGGCGATGGCGCGGTGCATTTCCAGAGTGCGGAACTGCTCCTGATCCAGTCGCCGCTCAATATCTTCAGCCCAGTGCCAGCACAGACCACGCGGACGCAGACCCTTGTTGACCTTGGCGTTGTGGACAAGCGGAGGGTCGGTGATCTCGTATTCCTGCGCCAGTTGCGCAGTATAGGCATAGGCGATGCGGGCGGCGCGGGTGGCCTCTTCCGGGTCGATATCGGGGCCGAGGCTTTGGATTTCAGCCGCCAGCCGCTGGACCTCATCTCCGGAAGACGGGGGAGGGGTGGCACAGGCGGCGAGGGTGGCAAGCGCTGCCGCGAACACCAAAGCTCTGATCATCTGCGCGTCCTTTGCCTCAATGCACCCGAAGCCGCAGTATAGCGGGCCGGGTCATCGCACGAAACCCGCTTAGTCTTTTGGTCGGGATGCCTTTTCCGTGATGCCGCTGGTGCCCTGTCGACGGGCCAGTTCGCCGAGCACATCATCCAGCGCAACATCGCGCGCAGCCAGCATCACTAGCAGGTGATAAAGCACATCAGCCGCCTCGGAGGTCAGTTTTCCCCTGTCCCCTTTGGCGGCTTCGATGATTGCTTCAATGGCTTCTTCGCCGAATTTCTCGGCACATTTCTCGGGACCTTTGGCCAACAGCTTGGCGGTCCAGCTGCTATCAGGATCAGTACCCTTGCGCGCCTCAATCGTGGCGGCAAGATCGTGCAGAATGCTCATGTCAGCCTCATCGGAATGCCAGCGGCGGCCATATGCTCCTTGGCCTCCTGGATGGTGTATTCGCCGAAATGGAAGATCGAGGCTGCGAGAACGGCGCTGGCCCCACCATTAGTCACACCTTCGACCAGATGATCCAGATTGCCCACGCCGCCGCTCGCGATGACCGGCACTTCCACCGCGTCACTGATCGCTCGGGTCAGGGGCAGGTTGAACCCGGCCTTGGTACCATCACGGTCCATTGAGGTCAGCAGGATTTCCCCCGCGCCCTTGGCAACAACGGTTTTAGCAAATTCAACCGCGTCAATGCCTGTTGGTTTGCGCCCGCCATGAGTAAATATCTCCCACTTGCCGGGGCTGACGGTCTTGGCGTCAATGGCGCAGACAATGCACTGGCTGCCGAACTGGTCCGCAGCCTCGGCAATCACATCCGGATTCGCGACGGCGGCCGAGTTAAAGCTGACCTTATCAGCCCCCGCCAGCAACAGGGCCCGCACGTCATCTTTGGTGCGCACGCCACCACCTACAGTCAGAGGCACAAAGCACTGCTCTGCCGTGCGTTGGACCACATCGAACATCGTGCCGCGGTTCTCATGCGTCGCATGGATGTCCAGAAAGCAGATCTCATCCGCTCCGGCGGCGTCGTATGCCTTGGCCGATTCCACGGGGTCACCAGCATCGCGTAGGCCAACGAAATTCACACCTTTGACCACACGGCCATCGGCGACATCCAAACAGGGAATGATGCGGGTTTTCAGCATGGGCTTTCCTTTGCTCGGGGCACCTGTACCGGCAAAGCCCCGCCGATGCCAGACTTGTGATTGTGATCTGTCGCGAAGCCATGGAAATTAGGGGTGAAATTTATGAAAAGGATTACGCAGATGCGACAACTTCTTTTGGCTTCAATTCTCACATTCGGAGGCGCTCTGTCCGCCATGGCTGACGACATCATCAAAGTGGAAACCAACAAATCCGTGGCCGAGGCGCTGGACGCGCTGGAAGCCGCCGTGGGTAATGCGGGCGCCACCGTGTTTGCCCGCGTGGATCACGCGGCGGGGGCGGAAAAGGTCGGAACGCCGATCCCGGCCAATCAGGTGCTGATTTTCGGCAACCCGGCTCTGGGCACTCCCGCCATGCAGATCGACCCGCGCGCGGGGCTATTCTTGCCGCTGAAGGTGCAGGCCTACGAAGACGCAAATGGACAGGTCTGGCTGGCTTATGAAGACCCGAAAGAGACGATGGACGAGCTCGACGAGGTCGAGAAATCCCCTGTCATTGAAAAGATGCGCGGTGCTCTGGCGAAACTGACTGCCGCAGCTGCTCAATAACTCAGTTCAGGGCGCGAATGGCCTCTTTCAGGTCAATCGCGCCATCATAGAGCGCGCGGCCAGAGATCGCGCCGTTCAACTCGACGCCACAATCGCGCAGGGCGATCAGGTCGTCCAGTGAGCTGACGCCGCCCGAGGCAATCACCGGAATCGAAACCGCCTGCGCGAGCGCCGCCGTGGCTTCGATATTCGGACCCTGCATCACACCGTCGCGGTTGATGTCTGTATATATGATCGCTGCCACGCCAGCGTCCTCGAAACTGTGCGCCAGATCGGTGACCTGTACGTCGGTCTCTTCGGCCCAGCCCTTGGTGGCAACCATGCCGTTTCGTGCATCTATACCGACGGCTACCTTGCCCGGGAAGGCTTTGGCAGCTTCGCGCACCAGATCTGGGTTTTCGACTGCAACGGTGCCCAGAATCACCCGCGCCAGACCTTTTTCGATCCAGGTCTCGATTGTGGCCATGTCCCGGATACCACCACCCAGCTGAGCGGGCACATCACAGGCTTTCAGAATTGCCTCAACGGGTGCCGCATTAACAGGCTCCCCGGCAAAAGCACCGTTCAGATCAACCAGATGCAGCCACTCGCAACCAGCCTCGACAAAGGCGCGGGCCTGCGCAGCAGGGTCTTCGTTAAAGACCGTCGCCTTATCCATTTCACCACGCAGCAGGCGCACGGCGTTGCCGTCTTTCAGATCGATGGCGGGGTAGAGGATCATGTCGGGCGGCCCTATATCACTGTTACACGCGCGGGATATCGCACAGGCAGGGCAGGGGCGCAACGCGACGCTAAGTCATTCTTGCCCGGTGCCGAACGGCAGGTCAGACTGACCGGAAAGACAGGGAGATAACCATGAAGACATATTCTCTTGCAGCGGTCTTCGCTGCGATGGCCACCACCGCCTTTGCTGCCGATCCGGTAGACGGGCTGTGGAAGACCGCTCCGGGCGATACGGGCGGCTATTTGCATGTGTCGATTTCGGAATGTGGCAGCGCCATCTGCGGAACTATCGACAGCGCATTTGATGCCCAAGGCAACCAACAGCTGGAGTACGAAAACCTTGGCAAGCAAATCATCTGGGACATGATCCCCGAGGGTGACGGCAGCTATGACGACGGCAAAATCTGGGCCCCGGATCGCGACAAAACCTATAGTTCGAAAATGACACTGGACAGCCAGAACAAACTGACCGTTAAGGGATGTGCCGTTGGGGGTCTGGTCTGCCGGGGTCAGGTCTGGACACGGGTTCAGTAAATCTCAGGGCTTCCAGGTCAGGAAATTGCCGATCATCCGCAGGCCAACGTCTTGGCTTTTCTCAGGGTGAAACTGCATCCCAACCATAGTGTCGCGGCCAATCACGGCCGTGACCTCTTGCCCGTAGCCCACATAGGCCAACCGTTGCGCCGGATCCGTCACCCGGAAGTGGTAGGAGTGCACAAAATAGGCATGATCGCCTGATTTTATCCCGTCAAAGACCGGATGGCCGCTTTCCAGAATCAGATCGTTCCAGCCCATATGTGGCACCTTGAGCGCGCTGTCCGAGGGTTCAATCTTCACAACATCACCGGCAACCCAGCCGAGACCATCGGTCGCGGAGTATTCATGACCCTTGGTCGCCATCAGCTGCATTCCGACGCAGATGCCCAGAAACGGGCGGCCTTTCTGCTCAACGGCTTCAACCATAGAGTCATAGATGCCTTTGTGGCCGCGCAACTCGGCGGCGCATGCCGGGAAAGCGCCATCACCGGGCAGAACCAATCGATCAGCCCGCGCGACAACATCTGCATCCGATGTCACGACGACCTCGCCCGCATCCAGTTCGCGGGCCATCCGTTGAAACGCCTTCTCCGCCGAGTGCAGGTTACCGCTCTCGTAGTCAATGATGGCTGTCAGCATCTACAGCGCGCCCTTAGTCGAGGGAATCGCATCCGCCTTGCGTGGGTCGGTTTCGACCGCATCGCGCAAAGCACGGGCAACGGCCTTGAAGGCGGCCTCGGCAATGTGGTGGCTGTTGAAACCATGCAACTGATCGATATGCAGGGTGATCCCGCCATGGGTGCTGAGCGCCTGAAAGAACTCGCGCACCAGCTCGGTGTCGAATGTGCCAATCTTTTGCGTCGGTAGATCCACGTTCCAGATCAAGAACGGACGGCTCGAGAGATCCAGCGCACAACGCACCTGTGCGTCATCCATCGGCAGGTGGCATTCTCCGTACCGACGAATACCTTTTTTATCCCCTAGCGCCTGCGTCAGTGCCTGACCCAGCGCAATCCCGGTGTCTTCGACCGTGTGGTGGTCGTCGATGTGGTAATCACCCTTGGCACGGATCGTCATGTTGATCAGCGAATGCCGCGCCAATTGATCCAGCATGTGGTCAAAGAACCCGACGCCGGTCTGGTTGTCATACTGGCCGGTGCCGTCCAGATTGACCTCGACCGAAATCTCGGTTTCGGCGGTCTGACGGCTGATCTTAGCGCTGCGCATGGGCGAATTCCTTTTGCTACAGGCGCGCTTATAGACCCGGATGGGCGACCTATCCAGACCGCTTTAAGCCTTCGTCGCAAACTGTTGCAGGGGATTGCACCCGGACGCGGCCCGTGCCAGCCTGCGGGCAACACGAACCAACAAGGCCCGGCCCATGTCCACCTGCGTTTTCATCCAGATCCGTTGTAAACCCGGCACCACTTACAAAGTCGCCGAAGAGATCGCGCTGCGTGAAATCCATTCCGAATTGTATTCCACAAGCGGCGAATACGACCTGCTGCTGAAGCTCTACATCCCCGAAACCGAGGATGTGGGCCATTTCATCAACGAAAACCTGCTGGTGATTCCCAATATCGAACGCTCGCTGACCACGATGACGTTCAAGGCGTTCTAACCCAGTTCAAACGTCGTGATGCCATATATCCGGTCAAGGTCGATGTCCGGCGCGTGACTGGAATACATACGCCCCGTTTCAAATACCTTGGTCAGCCCCAACTGTTTGGCCAATTCCATGGCTTGTGCGTTTGGATTAGGCTTGTCGATGAATACCTCGGCCTTTGCCTGATCGGCGGGTAGCGTCGTCAGAAGGGAAACCAAAAGCGCCTGCGCGATTTGTGGATTGTCGGCAAACAGAGGCCCGACCTTGTACCCGCTCAGGCAGCGCCGCAACGTTGCATAGCCTTTGATCCGCCCATTTTCCTCAAACACCCGCGAAACGTGGCTGGGTGCCTCCAACCAGCCGCGCAAGAACGTGTCGCGCGCGGCGGGGAACAGGCCTCGGTCATACGACTTTAGATCATCGGTTAGTGCGTTGATTGGACGAACCCGAGTGTCCTCCACGCGACCCAGGGCATCCAGGATGCCGCCGACGGTGCCCGCGAATCGATAATTGTCATACGCCAGTTCAAAACCGAATTTCCGATAGTTGTCCTGCTGTTCGACCACACCATCCATGCCCATGTTACGATCCTGGCAATGTGCCTTGACCGCTTCGGCGACCTGCAATCCGTATCCCGAGCCGCGAAACTCGGGACGCACGATGTAGAAGCCAAGAAATGCGTAGGCATCATCGTAGTTCACGGCGGATGCGGACGCGATCATCTGGCCGTCCAGGAAACCGCCCTTGAACCCTTCGGGGTCCGAACTGCGAAAACAGACCGCGTCGTGCAGCCCGGGGTTCCAGCCTTCCTGACCCGCCCAATCAACGGCGGTTTGAAGTTCGTCTGCTGTTAAGGCGCGAATGACGTAATCGGGCATATCCGCATCTCCGTCGTAATTTCATGTGCAGCAAAGATGCCGCAGCAATCGCGAAAGAGCCAGCATGTTCGGAGAGTTTGGTATCTGGAGCGGGCGAGGCGATTCGAACGCCCGACCCTAACCTTGGCAAGGTTATGCTCTACCCCTGAGCTACGCCCGCATCAGATACTTATATGGTCCGTAGACCTCTCAATGGAGCGGGCGAGGCGATTCGAACGCCCGACCCTAACCTTGGCAAGGTTATGCTCTACCCCTGAGCTACGCCCGCGCCGTTGAGTGAGGAGGGATGTATAAATTCCCAAACGAGGCTGCAAGCGGAAAAACACAAAATACAGCAAAAATCTTTCGACGGAAATTCGGGGCTGCGGTGTTCAAGAGATATAGCAATGAACGAAATAAGGGATTGGGCAGAGGAAATGAAAGATATTGCAGACATTAAAATGGCGGCATTGGCGGCGCTGATTGTTCTTACCACCGTGATCTACAGTCAGAGCGATGAAACACTGGCAGAGGCGCAGCCTAGCCTCCCGCATGCTCCTTTGATCGAGACGCAGGTTTTGACGGGCTAAACGTTCTCATACAGCCAGAACAAGATTCGCCATGGCCGCCAGCAATATGGCCGTAAAGGTCAGACCCATTCCGATCTGGCGCAGGATGATGATCTGTGGGGTCTTGCCAAAACCATAAGCGTGCAGAAGCCTGCCTGCCAAAAGTAACATCCCCAGCAGGTTCACAAGCCAGCCGCCAGCATCTTGCAGTTCGACCATGGCGATAAGCAGCAAAGCAAAGGGAGCGTATTCGGCGCAGTTCGCATGCGTTCGCATTGCCTTGATCATGGCCTTGTCGCCATGATCCCCGACCGATATTTTGCCCACCCGGCGTTGCCGAATGACATTCACGCTGAGTGCGACGTACAGAAATGCGATCAACGCGGCGTAGATCGGGGTGATGGTCAGCATGCGGCCTCCTGATGTTGAAAGGGCCGCCCGGTTCCCCGAACGGCCCTTATTAGCTTAGAAGGCTAAACCGGTTATTCCAGTTCGACCAGCAGATCCTTGGCGTCGATTTGACCTCCGGGCTGGACGTGAACGGCCTTGACCACCGCGTCGCGCTCGGCGTGGATACCTGTTTCCATCTTCATCGCTTCGATGGTCAGCAGCAGATCGCCTTCTTTGACTTCTTGACCTGTGACAGCGGCAACAGTTGCAACGACACCCGGCATTGGCGCGCCGATATGGTTGGGGTTACCAACTTCGGCCTTTGGCCGCTGAGCGGTTGATGCTTTCACCAAACGGTTCGGCACGCGGATCACGCGGGGCTGACCGTTGAGTTCGAAGAACACGCGAACCTCGCCATTCTCGTCCGTCTCGCCGATGGCCTGACAGCGAATCTCCAGCGTCTTGCCTGGATCGATCTCGGCGGTGATCTCCTCGCCCGGCTCCATGCCGTAAAAGAAGGTACGCGTGGGGAGAGTACGGACCGGGCCATAAGTGCGGTGACGGCCCATATAGTCGAGGAACACCTTGGGATACATCAGATATCCATTCAGGTCCTCGTCATCGATCTCTTTGCCCTCAAGCTGTTTGGACAAATCGGCGCGGGTGGCCTCGAGATCGACCGCTTCGACATGCTTGCCGGGGCGTTCGGTGTTGGGGGCCTCGTCCTTCAGGACCTTCTGGATGATGGTATCGGGGAACCCGCCCGGAGGCTGACCCAGATTGCCGCGCATCATGTCCACCACCGAGTCGGGGAAGGCGACATCAGTGTTCGGGTCTTCGACCTGCGCGCGGGTCATGTTCTGGCTGACCATCATCAGCGCCATGTCACCGACCACCTTGGACGACGGCGTCACCTTGACGATATCGCCGAACATCTGGTTCACGTCCGCATACATCTGAGCAACCTCGTGCCAGCGTTCTTCGAGTCCAAGCGAACGCGCCTGTGCCTTGAGGTTGGTAAACTGACCACCAGGCATTTCGTGCAGATATACCTCGGAGGCCGGGGCCTGCAGGCTGGACTCGAAGGCCGCGTATTGGCCACGCACTGCCTCGAAATAGTCGCTGATCTCACGGATGGCCTTGATGTCCAGCCCGGTGTCTCGCTCGGTATGGCGCAACGCCTCGACCACGGTGCCGAGCGTTGCCTGAGAGGTGTTGCCGCTGAAACTGTCCATCGCGCAATCCACCGCGTCCACACCGGCCTCGGAGGCGGCCAGAATGGTGGCGCTTGCAATGCCTGCGGTGTCATGGGTGTGGAAGTGGATCGGCAGCCCGACCTCTTCCTTCAGCGCCCGGATCAGGATCTTGGCGGAGGCCGGTTTCAGCAGTCCGGCCATATCCTTCAGGCCCAGCACATGTGCGCCAGCGTCACGCAGTTCCTTGGCCATTCCGACATAGTATTTGAGGTCATACTTAGCACGGTCCGGGTCCAGAATATCGCCGGTATAGCAAACGGTGCCTTCACAGATCTTGTTGTTTTCGATCACCGCGTCCATGGCGACGCGCATGTTCTCGACCCAGTTCAGCGAGTCGAACACGCGGAACACGTCGACACCCTTGGCCGCCTGACGCACAAACTCCTGCACCACGTTATCGGGATAGTTGGTATAGCCAACCCCGTTCGCCCCGCGCAGCAGCATCTGGGTCATCAGGTTCGGCATCGCCTCACGCAGATCACGCAGGCGCTGCCAAGGGCATTCCTGCAGGAAGCGATAGGCGACATCGAAGGTTGCACCGCCCCAGCATTCGACGCTGAATAGCTGCGGCAAGTTCGCAGCATAGCTGGGTGCTACTTTGATCATATCGATCGAGCGCATCCGGGTTGCCAGCAGCGACTGGTGCCCGTCGCGCATGGTGGTGTCGGTGATCAGCAGTTGACGCTGCGCCTTCATCCAGTCAGCAACCGCCTGCGGGCCTTTTTGCTCCAGCAGGTTGCGGGTGCCCATCTGCGGTTCGGCCTTGGGCGCGGGGGGCCTGGCCTCTTTCAGGTCGGGGCGCGGCATCGGGCGGTCCTTGGTTTCGGGATGCCCGTTCACAGTGATGTCGGCGATATAGTTCAGAACCTTGGTGCCCCGGTCGCGGCGCTTCTTGAACTGGAACAGGTCCGGTGTCTCATCGATGAACTTGGTGGTGTATTCATTCGACAGGAAAGTCGGGTGCTTTAGCAGGTTTTCGACAAATGCGATGTTGGTGGAAACACCGCGCACACGGAATTCCCGCAGCGCACGGTCCATCCGCGCAATCGCCTTTTCTGGCGTTGGGGCCCAAGCGGTCACCTTGGTCAGCAGCGAATCGTAATACCGCGTGATCACACCGCCTGCATAAGCGGTGCCGCCATCCAGACGGATGCCCATGCCGGTGGCCGAGCGATAGGCGGTGATGCGGCCATAGTCGGGGATGAAGTTGTTTAGTGGGTCCTCGGTGGTCACGCGGGTCTGCAGCGCGTGGCCGTTCAGGCGAATGTCGGACTGCGTGGCCTTGCCGGTGGCCTCGGTCAGGGTCTTGCCCTCGGCGATCAGGATCTGAGCCTGCACGATGTCGATGCCGGTGACTTCCTCGGTGACAGTGTGTTCCACCTGCACGCGCGGGTTCACTTCGATGAAGTAGAACTTGCCGGTGTTCATATCCATCAGGAACTCGACGGTGCCCGCGCATTCATAGTTCACATGGGCGCAGATACGACGGCCCAGCTCGCAGATTTCGGCGCGCTGTTCTTCGGTCAGGTACGGGGCAGGCGCGCGTTCCACGACCTTCTGGTTGCGGCGCTGGACCGAACAATCGCGCTCATAGAGGTGGTAGATCTCACCGTGCTTATCGCCGAGAATCTGTACCTCAACATGGCGGGCACGGGTGATCATCTTTTCCAGATAGCCCTCACCGTTGCCAAAGGCGGCCTCGGCTTCGCGGCGGCCTTCCAGCACTTTCTCTTCCAGCTCATCCTCGGACAGGATCGGGCGCATCCCGCGTCCGCCACCGCCCCAAGACGCTTTCAGCATCAGCGGATAGCCGATCTCGGCTGCCTCGGCCTTGATGGCTGCCATGTCGTCGCCCAACACCTCGGTCGCCGGGATAACCGGAACGTCGGCGGCAATCGCCACTTTCCGAGCGCTGGCCTTGTCGCCAAGCGCGCGCATGGTCTCGGCCTTGGGTCCGATGAAGGTGATGCCGTTCTGAACGCAGGCATCCACGAAATCCGGGTTTTCGGACAGCAAACCGTAACCAGGGTGGATCGCATCTGCGCCGCTTTCTTTGGCCACCCGGATGATCTCGTCAATCGACAGATACGCCGCAACCGGTCCCAGATCTGCGCCAATGCGATAGGCCTCATCCGCCTTGAACCGGTGCAGGCCCAACTTGTCCTCCTCGGCGAAGACCGCGACGGTGCGCTTGCCCATCTCGTTGGCTGCCCGCATCACACGGATGGCAATCTCGCCGCGATTGGCAATCAGGATTTTCTTGAAGTCTGTCATTTCAGGTCCCGGTCTTAATGGCTGTGGCCTTGTGCATAGGCGGACAATACGGCCACGTACATATGTAGTTCTGGGTAGAACCGGCATGTTAACGCTCGCAAACGCCGCCCTTTTGCGCAAACTTATTGCACATGCTGCATTGCGGCATCAATCCCCCGTGGGAAAGAGCAAATAATGCCCGTTTCTCCGAATATCCTCGCTGCGCCCTTTGGAGGGATGATTCTATTTGATTTGAGCGAACAAGCCGTGAACAAACCCTTTCCCTCCGCGCTCATCCGACGTAGTTTATTGGCATGAGCAGTTTTGACGAAATGGACGCCTTCGAAGGCGCATCGCTGTCGGCGCGGGCGATGCCCGCCCGTTCCTCATCGCATCTTGAGTGGTTGAACGATGAGCAGCTTAAGGCGGTTAAGGCTTTGGATGGCCCGGTACTCGTTCTTGCTGGCGCAGGAACTGGCAAAACTAGAGCGCTTATCTCGAGAATTGCAGAACTTCTGCATACTAGGCGTGTGCGATCTAACGAAATACTAGCGGTAACCTTCACAAACAAAGCTGCGAAAGAAATGAAGGATCGGGTGCAGCAGTACCCAGTTGACGTAAAAAGCGGATTGCAATGGATGGGTACATTCCATGCGATCTGCGTCAAACTGTTGCGCCGCCACGCAGAACTGGTCGATCTGAAGTCGAACTTCACCATCTTGGACACCGACGATCAACTTCGACTGCTCAAGCAGTTGCTGAAGGTCAACAACATTGACGACAAGCGCTGGCCCGCTCGGATGCTGGCCGGGATCATCGATGACTGGAAAAACCGAGCCCTGACGCCCGATAAGGTGCCTGTCGCAGATGCCGGGGCCTATAATCACAAGGGTGTTGAGCTCTATGCCCAATACCAGACTCGCCTACGCGAGCTGAACGCGGTGGATTTCGGCGACCTGTTGCTGCACATGGTCACGATTTTCCAAACCCACCCGGACGTGCTGGAGCAATACCAGCGCTGGTTCCGTTACATCCTTGTGGACGAGTATCAGGATACCAACGTAGCCCAATATCTCTGGCTTCGTCTGCTTGCAGGGGGCCACAAGAACATCTGTTGCGTCGGCGATGACGATCAGTCGATCTATGGCTGGCGCGGGGCCGAGGTGGGCAACATTCTGCGGTTCGAAAAGGACTTCCCTGGCGCCTTCGTGGTCCGGCTGGAACAGAACTACCGCTCGACCCCGCATATTCTGGCCGCTGCGTCCAACGTCATTCGTGGCAATGAAAGCCGCTTGGGCAAAGAGCTTTGGACCGACCGCGAAGAGGGTGAAAAGGTCCGTCTGATCGGCCATTGGGATGGCGAGGAAGAAGCGCGTTGGATCGGGGAAGAGATCGACGCGATGCAAGGTGGCACGCGCGGTGTGCGGCCGATGAACCTTAATGAGATCGCGATCCTCGTACGCGCTTCGCACCAGATGCGGGCGTTTGAGGATCGGTTTTTGACCATTGGTCTGCCTTACAAGGTGATTGGCGGCCCTCGATTCTATGAGCGGATGGAGATTCGCGATGCCATGGCCTATTTCCGGCTGGTGGTCAGCCCCGAGGATGATCTGGCCTTCGAGCGGATCGTAAACACGCCCAAACGCGGCCTCGGCGACAAGGCGCAGCAGACGATTCAGATGACGGCGCGCGAGAATGGCGTGTCTTTGGTCGAGGGCGCGCGGATTGCAGTCGAGAACGGACTGATCAAGGGTAAGGGTGGCAAGGCGCTGCGCGAACTGATCGACGGATTGGCGCGATGGAATGCAATGACGCGTGGGCCTCGGATCGAGGTGGACGATGATACAGTGATTGATGACGGTGTTTCACCGATCCGATACGGCGCGCCCGAGCATACGCATATCGAGCTGGCGCAGATCGTCTTGGACGAATCCGGCTATACCGCGCATTGGCAGAACGAAAAGACGCCCGAGGCGCCTGGGCGATTGGAAAACCTCAAAGAACTGGTCAACCAACTGGACAATTTCGAGAACCTGCAGGGGTTTTTGGAACATGTCAGCCTGGTGATGGACAACGAGCAGGACAGCGACGGGGCCAAGGTCTCGATCATGACGCTGCACGCGGCCAAGGGGCTGGAGTTTCCCGCGGTTTTCCTTCCGGGGTGGGAGGATGGATTGTTCCCCTCTCAGCGTTCGATGGACGAATCCGGTCTCAAAGGCCTCGAAGAAGAACGAAGGCTGGCCTATGTCGGTATTACCCGCGCAGAAGAAGTCTGTACGATTTCCTTTGCAGCCAACCGACGGGTGTTCGGACAATGGCAGAATTCGATGCCGTCCCGGTTCATTGATGAGTTGCCCGAAGATCATGTGGAAGTGCTGACACCTCCGGGGCTCTATGGTGGTGGTCAGCAGGCAGCCGGGATCGAAACCCGCGCAGCCGAGGCGAATGTCTATAACTCTCCGGGCTGGAAGCGGATGCAGGCGCGGCAGGGGCAATATGGCATGTCTCAGCCAAAAGAAAGCCGGAATACTGTGATTGATGCGACAGCCGTGGCCAGCTTTACGCTGGGCGAGCGAGTGTTTCACCAGAAATTCGGCTATGGCGCAGTGATCGGCATCGAAGGTGATAAAGTCGAGGTCGATTTCGACAAGGCAGGGGTGAAGAAAGTGGTCTCGCGCTTTCTGACCAACAAGGATGACTTGCCGTTCTGAAGCTTACAACCCTTCGACCAGCACAAGATTCGCCGTCGCCGTTTTTTGCCTGATCTTGGCCAATTCGACATAGTCCGGATCGTCCTTCCACGCGTTTGCGGCAGCCATATTCGGAAACTCCATCAGGACGATCCCATCTTCTTCCCAACTGCCTTCGATCACTTCAACGGGTTTTGAGGATACGGTTAGAAGCCTTCCGCCATGCCGGTCAAAGATCGGCATGAATCCTTCGAGGTATTTCTGGTACCCATCCGGGTCATGAATGGAAATCTGGGCGATGAAATAAGCGGCCATGGGAGACTCCTGACAAAGCGTTCACGACCCCAGCCTACATCTTGTGCGCAAAAAACGAAAAACGGCGGTTCCCAGGGAGGAGGAGGGGAACCGCCGTTCTTTTCTACATCAGGGCAGGGAGGAGGAAGCCCCGATGTATCCGAACCCGGGTTTGATCCCGGTATGAGGAAGACGCGGCGACGTCAGGGAGGAGGAAGACGTCGCCGCGCGCTTTCAACATCGAGGCAGGGAGGAGGAGAGCCCCGATGTATCAGGTTCCGGCGGTCAGGGCCGGTATTAGGTGCGGCAACGTCAGGGAGGAGGAGAGACGCTGCCGCTGAAATACAGGTCCGAAAGGGAGGAAGACGGACCTGATCTCGGTGTTCTTGTTGCGCTTACCGCGCGATCTGCTCTTCGGTGGCCTGTTGGGCCAGCCGGCGGATCATCGAGCGGTGCAAGCCCAGATCAGCCAATTCCCGATCTGACAGTCCCGACAATTCGTTGACTGTCTGACGGTACAGGCGATAACGAGCAACCCGGGTTTTCACGGTCTCAACCAGCGTTGAGATTCCATTTGCCGGTGTGCCTTTCAGAGCTGTTTGTGTGCTTGCGACTGCCATCTTCATGATCCGTTCATTCTTACTGTTGCCGGTATCGTCCGGCGTTTGCTTGAGACTGAAGATAGGCAAATGCTGCGATTGCACAATGGTTCGCGTCGTCAATGCTGCTATGCAGCAAATGCATGGATTGGCAGGATAATCCGGTACGCCCCAATAATTGCCTTTAAAATACTGGTTTTCACGTGTGCTTGGCGTTTCGTGTGTCCAGACCCTGTGATGGTGACCGCTTATCTATTGAGCGGAATTGGCGTTTGTTTGGGCATGTTGTGTCAACTCAAGAGGGGCAATTCTTCTCACCGCAGGTCCGGCGCCTGGGGTGATGGTGCTATGGGAAAGCATGGGTCGACTATGGGAATGGCCTGTAAAGGGACCGCGATTCGTCCTCTTCGGCTGTCATTCATGGGTGTCTGCGCCAAATAATATGTAATTCTAAAAATTATTGGGAATTCATGGGAGGAATAATTTAGGCGTCAATTCTTACATATTTAGTGTCAGTAAGCATCAGGAGCACAATTTGTGGCATATTTGATCCGAGTTTCGATTGCGTTAGTCTTGATCTGAAGCCTGCATCAGGCCTCCATATGTAAATTTCCTATTGATTTCCATGAATTCCCATGGCATCCCTTGTGTACCCGATGAGGGCGAGGACAGTTGAGGGGCACCAAACGACCCCGAACCAAAAATACAAAAACAGGTTTCATACAGGCATCTCGCTTTCATCACTTAACAGATCCGGCGCGCGGGCGAGCAGACATCCCCCCCAGGTGGCGCGCGCAGCTGGACATCCCGCAAAGCGGGTCAATGCGGCGGGTTGATCAGTGGCAGCAGATCAACCCGCCGTTTTACTTCCGGGGGGAACGTGAATTTTGAGGTGGGGCGCAAGCGAAAGGGACAGTCGTCTTGGCGCGCAGGTTTAGAGGCGAAAGCCAGCATAAGGTGGATACGAAGGGCAGGGTCTCGATCCCGGCCTCGTTTCGTCGTGTGCTTGAGGCCTCGGACCCCAGCTGGCAACCCGGTGACAATCCTGAACTCGTGATTGTCTATGGCGACCACCGCCGCAAATACCTTGAATGTTACACCATGGAAGCGATCGACGAGGTGGATGCCAAGATCGATGCGCTGCCACGTGGCTCGATGCAGCGTCGGATGCTTCAGCGGATGTTCCATGGTCAGTCCTTCCCGACCAATGTGGACGAAACGGGTCGTTTGGTGCTGCCCGCAAAGCTGCGCAACAAGATCGACCTTGAGAACGAGGCGTTCTTTATCGCTGCCGGTGATACCTTCCAGATCTGGAAGCCCGAGACATACGAGGCCGAGGAACTGGCCACGACCGAGGAATGGCTTGACGATCTGCCGGATGATTTCGATCCGATGCAGTATCTCGATGGCATCGGGGATGGGTGACGGCATGGCCGGCGCTCAGACCTCATCGGACAAACCTCATATCCCCGTTCTTCTGCGCCCGTTGTTGGCCGCCGTGGCGCCGGTATCCGGTGCCTGGCTGGACGGCACATTCGGCGCAGGCGGCTATACTCGTGCGTTGCTGGAGGCCGGGGCCGAGAAAGTCATTGGCGTCGATCGCGACCCGCTGGCATTTGAAATGGCCGCTAACTGGGCTGGGGAATACGGTGACCGGCTGGTGATGCAGCAGGGCGTGTTCTCTCGCATGGATGAATATGCACAGGATCTGGACGGCGTGGTGCTGGATCTTGGTGTCTCATCCATGCAGTTGGATCAGGCTGAACGCGGTTTTTCCTTCATGAAAGACGGTCCGTTGGACATGCGGATGAGCCAAGATGGTGAAAGCGCAGCTGATCTGGTGAATACGGCAGCCGAGACGCAATTGGCCGACATCCTGTTCCATTTCGGTGAGGAACGCGCCAGTCGTCGTATAGCAAAGGCCATCGTCAAGGCGCGGGCCGAAGAACCGATCAGAACAACTCTGCGGCTGGTCGAGATTATCGAATCCTGCCTGCCGCGCCCCAAACCGGGCCAATCGCACCCGGCGACGCGCAGTTTTCAGGGGCTACGGATCGCGGTGAACGCAGAATACGAAGAACTGTTTCAGGGGCTTATGGCCGCCGAGCGCGCTTTGAAGCCGGGGGGGCAACTGGCCGTTGTGACTTTCCATTCCATAGAAGACCGGATGGTGAAGCGGTTCTTCCAATCGCGCGCGGGCAAAACCGGACGCGCCAACCGTTATGCGCCTGAGATGGAGCAGGAGAAGCCGCAATTCACACTCAAGACCCGCAAGGCCGTTGGGCCGGATGAGCAGGAACTTGAAGAAAACCCACGTGCACGCTCTGCAAAATTGCGTGTCGCGATAAGAACGGATGCCCCGGCAGGGGAAATTGAGGCCCGGGCCATCGGCATGCCGCAATTGGGGGGAAGGGCAAGATGAAGAGTATTCTGTATATGTTGACTGCACTATCCGTGTTCGGGCTGGCGCTTTGGGCTTATCAAGAGAACTACCGCACGCAGCAGGTGCTGAAGGAAACGCAGTCGCTGCAAGGCCAGATCGGTATGGCGCAGGCGCGACTCGCCGTGCTGAATGCTGAATGGGCCTATCTAAACCGGCCTGATCGTTTGCGTGAGCTGGCGGACTTGAATTTCGAACGTCTCAGCTTGCTGCCTCTGCGGGCTGAGCAGTTTGGTCGCGCCGATCAGATTTCCTATGGCGAGGACCCGGATCTGCCCATCGTCGACCCGCTTGAAATACAGGACGTCACTGACATTCAGGCACTGATCGAGGTGCAGGTTCCATGACCCGCACACCACTTCGCCCTCTGGCCCGTATCCTCGACGCCCGTGCAAAGGGTGAAAACCCCAAGGCGATTGAGCGAGAGAACATCCGCAAACGCCACGAAGACATGAAAGACCGCGCCCGCGCGCGCGCCGAGGGCCGCCTGTTGGTGTTGGGTCTTTTCTTCTTTTGCGCCTTTTCGGTCGTAGGCTTTCGTATGGGCGTTCTGGCGACATCCGAGGCGCAAGAACCATTGGCAAGTGCGCCGGGGGCCTCCATCGCCATGCAACGCGCCAATATCGTGGATCGCGAAGGCCGTATTCTGGCGACCAATCTGGACACCTATTCTGTCTATGCGCAGCCACCGCTGATGATTGACCCGATCGCCGCAGCCGAGCAACTGGTCGCTATTTTCCCTGATCTGGAAAAAGAGCGTTTGGTCAAAGACTTCACCGGTAAGCGAAAATTCCTGTGGATCAAGAAGCGCATCTCGCCCGAGCAGAAGCAGGCGGTGCATGACATCGGTGATCCCGGCATCCTGTTCGGCCCGCGCGAAATGCGGCTATATCCCAATGGCAGACTCGCGGCGCATATTCTGGGCGGCTCGGGCTTTGGCCGCGAAGGTGTCAGCGCAGCCGAGGTGATCGGCGTAGCTGGCGTCGAAAAACAGTTCGACGGCTATCTGCGCGACCCGGCCAACGGCAACAAGCCGCTGCAACTGTCGCTGGATCTGACCGTTCAAGCGGCGGTGGAACAGGTGCTTTATGGCGGCATGAAGATCATGAACGCCAAAGGAGCCTCGGCGGTTCTGATGAACGCCCATACGGGCGAGGTCGTCTCGGCCGCGTCGTTGCCGTCTTTTGACCCCAATGACCGTCCGCGCCCACCGACCTCGGGCTTCGATCCCTCGGACAGCCCGCTGTTCAATCGCTATGTACAGGGTGTCTATGAGCTGGGTTCGGTGTTCAAAATCTTCACCGCCGCGCAGGCGGTGCAGCTAGGTCTGGTGAACTCCAACACCATCATTGACACTTCCGGCCCAATGAAAATCGGGCGCTTCCCGATTGGCGAGTTTAACGGCAAGAATTATGGTGAGATCAGTGTCTCGGATGTAATCAAGTACAGCTCGAACCGAGGCACCGGGCGGCTGGCCTTGCAAATCGGGGCCGACCGGCAACAGGATTTTCTGAACGCGCTGGGCATGTTCGACCCAACCCCATTCGAGATTGTCGAGGCCAAGGGCGGGCAACCGCTCAAGCCCAAGAAATGGGGTGAGTTGAGCACCGTGACGATTTCTTATGGCCACGGCCTTTCGACCAGCCCCATGCATCTGGCCGCTGGTTACGCAGCGATTGCCAATGGCGGGTACTATGTCAGCCCCACGATCCTGCGCCGCAATGGCCCGCAATACGGCCCTCGCGTGATGTCCGAAAACACCGCCAAGCAGGCGCAAAATATGCTACGCAAAGTGGTCACGGATGGCACCGCCAGCTTTGGTGATGTCAAAGGGTACGACGTGGCGGGAAAAACCGGTACTGCCGATAAACCCAAGCCGCGTGGCGGGTACTATGAGGACAAGGTGATTGCCACCTTCGCCACCATCTTCCCGGCTTATGATCCGAAATATGTGCTAATCGTCACGCTGGATGAACCGTCCATCGTGGCCTATGGCGAAAAGCGCCGCACGGCGGGTTGGACTGCCGTTCCCGTTGCTGCCGAACTGATTGGACGGGTGGCGCCGCTATTGGGTCTCAGACCCCGGCTTGAGCCTGAGGCGCGCGCTGCTATAACGCTGACCTCAAATTAGGCTGTCCAGCGAAAGGTGGGTCATGGGCAATCGGTCAAAGAAACTCAGCGAACTGGCCCTGACCGCACGGGGAGGGGCCAATCCCGAAATCACCGGTCTGGCTGTTGACAGCCGCGAGGTCAAAGACGGTTTCCTCTTTGCAGCCCTTCCCGGCACCCGAGTCCATGGTGGAGACTTCATCCAATACGCCTTGCGCATGGGGGCCGCCGCGATCCTGACGGACGCGAAAGGGGCCGAGATCGCCACCGACGAACTGGCCGCATCCGATGCTGCGCTGATCGTCACGGAAGACCCCCGTCAGGCACTGGCAGGGGCCGCCGCCCTTTGGTTTGGCGCGCAACCGCAGACTATCGTGGCGGTCACCGGCACCAATGGAAAAACCTCGGTCGCCAGTTTCGTCCGCCAGATCTGGACCGAGCTTGGACTTGCCGCCGTCAACCTGGGCACCACCGGGGTCGAGGGCGCATGGACTGCGCCGCTGGCCCATACAACACCCGAGCCGGTCACTCTGCACCGCTGTCTCGCCGAAGCTGCCGAAAATGGCGTGACCCATGCGGCGATGGAGGCCTCCTCGCACGGGCTTGAACAGCGTCGCTTGGACGGGGTGCATCTGACCGCTGCCGGGTTCTCGAATTTCACGCAGGATCATCTGGACTATCACGACACGTTCGAGGCTTATTTCGCAGCCAAGGCGGGTCTGTTTGATCGTGTGCTGCCCGAAGACGGGGTCGCTGTGGTCAACCTTGGTGATCCCAAGGGTGCCGAGATGCGCAAGATCGCCGAGGCACGCGGCCAGAATATCATCACCGTAGGCCCTGAGGGTTCTGATCTTTGTCTTCTGAATCAACGCTTTGACGCGACCGGGCAGGATTTGCGCTTTTCATGGAAAGGCAAGGCCTATCAAACCCGCCTGAATCTGATCGGCGGCTTTCAGGCCGAGAACGTTTTGCTGGCTTGCGGATTGGTCATCGCGGCGGGCGAGGACCCCGACCGCGTGTTCGAAACCTTGCCGCACCTGATCACCGTGCGCGGACGGATGCAGCTGGCTGCCACCCGCGACAACGGCGCGGCGGTGTTTGTCGATTACGCGCATACGCCGGATGCCGTGGCCACTGCACTGAAGGCGATGCGCCCGCATGTCATGGGACGTCTGATCGCCATTGTTGGTGCAGGCGGTGACCGAGACGCCACTAAACGCCCATTGATGGGGCGGGCCGCTGCTGAAAACGCCGATCTGGTCTTTGTTACCGATGACAACCCACGCAGCGAAGACCCGGCCACCATCCGCGGTGCTGTCATGTTGGGCGCACCCGAAGCCACGGAAGTCGGCGACCGGGCCGAGGCCATCCTGCGCGGCATCGACGCGCTGCAACCGGGCGACGCTCTGCTGATTGCGGGCAAGGGACACGAAACCGGCCAGATCGTCGGAGATCAGGTCCTGCCCTTTGACGATGTGGAACAGGCCAGTATCAGCGTTGCCGCGCTGGACGGGAGGGTCGCATGAGGCTCTGGACCGCAGCCGAGGCCGCAGAGGCCACCAACGGGCGCGCCACCACCGATTGGCAGGTGAACGGCGTCTCCATCGACACGCGCACCCTGCAGCCGGGTGACCTGTTCGTTGCGTTGAAGGCTGCCCGCGACGGCCATGATTTCGTCGCCCAAGCGCTTGAAAAAGGCGCAGGCGCAGTGCTTGTGTCGCATATTCCCGAAGGCGTGCCCGAAGATGCACCGCTGTTGATCGTCGACGATGTGCAGACGGGTCTAGAGGCGTTGGGGCAGGCGGCTCGCGCCCGGACAGGTGCACGCGTGGTGGGGGTGACTGGCAGCGTGGGTAAAACCTCGACCAAGGAAATGCTGGCCAGCATTCTGGAGACGCAAGGCAAAACTCATGCCAGCGTCGCCAGCTACAATAACCATTGGGGCGTGCCTTTGACGCTGGCGCGAATGCCGCGCGACACCGAGTTCGCGGTGATCGAGATCGGCATGAATCATCCGGGCGAAATCGCTCCGCTGGCGCGTCAGGCGCAACCGCATGTGGGGCTGGTGACCACAGTAGCCGCCGTCCACCTCGAAGCCTTCGACTCCGTTGCGGGTATTGCTTTTGAAAAGGCTGCGATCTTCGACGGGCTGGCCGAGGGCGGCACCGCTATCGTCAACGCCGATATCGAACACGCGGGCATCTTGCGCGACTGCGCCGCTGCGCATGGTGCAAGGATCGTCGAATTTGGCCACAAGGCGCGGGACTATGCCCTGACCAACGTGCTCCAAGGCCCTGACTCGGTGCGGGGACACGGTATTGTCGGCGGCGCAGACATCACATTCGATGTCCAATCCGCGGGAACTCACTTTGCTATGAATGCGCTGGGCGCTCTGGCGGCCTGTGTCGCGTTGGGGGTCGATCTGGATCAGGCGATTGCCGGTCTGCGCGGCTGGTCTCCGGTCAAAGGGCGCGGTGTGCGCGAGGTGATCGCGCTGCCAGATGGCGGGCAGATTGAACTGCTCGATGACAGCTACAACGCCAATCCAACCTCGATGGAGGCCGCTCTCGACGTGCTGTCTACGTCGGCGGGCAAACGCAAGATCGCGTTTCTGGGCGACATGAAAGAGCTTGGTGCGCAAGAGCAGGCGATGCACGCCGCCATGGCCGAGGTGCCTGCGATGGCGCATGTCGATCATGTTCATTGCATCGGCCCTTTGATGCAAGCGCTGCATCAGGCTCTGCCCGAGGGCAAGCGCGGGTTGTGGACGGAAACCAGCGATGAGATGGCCGCCCATCTGCCGGAATTGATCCGTAGCGGCGATGTAGTGATGGCCAAGGGCTCTCTCAGCATGGCTCTGGCGCAGATCGTTGACGGTCTGCGGCAATTGGGGCATGGCAGCGCGCCAGAGAGCCGCCGTATTGTGAGAAAGGTTTTGTAATGCTCTATTGGTTAACCGCCCTGTCGGACGGAGGGGATTTCTGGAACCTCTTCCGCTATATCACCTTCCGGGCAGGGGGCGCCTTTCTGACTGCGCTAATCTTTGGGTTTCTGTTCGGAAAACCCTTGATCAACGTATTGCGCAAGCGGCAAGGCAAAGGTCAACCGATCCGCGATGACGGCCCCGAGGCGCATCTGTCCAAGGCTGGAACCCCTACCATGGGCGGGCTGCTGATCGTGGGCGCTCTGGTCACGTCGACCCTGATCTGGGCGCGCTGGGACAATCCATATGTCTGGATGGTACTGTTCGTGACGCTGGCCTATGCGGCCATCGGCTTTGCGGACGATTATGCCAAGGTCTCAAAGCAGAACACCAAGGGCGTTTCCGGTAAAATGCGGTTGGCGCTGGGGATCATCATCGCCGTGCTGGCGTCACTCTGGGCGACGCTGCACCATCCCAGCGATTTGCAAAACCAGCTGGCTCTGCCGGTGTTCAAGGATACGCTGATCAATCTTGGCCTTTTCTATATCCCTTTTGCGGTGATCGTCATTGTGGGTGCGGCCAACGCGGTGAACCTGACAGATGGTCTGGACGGGCTGGCGATCATGCCCGCGATGATCGCGGCCTCGACCCTTGGTGTGATTGCCTATGCGGTTGGGCGGGTCGACTTCACCGAGTATCTTGATGTTCACTATGTGCCTGGCACCGGTGAAATCTTCATCTTCACTTCAGCGCTGTTTGGTGCGGGGCTGGGATTCCTGTGGTACAACGCCCCTCCGGCGGCGGTTTTTATGGGTGATACCGGATCACTGGCTCTGGGCGGTGCGCTGGGCGCGATCGCCGTGGCTACCAAACACGAGTTGGTATTGGCAGTCGTGGGCGGGCTGTTCGTGGTTGAAGCTTTGAGTGTGATCATCCAGGTTCTTTATTTCAAACGGACCGGAAAGCGCGTGTTCCTGATGGCACCGATCCATCACCATTATGAGAAAAAGGGCTGGGCTGAACCCACCATCGTGATCCGGTTCTGGATCATTTCACTGATCTTAGCGATGATCGGGCTGGCGACGCTGAAAGTCAGATGAGCCCGCGTTGCGTCGTGCTTTCTGGATGCTCCGGTGGTGGTAAATCAACACTGCTGGAGGAGATGGCCCGTCGCGGATATTCAACAGTTTCCGAGCCGGGTCGTCGTGTCATTGCCGAGGAAAGACAAGGTGGTGGTCGCGCTCTGCCTTGGGTCAACTCCGAGGTATTCTGCCGCAGGATCATTGAACTTGCGATATCTGACTTCAGCAATGCCAAAGATGACCTTGTGCTATTTGATCGTTCGGCATTGGACGCGCTGATTTGGTTTGATCGAACCGGTATACCGTTGGAGACCAAAGTGCGTGAACAGATACTGCACTTGGGCTACGACCCATGCGTGTTTCTCTTTCCTCCTTGGCCTGAGATATTCGAACAGGATGATGACCGGCGGCACAACTTGGCCGCAGCTATTGCGGAATACGATGCTTTGTGCGACCGGTTACCAGACTATGGGTTCGTAATAGAAAACGTTCCAAAAGGGCCGGTCTCTTGGCGGGCGGACTGGCTGGAAGAGCGGCTCGGATAGAAGGTGTATGGCAATGATCCCGGTCAAAGGGTTTTCAGGGCAGAAAGTAGCGATTCTGGGGCTAGGTCGGTCGGGTCTGACCACCGCACGAGCGCTGCGCGCTGGCAGGGCTGAGCCGATCTGCTGGGATGACAACCCCGCCGCGCGTGAAGCGGCAGAGGTCGAGGGATTCTCGTGTGTCGATCTGCGCCGCCACGGGGCGTTTGACGATATTGCCGCACTAATTGTCTCGCCCGGCATCCCTCATCTCTACCCCGCGCCGAACCCGGTTGTGGCCGCTGCGTTGGAAGCCGGAGTTCCGGTCGACAATGATATAGGTCTGTTCTTTCGCTCTTTCGCAGGCCCTGAATGGAACAACTACGACATCCCACCGCGCGTCATCGCGGTGACGGGATCGAATGGCAAATCAACCACCGCTGCGTTGATCCAACATATCCTGACCGAGGCCGGGCGCGACTCGCAACTGGCGGGTAACATTGGGCGCGGCGTGCTGGACATCGACCCAGGTGGCGATGGATCGGTCGTGGTACTGGAGCTATCGAGCTACCAGACCGAACTGGCCCGCGCACTGACGCCGGATGTGGCGGTTTTCACCAATCTTTCACCTGATCACTTGGATCGACATGGTGGAATGGGTGGTTACTTTGCCGCCAAACGTCGCCTGTTCGCCGAAGGAGGCCCAGACCGCGCCGTGATCGGGATAGATGAGGCCGAGGGCGCGTTTCTGGCCGGGCAACTGGCCGAGGGGCCGTCGGATGACCGGGTGATCCGCGTCTCGGTGGCGCGCAAGCTGACCGGGTCGGGTTGGCAGGTCTTTGCCCGCAAGGGTTTCCTGTCGGAATACCGCAAGGGCCGTCAGGCCGGATCGATCGACCTGCGTGAGATCAAGGGCCTGCCCGGTGCGCATAATCACCAGAACGCCTGCGCCGCCTATGCCGCCTGCCGTTCGCTGGGCCTTGCTCCGCGCGTGATCGAAGACGCGCTGCACAGCTTCCCGGGTCTGCCGCACCGCAGTCAGATCATCGCCGAGGCGGACGGCGTGACCTATGTGAATGACTCGAAAGCCACCAACGTAGATAGCGCCCTCAAAGCCTTGAGCGCGTTCAAGAAGATACGTTGGATCTGTGGCGGGCTTGAGAAAGAAGGCGGGCTTGAGGCGCTGAACGGGGCAGGGGACCACGTAATCAAGGCCTACGTCATCGGGCGTGAGGCGGCGAGCTTTGCAATGCAGTTGCAGGCCGATGCGCAAGTCTGCACCACTATGGAAGCGGCGGTTATGCAGGCCATGGCCGATGCGCAGCCCGGTGAAACCGTTCTATTGGCACCTGCTGCGGCCAGTTTCGACCAGTATGACAACTTCGAACAACGTGGCGATGACTTCGTGGTTCAGGTTAAAAAACGCCTCTGAAAGCAATGCGTTTGCAATAGATCGCCGGTTCGGCGAAGCTGTGGGCCTATCTGCTTGACGCACTGCCTGCATTGGTTTTTGCCTTCAGGAAATTCAACACGAGGTCATGAATATGCCAAACCGTAAACTTCTTCTGGTCGTTCCAGCGCTGCTGGCTGCTGCGGCTTGCACCAATACCGGGGCCAACTATCAGCCCGTGATCGATGGCCCGGTAGGCCCTAACTACAACTCGGACCTGTATCAGTGCCAGCAACTTGCAGCCTCGCAGGCCAGCGTTGACGGATCGACCGCAGGTAATGCCGCAATCGGCGCTGCAGGTGCTGCAGCCGTCACCGGCATCGTTCAGGACAGCAGCGACAACCTGGGTCGCGCCGCCGTTGCCGGTGCGTTGGTTGGTGCAGGCGCTGACGTGATCAACAAGAACCAGAACAAGGAAGTCATCGTGCGCAACTGTATGCGCGGACGGGGTTACAACGTCGTAGGCTAACGGCTTGCGATGGCACTTCCGGCGGCGTGGCCCGAGGACCACGCCCATTGGAAGTTGTAACCGCCAAGCCAGCCGGTGACATCCACCGCTTCACCAATGACATAGAGGCCGGGGACATCCCTGGCCTCCATGGTTTTGGACGACAGCCCGTCAGTGTCGATCCCGCCCAGAGTGACCTCGGCGGTGCGATAGCCCTCGGTGCCCGACGGCGTAAGCCGCCAGTTGGACAATGCGGCGATCAGTTCCGACAGCGCCGTGTCGGACTGATCCGCAAGATTGCCCTTCATCGGGATATGGTGTGCGAGGTATTCCACCAGACGCGTGGGCAGGTGGCGTGCCAATTCGGTGGTCAGCGCCTTGCGCCCAACAGCCTGCCGCTGATCGCGAAGCAGATCGTATAAAGGCAAATCGGGGATCAGGTTGACCCATATTGCCTCACCCTCGCGCCAGTACGAAGACAATTGCAGTACCGAAGGACCGCTCAACCCGCGATGGGTGAACAACAAAGCCTCGTCGAAACTGCTGCGCTCGTTTGATAGTCGAGCGGGCAGGGAGACGCCGGACAGATCCTTGAACCGACCGTCCGAGAAGGTGAACGGCACCAGCGCCGCCCGTGTCTCGGTTATCTGCAGCCCGAATTGCTGCGCGATGTCATAGGCCAACCCCGTTGCGCCCATTTTGGGGATCGATTTGCCACCCGTGGCCAGAACCAGATTGCGACAGGTCAGAAGGATGTGCTTGCCATCGCGTTCGACATCCAAAGCGAAACCGCTTTCGGTTTTGCGCAAGTTGCGCAGCGACGTCTGCACCCAGAGCTCGGCCTCGGCCTTGGCCATTTCATTCAGCAGCATCTGGACGATCTGTTTCGAAGACCCGTCGCAGAACAATTGCCCAAGCGTTTTTTCATGCCATGCAATGCCATGGCGATCGACCAGCTCGATGAAGTCCCACTGTGTATATCGCGCCAGCGCTGATTTGCTGAAATGCGGATTCTGAGACAGGAAATTGCCCGGTCCCGCATACATATTGGTGAAATTGCATCGTCCACCACCCGAGATGCGGATCTTTTCTCCGGGAGCTTTTGCATGGTCGATCACCAGCGCCTGGCCACCGCAATGGGCTGCGCACATCATGCCGGCCGCGCCAGCACCGAGGATGATCGTCTCGAAATCCATATGCTGCGCATGGCGTGGATTGTGAGCGATGGCAAGAGCGCAGACCAAAAACGGTGTGGGTTTGGCCCACGGAATTTCTCAGCAGCACATGGGTTTGTGCCATATGGTATGTGGATTTTTACTCGTAGTGCATTCTGACATGCTAGGCTCTGTGCTAATGCTTGCCGGTTAGATCCATTTAAAGGGATAAAAATATGCGCTTTCCAAACTTCATTACAGACTTTCCAAGACTAGACGTGCCATTTCCCGAAGACGTCGTGCAGACGGCAGTCATTCGATCTGATGCTGGTTTGGTCGCCTTTTTTACTTTTCTTAAAGAAATGGAACTCCCACTACATTCACATGGTGCCCAATGGGGTACGGTGGTGGAAGGAGAAATTGAACTCACCATTGGCGGAGAGACGAAAGTTTATCTGCCCGGCGACAGCTATTCTATCCCAGCCGGAGTGGAGCATGGCGGGCGCATCAAGGCGGGTTCCCGAGTGATCGATGTGTTTGAAGAGCCTGACAGATACCCCATCAAAGACTGACGATTTACTTTTTGAACAATGACGTTGGGCGCGGTTGATATTTGGATGAACTCAAACCGAGCCTCAACGGGCCGTCGATCAGAACAGGCAGCATGCGCTGCTTGAATGCATGCGCGTTTGTCAACGGCGGCTCATCGTTCCGGAATTCCAGTTCTGCCTGTCATTCTGCTAGCCCAAATGTAAAAATCCCTGTAGACTCTCAGCCAGATCCCGAAAACGGGACGTTAACGAGGCAGATAGTGGCGGTATCTCATGACTGAGATGGTGTATGGCGCGGTCCAGGACCAGCGCGGAGAACCGATTCTTCCGAAGTGGTGGCGAACGATTGATCGCTGGACGATGTCCTGCGTTCTGATCCTGTTTGTCATCGGGCTTTTGCTTGGGCTGGCCTCGTCGCCGCCACTGGCGGGGCGTAACGGGTTCGATCCTTTCCACTATGTAGAACGTCAGGCGATCTTTGGCGGGCTGGCGCTGGTTGCGATGCTGCTGACCTCAATGATGTCGCCGACACTTGTGCGGCGGCTGGCGATTCTGGGCTTTCTGGCCTCGTTCGTGGCGCTGGCCTTCCTGCCGGTCTTCGGTACAGACTTTGGCAAAGGCGCGGTGCGCTGGTATTCGCTGGGTTTTGCCTCGTTGCAGCCATCCGAGTTCCTCAAGCCCGGTTTTGTCGTGGTGGCCGCATGGCTGTTGGCCGCATCACAGGAAATCAACGGCCCGCCGGGGCGGTTGTGGTCCTTTGCACTGTGTATGTCCATCGTGGCAATGCTGGTGATGCAGCCCGATTTCGGGCAGGCCTGCCTTATCCTTTTTGGTTGGGGTGTGATGTATTTTGTTGCCGGAGCCCCGATGCTGCTGCTGGTCGGCATGGCCGGAGCCGTGGTTCTGGGCGGCATGTTTGCCTATTCCAATTCCGAGCACTTTGCCCGTCGTATCGATGGTTTCCTTAATCAGGAACTCGATCCGACCACCCAGCTTGGGTATGCCACCAATGCCATCCGCGAAGGCGGTCTATTCGGCGTCGGCGTGGGTGAGGGGCAGGTCAAGTGGTCTCTGCCTGATGCGCATACGGATTTCATCATCGCGGTCGCGGCCGAAGAATACGGGCTGATTCTGGTGCTGATTATCATCGCGCTGTACTCGCTGATCGTTGTGCGTTCGCTGCTGCGGCTGATGCGCGAACGCGACATGTTCATCCGTCTGGCTGGCACTGGTCTGGCCTGCATGTTCGGCGTGCAGGCTATGATCAACATGGGCGTCGCCGTGCGTCTTCTGCCCGCCAAGGGCATGACGCTGCCGTTTGTCAGTTATGGCGGATCGTCCCTGATTGCTGGCGGCATCGCGGTTGGCATGTTGCTGGCCTTCACCCGAACCCGCCCGCAGGGCGAGCTGGGCGACATTCTGCGCGGACGAGGCTGATGGGCAAACCTTATCTACTAATCGCAGCAGGTGGCACCGGCGGCCACATGTTCCCCGCGCAGGCGTTGGCCGAGGCGATGCTACAGAAAGGCTGGCGTGTGCGCCTGTCCACCGACCCGCGCGGAGCGCGCTATACCGGTGCGTTCCCCGCAGACGTCGAGATTGTCGAGGCATCCTCGGCCACCTTCGCCCGAGGCGGATTAGCGGCCAAGATGTTGGTTGGACCCAAGATTGCTGCTGGAGTCACTAGCATGGCTGCGCAGATGATGCGTGACAAGCCGGATGTGTTGGTGGGCTTTGGCGGCTATCCGTCGATACCGGCGCTGGGCGCGGCCATCCTGCTGAAGCTGCCGCGTATGATCCATGAACAAAATGGCGTTCTGGGCCGGGTAAACCAACTGTTTGCCACGCGTGTGGCTCAAGTGGCCTGTGGTGTCTGGCCCACCGATCTGCCTGAAGGGTCCAAGGGCATACACACTGGTAACCCGGTTCGCGCCTCCGTTCTTGAACGCGCTGCTGCCCCCTATATCCCGCCTGGGGAGTACCCGATGTCCGTCCTGGTGATGGGCGGCTCACAGGGCGCACGTATCCTCAGTGACGTGGTGCCGGGGGCCATCGCTGCGCTGCCTGAATATCTGCGCGGGTACATCCGCGTCTCGCATCAGGCCCGCGATGAGGATGGTGAACGGGTCAAGGCCTTTTACGCCGATCACGGCATACGCGCCGATGTACAGCCTTTCTTTGATGACGTACCTCGCCGCATGTCCGACGCGCAGCTGGTTGTCAGCCGGTCGGGTGCCTCCAGTATTGCCGACATTTCCGTGATTGGCCGTCCGTCGATTTTGATCCCGCTTGCCACGGCTGCCGGAGATCATCAAACAGCCAACGCGCGTGGGTTGGTTCAGGCAGGTGGGGCGATCATGATCCCCGAAAACGCCCTTGACGTTCCCGCGCTGACACAGCAAATGACCACGGTTCTCACCAACCCCGAAGCCGCACAGCAAATGGCCCATGCCGCGCTATCGGTCGGGGCACCGGACGCCACCGAGCGTCTGGTCGCCCTTGTCGAGCAACTGGCGCAGAAGGAGACCTCATGAATCCAGCAACCAAACTGCCGCAGGACGTTGGACCGATCCACTTCGTGGGCATCGGTGGGATCGGGATGTCGGGTATCGCAGAGGTGCTTTTGAATCTTGGCTACCGTGTACAAGGTTCGGACCTGAAAACCTCGAAGATTACTGACCGGCTGGCTGGGCTGGGTGCTGAGATTTTCGAAGGCCAGCGTTCCGAGAACTTGCAGAACGCCGCCGTGGTCGTGGTCTCAACTGCGATCAAACCGGGGAACCCGGAACTGGACGAGGCACGCGCGCAGGGCCTGCCCGTCGTCCGTCGCGCCGACATGCTGGCGGAACTCATGCGCCTGCGCTCGAACATTGCCATCGCCGGAACTCACGGTAAGACCACAACAACCACTATGATGGCGGAACTGATGGTCGCGGGCGATTTCGACCCCACAGTCATCAATGGCGGCATCATCCACGCCTATGGCAGCAACGCCCGCATGGGGCAGGGCGAATGGATGGTGGTTGAAGCGGATGAGAGCGACGGCTCATTCAATCGCCTGCCTGCAACCATCGCCATCGTCACCAATATCGACCCCGAGCATATGGAGCACTGGGGCGATTTCGACCAACTTCGCGACGGGTTTTACGAGTTCGTCTCGAACCTGCCGTTTTATGGCTTGGCCGTCTGCTGCACAGATCATGCCGAGGTGCAGGCGCTTGTTGGCCGCATCTCCGACCGCCGCGTGCGCACCTATGGTTTCAACGCACAGGCCGATGTGCGGGCCGAAAACCTGACCTATAAGGGCGGCGTTGCCCATTTCGACATCCATTTGCGCCACGAAGACAAGGTGATTGAGGGCTGTACCCTGCCGATGCCCGGCGATCACAACGTCTCGAATGCGCTTTCCGCTGTGGCCGTGGCCCGTCATCTGGGCATGAAAGCTTCGGAAATTCGCGACGCGCTGGCCAATTTCGGCGGCGTCAATCGCCGCTTCACGAAGGTTGGAGAAATTGACGGCGTCACCATCATCGACGATTACGGCCACCATCCGGTCGAAATCGCCGCCGTTCTCAAGGCCGCACGTCAGGCCACCGAGGGCCGCGTTATCGCCGTCCACCAGCCTCACCGCTATTCCCGCCTGTCCGACCTGTTCGACGATTTCTGCACCTGCTTCAACGACGCCGACGTGGTCGCTATTGCCGAGGTCTTTGCCGCAGGCGAAGATCCGATCGAAGGTGCCAGCCGTGACGATCTTGTGCAGGGCCTGATCCGCCACGGCCACCGCCACGCGCGCGCGATCTTGAACGAAGAAGACCTCGCCCGCCTTGTCCGTGAACAGGCCCGCCCGGGCGATATGGTTGTTTGCCTCGGCGCAGGTACGATCAGTACCTGGGCCAACGGTTTGCCTGACCGGTTAATCGCCAAAGCGAGCTAACCTCGTGGCGTTGTCGCTCATACTCGCCTGCGTCTGGGTCTTCGCTTCCACTATTGTGGCGATGCTGCCGATGCACCTGCAATTCCCACCGGGTGTTGTACTGTTTGCCAGCGCGCCTGCTCTGATTCTGTGGCTGAGTTTAGACTATGGCTGGTTCGTCGGAGTCCTGGCTGCTGGCGGTTTTGTTTCGATGTACCGCAACCCGATCCGCTACTACTGGCGCAAGTGGACGGGTAAAGAGGTGTCGGAATGAACTGGTCGATTGCGCTTGCCGGTCTGTGGGGTGTTGTCGCCAACGTGTTGGCGATGTTGCCCAGCAAGGACAACCATTGGCGGCGCGCCTATTTCCTGATCGCCGTTGGCGTCCCCATCCTAGGCTATGTCACCTATGAAAATGGTCCATGGATCGGGCTGCTGGTTCTTGCGGCAGGTATGTCAGTTCTGCGTTGGCCGGTGATTTACCTCACCCGTTGGACAAAGGCGAAAATGCAGGGCATGAAGGCGGCGAACAAGTAACTGGCCATTTTCAGGAGGCCCCCATGGTCGACATCGCCACTTTCGCCTATTTGCCGCTGATTACCCTGATCCTCGGGACGCTTGCGGGTTTTGTCGCCGCGCGCTGGATCGGCCTCAAGGCACTGCTGTGGCTGATCGGGCTGACCTCGGCACTTGGTCTGGTACTGATCATAGTGCTGGCCGGTGTCGGGACAGGAGAAGAAGAACAGGCGTTCGGACCCTTCGTCTGGCTGACCGGTGCGGTCCTGCCCTTCCTGTTTGCGGTGATCATGGGTGGAGTAGGCGGGCGCAGCCTTGCATCGCGGGAAGGCGCATGAGCGAACTGCCCGACGTCCGTGGCCGCTTGTCCGCGGCGCGTTCTCTTTCCGAACTCACCTGGCTGCGCGTCGGCGGACCAGCGGATTATCTGTTTCAACCCGCCGATACCGAAGACCTTCAGTCGTTTCTGCGTGATCTGCCTGCGGATGTTCCCATCTTTCCTATGGGTGTCGGATCCAATCTGATCGTCCGTGATGGTGGTCTGCGGGCGGTGGTCATCCGATTGGGGCGCGGGTTCAATGGTATCTCGGTCGAAGGCAATACCGTCAGCGCGGGTGCCGCCGCGCTGGATGCGCATGTGGCGCGTAAATCAGCGGATGGAGGTGTGGACCTGACTTTCCTGCGCACGATACCCGGGTCGATCGGCGGGGCCGTGCGTATGAACGCGGGCTGTTACGGCAGCTATACGGCGGATGTGTTGCAAAAGGCTACCGTCGTCACCCGCGCCGGAGAGATCGTGGACCTGACCCCGCAAGACCTCAGCTTCCGCTATCGCCAGTCCGACCTGCCCGAAGGCGCGGTGCTGATCTCGGCGACGTTTCAAGGCCCCTCGGGCGATCCAGCTGAGCTGCATGCTCGCATGGAGGCGCAGCTAAAAAAGCGCGACGAAACTCAACCCACCAAGGACCGCAGCGCCGGGTCGACCTTCCGTAATCCAGCCGGGTTCTCGTCGACTGGGCGCGCGGACGATGTGCATGACCTCAAGGCGTGGAAAGTGATCGATGACGCGGGTATGCGCGGGGCCACGAAAGGTGGCGCGCAGATGAGTCCCAAACACTCGAATTTCATGATCAATACAGGCGACGCCACCGCCGCAGATCTCGAAGGTCTGGGCGAAGAGGTGCGAAAAAAGGTTTACGAAACAAGCGGCATCACGCTAGAGTGGGAAATCATGCGGGTCGGTGATCCGCTGGAAGAATAAAGCCCCGACCGTCAGACCATAACAGGCAAATTAGGACGACGGATCAAAGGCATAAACGCAGTACGGACCACCACATAAGGTCCGGGGACATTGAGGCGCACATTGGGTATGTCGAGCAGGACAAACCCCAGAGTGGCGGTATTGATGGGCGGCCCCTCGGCGGAACGCGAGGTGTCTCTCAGCTCTGGGCGCGAATGCGCAGCCGCTCTTGTGGGTGAAGGCTTTGAAGTGGTCGAACTGGACGCAGGTCCGGACCTTGCTGCTCGCCTTACCGATATCCAACCCGATGTGGTGTTCAACGCCCTGCATGGACGCTGGGGCGAGGATGGCTGTGTGCAGGGGCTACTGGAATGGATGCGCATTCCTTACACGCATTCCGGTGTGCTGGCTTCGGCCCTTGCAATGGACAAGCAACGCAGCAAAGAGGTCTACGCCGCCGAAGGATTACCCATCGTACCCAGCCTGATCGTTCCCAAGGTCGAGGTGGTCGAGGTCCATGTGATGGAGCCGCCCTATGTGGCCAAGCCCAACAACGAAGGTTCCAGCGTCGGCATCTATATCGTGCATGAAAATGCCAACGGCCCGCCGCAACTGGACGAGGCGATGCCTGATCAGGTGATGGTCGAGAAATACGTCGCGGGCCGGGAACTGACCGTGACCGTGATGGGCGATCGCGCCCTGACGGTGACCGAGATCATGACCGATGGCGGTTGGTACGATTATGATGCCAAGTACAAGCCCGGCGGCTCGTGGCATGTGCTGCCCGCTGACATTCCGCAGGACATCTTTGACCGCTGCATGGACTATGCGGTGAAGGCGCATAACGCGCTGGGTTGTCGCGGTGTGTCCCGTACCGATTACCGCTGGGATGACGGCAGGGGTGCCGACGGGTTGTTTCTGCTGGAAACCAACACCCAGCCTGGCATGACGCCGACTTCGCTGGTACCCGAACAGGCCGAGCATCTTGGCATCAGTTTCGGCCAGCTCTGCGCCTGGATGGTGGAGGACGCCTCATGCGACCGCTGACCGCCACCCGCGCGCCGGTGATTCACCGGACCAAACCGTTGACGGGGCCGGATGCCGATTTCACCGCCGCGCCAAGGCCCGAGCCCAAAACCGAACCTAAGCTGCATTTGCGCGGGGCGCGTCTTTTTGGCCGCGCGCGCAACGTGGACCCCGCGCCCTCGCGCCTCAGCTACCGCTTTCAGCGCTGGATGCTCACCCCCGGCATCCGGCGCGGGCTAAAAATTGGCCTGCCGGTTCTGACCGTCGTTGGTTTGGTGGGTGGCTTCTTTGCCGCCGAAGAACGTCGTGAGGCGGTCAGCACCTATATCGCCGACATCAAGACCTCGATCCAGGAGCGCCCCGAATTCATGGTCAACCTGATGGCCATCGACGGGGCAGGAACCGCACTGTCTGAGGATATCCGCGAGATCGTGCCGCTCGATTTCCCGCTCAGCTCGTGGGATCTGGATGTGGAGTTGATCCGCGACACCATCACCGGGCTTGACCCGGTGAAATCGGCAACCGTACGCATTCGCCCTGGCGGGATTCTTCAGGTTGATGTGGTCGAACGCCAGCCGGTCATCGTCTGGCGCACCCGAGACGGGATCGAGCTATTGGATGAAACCGGAGCCCATGTTGACCGTGTTTCAGCACGCGCCGATCACGCAGCCCTGCCACTGATCGCAGGGAAGGGCGCGAACAAACATGTCCCCGAGGCGCTGCAAATCCTGACCACAGCCCGCAGCCTGGGCGAGCGGGTCCGAGGCCTCGTCCGCGTGGGCGAGCGGCGTTGGGATCTGGTGCTGGATCGCAACCAGCGCATCATGCTGCCGACCGAACGCCCGGCCCGCGCACTGGAACGCGTGTTGGCGGTGAACGAGGTGCAGGACCTTCTGGAACGTGACGTGGCCGTGGTCGACATGCGACTGGGGCAGCGACCGACCATCCGAATGAACAAAACGGCCAGCGAAGACTGGTGGAACACAAAAGTAGATGTGAGTAGCGGGCAGTAACGACCATGATGACCGATCTTTATCAGTCCCAAAGGGCTATGCGGCAGATGCGCCGGCAGGCGATGCAACGCGGCGTCGTCGCCATTCTGGATGTGGGCAGCTCCAAAATCGCTTGCCTTGTATTGCGCTTCGACGGGACGGGGCGGTTGTCCGAGGATAACTCGATCGGCTCGATGGCCGGTCAGACCGGGTTCCGCGTCATTGGCGCTGCGACCACCCGCTCGCGCGGGGTGCAGTTCGGCGAAGTCACTGCGATGCAAGAAACCGAACGCGCCATCCGCACCGCACTGCAGGCGGCGCAGAAGATGGCCGATATCCGCGTGGATCACGTGATTGCATCCTTCTCAGGGGCGAACCCGCGCTCGTACGGGCTGGATGCACAGGTCGATCTGGAAGGGCAACTAGTTACCGAAGCCGAGGTCGGTCGTGTCCTGAACGCCTGCGATGTGCCCGATTACGGCGAAGGGCGCGAGGTACTGCATGCGCAACCGGTGAATTTCGCGCTCGACAACCGCTCGGGACTAATCGATCCGCGCGGTCAGCTGGGGCAAAGCCTCGCTGTGGATATGCACATGCTCACCGTCGATGCGGTGGCGATCCAGAACATCGTCCGCTGCATCAAACGCTGCGATCTGGAGCTGGCAGGGATTGCGAACTCGGCCTATGTCTCGGGCATTTCCGCATTGGTCGAGGACGAACAGGAGTTGGGCGCGGCCTGTATCGATCTGGGCGGCGGAACCACCAGCATCTCGATCTTCATGAAGAAACACATGATCTATGCCGATTGCGTGCGCATGGGCGGGGATCACGTGACCAGCGACATTTCGATGGGCCTCGGCGTGCCCGCAGCGGTGGCCGAACGGATCAAGACCTTTAACGGTGGCGTTCACGCGACCGGAGCCGATGATCGCGACCTGATCGACATCGGTGGCGATACTGGCGATTGGGAGCATGACCGCCGTACCGTCAGCCGTGCCGAGTTGATCGGCATCATGCGCCCCCGCGTCGAGGAGATTCTCGAAGAGGTGCGTACTCGTCTGGACGCTGCCGGTTTCGATCACCTGCCAAGCCAGCAGATCGTTCTGACTGGTGGTGGCAGCCAGATCATGGGGCTAGACGGGCTTGCCAGCCGGATTCTGGGTCAGCGTGTTCGTTTGGGCCGCCCGCTGCGCGTTCATGGCCTGCCGCAATCCGCGACCGGGCCCGGTTTTTCTTCGGCAGTGGGGCTTAGCCTGTTTGCGGCGCATCCTCAGGACGAATGGTGGGATTTTGAGATCCCGGTCGACACCTATGCCGCGCGCCCGTTCAAGCGCGCCGTGCGCTGGTTCCGTGACAATTGGTAATGCCCTGCGTGGTGCAGCCGTTGGCGCGGCCCTTGGGCCCGCTGCGGCCCCGGCTCAAACCCTGATTGCGCCAGAGGCGTTTCTGAGCGCCGTCGTTGGCAAAACGATCACCTTCCATGAAATCCGAAGCGGTATGTTGGTCGGAACTGAGGAATTTCTCAGCCCGACGCTCTCGGTCTGGCGGATGGAGGGGCGGGGCTGTGTCTATGGCCAGATCACCACGCCAAATGGCCAGATCTGTTTTCTGTACGATGATGCGCCCGATGGCCTGCCAGTCTGCTGGTGGCCCTACCTGTACAATGACCGGCTGATGGTGCGGCTGGCGCGCTTCGTCGGCAGCGAAACGCAAGAGGTCCGTAGCATCTCTGAAGATGGCCTGAACTGCCCAAGTGCCCCGGTAGGTTAAAGAAATCAGTTGCGGCAACTGCCAAATTGCCGCAAAATAAGGCTCAAGGCCCGGCAGAGGCCCAGCGGCAGGACATTGAGCAGTTTTCCGCGACCAAACGAGTGACTAAAAGTTTTCTCATCCCCTCAATGCGGGTGGGGTCTTTCCGTGTGTAGTGGCGCATGAGCCTTTCGCCGCAACATTTCGCGGTAACAGCGAAATGCCGCTGTTTGCTGCCTTATTTCCTCCATATTTTGTGGATTCGTGCGATTTTTCTGGTGACGTTTCCGAAATGACACAGTAAAATCGACTGTGGATAGGTCAGAAAAACCGCATTTTGCGGCAACATAAAAAACAGGCGGACAGAGCATGACATTAAATCTTTCGATGCCCGGGCACGACGAACTCAAGCCTCGGATTACCGTATTTGGCGTTGGCGGCGCTGGGGGCAATGCTGTCGACAACATGATTGAAAAACAGTTGGACGGCGTAGAATTTGTCGTCGCCAACACAGACGCACAGGCGCTGCAGCAAAGCCGTTCGTCGGCGCGGGTGCAGCTGGGCGTCAAAGTCACCGAAGGGTTAGGTGCAGGTGCGCGTCCGACCGTGGGTGCTGCAGCAGCTGAAGAAAGCATCGAACAGATCGTCGATCACCTAGCGGGTGCGCATATGTGCTTTATCACCGCCGGCATGGGTGGCGGCACAGGCACCGGCGCAGCCCCGATCATCGCGCAAGCAGCGCGGGAGCTGGGTGTCCTGACCGTTGGGGTTGTCACCAAACCCTTCCAGTTCGAAGGCGCCAAGCGTATGCGTCAGGCCGAAGACGGCGTTGATGCGCTGCAGAAAGTCGTCGACACGCTGATCATCATTCCGAACCAGAACCTGTTCCGTCTGGCCAACGAAAAGACAACGTTTACCGAGGCGTTCTCGATGGCCGACGATGTCCTGTATCAGGGCGTCAAAGGCGTAACCGACCTGATGGTGCGTCCGGGTCTGATCAACCTCGACTTCGCCGACGTTCGAGCCGTGATGGACGAGATGGGCAAGGCGATGATGGGCACAGGCGAAGCGACCGGTGAAGATCGCGCCATTCAGGCAGCCGAGAAGGCCATTGCCAACCCGCTGTTGGACGAAATCAGCCTCAAGGGTGCCAAGGGTGTGCTAATCAACATCACCGGTGCGCACGATCTGACCTTGTTCGAACTGGACGAGGCCGCCAACCGCATCCGCGAGGAAGTGGACCCGGAGGCCAATATCATTGTCGGTTCGACCCTGGACACCGAGATGGAAGGCGGAATGCGCGTTTCAGTCGTTGCCACCGGTATCGATGCCAGCGAGAAAACCGAAGATGTACCGGTCGCCCGCCGTTCGATGTCGGCTCCGCTGACACGCACGGTTTCGGCAGAAGACTCCACGCCTGAACAAATCGCTGCAGATGAGGCCCTGGCTGAGGACAACATTGCGCCCACGCTCTTCGAGTCCATCGAAGATGTCGAGTTCAACGATGGCTGGCAAGACGAACAACCCGCTGCCGAGCAGGAAGATGACGGGCTGCCTCCGCCCGCCTATCAGCCTCAGGTTGCACAGTTCGAACCGCAACCCGAAGTCGAAGAGACAGTCGATTCCTACGACGCACCGCGTGCCCAGACCCCCGGCACACCGTCTCCGGAAGCGATGCAGCGGTTGCAGGCCGCAGTTCAGAAAGTACCTTCGAACCGGCTGCGTCCGACGCCTGAGGCACCTCGCGAACCGGCCCCTCAGCCGCAGCAAGCGACCGAGGATCGCCCGCGTTTTGGCTTCAACCGATTGATTGACCGGATGACCGGCCATGCGGCCGATACGCCCGCTCAACCGGTGCGCCAACAGCCTGCGATGCGGTCGGTTGACGCAACGGCACCTGTTCAGGATGAAGCCGATCCTGATCAGGAGCGCATCGAAATTCCCGCCTTCCTACGGCGTCAGGCCAACTGATCGCGGTAACAAAATCATCCCGAAGGGCCGCCATCGCGCGGCCCTTTTTTGTGGAAACACAAGGTGTTGAGCTGGTGTAAGCAGGGATTTGCCGATGTGTCACATTCATGTTTCATTCGGTTGCAAAAGGTGAGTTGAGCCTCAACGCCCCCTTCCTTAGTTGAAGGGTGCAACACAGCCCCTGATAGGCTGGACACAACTCACCGAGGCTCACATTGCAACATACGCTCAAATCTTCAGTCACGTTTGTGGGCACTGGGCTGCATAGCGGCAAGCCTGCGACGATGGTTCTGAAGCCTGCAGCGGCAGGTCATGGAATCTGGTTCAAACGGACTGATATCGAGCTGGGCAATGCGTTGATCCCCGCAATCTATGACGTTGTTGAGCGGACGCCTCTTTGCACACGATTGGTTAACGATGCGAATGTGTCGGTATCGACTGTGGAACACATCATGGCGGCACTTGCCGGATGTGGTGTGCATAATGCACTGATTGAAATCGATGGTCCCGAAGTCCCGATCATGGATGGCTCATCCGTGGCCTTTGTTCAGGGCATAATGGCCAAAGGCGTTCGTCGTCAGGCTAGTCCGGTACTAGCTTATGAGGTGCTTAAGCCCGTCTCTGTTGAACGAGAGGGCGCAAAGGCATCGATTGCGCCTGCGGAAGGTCTGGAGATCGAGTTCCACATTGATTTCGAAGATGACGCCATTGGAAGCCAGACAAAGGTTTTGGACATGCGCAATGGATCGTTTGCGCGTGAACTCTGCGACAGTCGCACGTTTTGCCGCCGCACAGATGTCGAAGCGATGCGTGAAAACGGATTGGCCTTGGGCGGCACATTGGACAATGCCGTAGTCGTACAGGGCGACGAAGTCCTGACCCCGGGTGGCTTCCGTCACACGGATGAAGCGGTGCGCCACAAAATGCTGGACGCTCTGGGTGATCTCTATCTTGCAGGTGGTCCGATTCTGGGGCGCTTTGTCGGCGAGAAGTCGGGGCATTCGATGACCAACACATTGCTGCGCAAACTGTTCGAAACACCGGGCGCTGTGCGTCCGATCCTTTGCACCCCTGAACAAGCCGCGCGTCTGCCCGGCCAGGGCCTTGTGCGAAGCGAAATCCCGCAGGTTGCGTGATCTGATCAACTCTGACGACATTTGCGCCATGAGGGTGGATAAGGCGTTTTGCACTGGAATTTTATGTGCTAGACCGAGGCCCGATCAGGGGTAATTCCCGCTAAGTAGACGACAAGGATGGGCGGAATGGTTGGCAGCAAAGCGGCAGTCAGAATCGCAGGTGCGCTTCTTCTGGCAGCAACTTTGACGGCATGTGGCAATGCCGGAGGTCTGTTTGGTAACCGTGGGGCAGACCGCAGCCAAAACCTCGAAGGTTTCACGCCTGAACAGATTTACACCCGCGGTGAATACGAGCTGTCGCAGAATCGCTCGGACGACGCGGCTTGGTATTTCTCTGAAGTAGAGCGGCTTTATCCTTATTCCGATTGGGCGAAACGTGCGCTGATCATGCAGGCGTTCTCATTCCATTCGGACCAGAACTATGAAGAAAGCCGCGCCGCCGCGCAGCGCTATATCGATTTCTATCCCACTGACGAAGACGCGGCCTATGCCCAGTATCTTCTGGCGCTTAGCTACTATGATCAGATCGACGAAGTGGGCCGTGACCAGGGGCTGACCTTTCAGGCACTGCAGGCGCTGCGCACGGTGATCGAAGTCTACCCAGACAGTGAGTATGCCACATCTGCCGTACTGAAATTCGACCTTGCCTTTGACCATCTGGCTGGCAAAGAGATGGAGATCGGGCGCTATTATCTGCGTCAGGATCACTTCACTGCGGCGATCAACCGATTCCGCGTGGTGGTCGAGGATTTTCAGACCACATCTCATACCGCCGAGGCGCTCTATCGCCTGATCGAGGCGTATCTGGCGCTGGGACTGGTGGACGAGGCGCAGACCGCGGGTGCGATTCTGGGTTACAACTATCAGTCCTCGGAATGGTACGACGCGGGGTACACGTTGCTGACGTCGCGTGGTCTCGATCTAAAGAGCCGAGGTAACAATTGGCTCAGCACGATCTATCGCCAGACCGTCAAGGGTGAGTGGTTGTAACGGCCATGGCTAAAGGCTTGGGACGCTAAAGACCCGATGCTGCGCGCCCTTGATATCCGCGACATGCTGATCATCGACCAGCTGGAGCTGACGTTTCAGCCGGGCTTGAATGCTTTGACCGGTGAAACCGGCGCGGGCAAGTCGATCTTGCTGGATTCGCTGGGCTTTGTGCTGGGCTGGCGAGGGCGCGCCGAGCTGGTTCGTCAGGGGGCCGCACAGGGCGAAGTTGTGGCCGAGTTTGAACTGCCTGACGATCACCCTGCCCATTCGGTTCTGGCCGAGGCGGGTCTGCCCGGTGGCGAGGAGCTGATCCTGCGCCGCGTCAACACGGCCGAGGGACGTAAGACTGCATGGGTCAATGACCGCCGTTGTTCGGGCGAAGTGTTGCGGGCGCTGTCGGATACTTTGATCGAACTGCACGGCCAACATGATGACCGAGGCCTGCTGAACCCACGCGGGCATCGCGCAATGCTGGATGCCTATGCCGGGGCAGGGGATCAGTTGGCCGCCGTGCGTGCCGCATGGGGCCAGATGTCCATCGCCCGCAAAGCTCTGGCGCAGACTGAGGCAGCGCTGGAGGCTATGCGTGCCGAAGAAGAGTTCCTGCGTCATTCCGTTGCCGAGTTGGATCAGCTTGACCCGCAGCCGGGCGAGGACGCAGATCTCGACGCCCGCCGCCGCATGATGCAAGGGGCCGAACGGATTCGCGATGACGTGGCCCGTGCCTTTGCCTTGCTGGGCGGCGACGGGGCCGAGGGCGCGATGGCCGATGCCGTGCGCTGGCTGGAAGGCGTGTCGGACAATGCGGGTGGCCAGTTGGAAGGCCCCATTGCAGCGCTGGGTCGCGCCCTGATCGAACTGGGCGAGGCGCAGGATGGGGTCAACGCCTGTCTGCAAGCGCTCGATTTTAACCCAGCGGAACTGGAACAGGCCGAGGAACGCCTCTTTGCCATTCGCGCGCTGGCACGGAAACACGATGTGGCCCCCGATGATCTGGGCACCTTCGCCGATACCTTGCGCGACCGCCTGAACCGGCTGGATGCGGGTGACGCCGACCTCAGCAACAAACGCGCTGCTGTGGACGCGGCACAGGCTGCGTATGACAACGCGGCCACCGCGCTTGGCGAAACGCGCCGTAAGGCCGCCAGTGCGTTGGACACCGCAGTAATGGCTGAACTCGCGCCCCTGAAAATGGAACGCGCTGTGTTCCGGACCGAGATCACCGCGACCGACGCAGGCCCCGAAGGCATCGACGCGGTGGCCTTCACCGTCGCCACCAACCCGGGGGCGCCGTCAGGGCCGCTCAACAAAATCGCCTCGGGCGGCGAACTCAGCCGCTTTCTGCTGGCGCTTAAGGTCTGCCTAACGGGCGAAGACAGTGCCCGCACGATGATCTTTGACGAGATTGACCGCGGTGTCGGCGGTGCCACGGCGGACGCGGTGGGCCGCCGTCTGGCCGCACTCGCGCAGGGCGGGCAGGTGCTGGTCGTCACCCACTCGCCGCAAGTGGCCGCACGGGCGGCGCATCACTGGCGGGTGCAGAAACAGGTCACCGGCGATCAGACCCTGTCCACCGTGATCCCGCTGGCCGACCCCGACCGCGTCGACGAAATCGCCCGGATGGTCGCAGGCGACACCATTACGGATGAGGCACGTGCCGCTGCCCGTGCCCTGTTGGATGCATGACGCGCATTCTGTGAGCATCTTGTCGTGAACCGACTTTTCTAAGGCGCGCGCGTGGCTTACTAAGGGTCAGGCGACCACCCCAACGAGGGCCAATGACCCAATCGACCCGCACCGTGCTGCGCAATCAGCTCAATCAAGCCCTCTCAGCGCTGCGGGATGCATGGCGGGTAATGCTTCATCGTGGCCCCAGCCAGATTCAGTTCTGGTTTATCGCTCTGGTCATCGGGATCGCTGCAGGCTTCATGGCGCTGGGATTCCGGATGGCGATCTCGTCGTTGCAGGCTTATCTCTACAACACCGAAGATATCCTATTCCTGCACAGCCATGCTGAGAAGCTGCATTGGCTCTGGATTTTCCTTACACCTGTGGTCGGCGGGTTGGTCGTTGGGATCATCCTGAACAGGTATACCGATGATGGCCGTGTGCGTTCGGTAGCTGATGTGATCGAGGGTGCGGCCATCACTGATGGACGGGTCGAAAAGAAGGCCGGTATCGCATCTTTTTTAGCTTCGCTGATCACGCTCAGCTCAGGCGGATCCACGGGGCGGGAAGGACCTGTTGTGCATATGGCCGGGGTCATCTCGACTTGGGTCAGCGACCGTATCCACGCCGACGGCATCACTGGGCGCGACCTATTGGGTTGTGCTGTGGCCGCTGCTGTTTCGGCCAGTTTCAACGCCCCTATCGCCGGGGCCTTGTTTGCGCTTGAGGTCGTGTTGCGCCACTTCGCCGTTCATGCCTTTGCGCCCATTGTCATCGCCTCGGTCGCGGGGACCGTGATCAACCGGCTGGCTTATGGTGACGTGACCGAATTCACGCTGGATACGCCCGGGTCGTTGCAATTCTATGTCGAGCTGCCCGCCTTTCTGATCCTAGGCCTGATTTGCGGGCTGGTCTCGCTGCTGTTGATGCGATCGATCTTCTTCGCCGAGGATATCGGCACGCATATCCAAAACCGCTTGTCTCTGCCGCGCTGGCTGCGCCCCGGTGTTTCGGGCGCGATGCTCGGCCTGTTGGCGGTCTGGTTTCCGCACATCATCGGCGTGGGATACGAAACCACGATCCGTGCCTTGACCGGGGACCTCGTGCTGACGACCGCGATCCTGTTCGCGGTCATCAAAACCGTCGCAGTGGCGATTACCATGGGCGGTCGCATGGGTGGTGGTGTGTTTTCCCCTTCATTGATGATCGGAGCGCTGACCGGGTTGGCCTTCGGCCTGATCGCCACCGGATTGCTGCCAGATGTGTCAGGCACCCATACGCTCTATGCCTTTGCCGGGATGGGCGCGGTGGCTGCCGCGGTGCTGGGCGCACCAATCTCGACCACGCTCATCGTGTTTGAATTGACCGGAGACTGGCAGATCGGCCTCGCCGTGATGGTTTCGGTCTCGATGTCCACTGCGCTGGCCTCGCGCCTTGTGGACCGGTCCTTCTTCCTGACCCAGCTGGAACGACGCAATGTGCACCTTGCCGCCGGGCCGCAGGCCTACTTGCTGGCAATGCTGCGCGCAGGCGCAGTAATGCGCCCACTGGGGGACGCGCGTTCGATCTCCAAGGAAGACGCGCAGGCATTGATCGAACAAGGCCTATGCGTCAAGGCCAGCGCCACGCTTGAGGCCGCGATGCCTTATTTCGACCGCGATGACATCCCTTGCATCCCGGTGGTGATCATCGACAAGGACGGCTGTGAAAACCCCGTTGGCGCGCTCTATCACATCGACGCGCTGAAAGCTTACAACCGCGCGCTGGCCGCCACAGCGGCCGAGGAACATTCTTGATCAGCGTCCGTAAACGCTGGCTGCGTCGCCCAGATAATTGTCCCAGGCAAACCAATACGAGATATGTCCCGCGACGCGCGGCAACTCTGCGCCATCCGGGCCAATCAGTGCCTCTTCGGTGACGCGCCACGTGTTGCCAGTTTCGTCCAGCAGCCCGCCATCGGTGGTCGCGCGGAACTGGCGCGATCCACGCTCGTAGGCGCGTACGCTGCGCTTGTCCGGGTCGCCCATCAGCATCAGTGCCCGTCCGCCAATCGCATCGTTGATCACCGGCTTTCCCTTGAACGCGTCCAACGGCCACGCCCGCGCCGCGCCGAACTGGCGCACGGCGAACACGTAGTCCTTCTGGCGATGCCGACTTTGATCGACCAAGGCCGGGAACATCAGATCGGGTGAGGCAAAATAATCGCGATACACAACGCCCGAGCCATAGTTGCGCCGATGACCGGTGCTGAGCGACAGCACCTGCGTATCTGGATGCGACGCCTTCCAGCTGTCCCAGCGGGTGATCACCACAGGACGCTGCTTCAGCTCGATCCCACTGTTGACCAGCGGTCCGACCACGGGCTTACCTGTGTACTGGTTCCATAACGAATGCGTCTCACGGTCGAACATCAATTTGTTCGACCGATACAGGAACCCGGACGAGCCAAATACAAACGGCTTCCGCCGCCCCTCGACCTGCGTTTCAAACAAAATCCCCGATCCGCACAGCGTACAATAGGCCAGTGCTACCGGAACGCCTCCGATCACCTCGTTGAACATCTCGTGCCAGCCCATGATGCGCAGCGGATAAGCGCGTACATCGCCGTTGATCGAGACGCCAAAGACCAGATCGTCGTCTTTCATGTAGTCCGCCCGCGCCGCCGGGATCAGCTTGGGATTGTCCAGCGAAGGGATACCGTCCTTGAGCACACCACCCCAACTGATCTCTTCCAGCCGAATCTTCATCTTGTCGCGTTGCAAATATTCGGGTTTCAGGAACACATCGAAGTTCTGATCGATGCCCAAAAGAACTTCGCGTTTGAACGGTATCAAAGATGGATGAGGTACAATCTGAGCGTTCCGTTCTTGCCATAGCATCCATTCGAACCAGTCTGTGCCGTGGCGCGCGCCGCTCAACGCTTCCATGACTTTGGCAATGTCTCGCTCTCGCCTTCTACCATAGCGCATCGCCGTCAGAAGCGCGGGCACAACGTCTGGTTTGCCGCGCTCGGTCAGGAACGCCATCCCGGCTTCGAAATCGGTCCGACTGCCATACAAAGTTGAACGTACGGCATCGTAGACAGGGTCATCCTGCGCCCAAAGAGCGCGAGGGGCTACAGCGCTTGCCCCCAACAGGCCGACAAAGCTGCGACGTGGAATCGACATGGCATCCTCCGATCGGGTTCATATTCGATCTTGCCCGCAAAGCAGATCACATACACGCAACACTCGCGTGAGTGGCTCGAATTTCTGAAGCTGCACGCCGGGCATCTCGACATTGGTCCATCCTGAGCACAAGATGCTGCTGCGATTGATGTCATCGAACGTGACAGTGGCAATGAAAAAGGAAATACCCATGCAAGACCATGGTTATAAGGCGGGGCGACTAAACCTGCCTTTTGTCGGCATCTCAACCTTCGCCAAATCTCCATATGTTGAGAATTGGGATGAGATAGAGGCGGATATCGCCGTTCTCGGCGCGCCCTTCGATTTCGGGACCCAATGGCGACCGGGGGCGCGGTTTGGACCTCGGGCCGTGCGCGAAGCCTCGACCCTGTTCAGTTTCGGCCACGCCGGGGCTTATGATCACGAAGATGACGCAACCTATCTGGATGGCTCGGTGCGGATCGTTGATCTGGGGGATGCAGATATCATCCACACCAAGACCGACGAGAGTCATGCGAATATCGCCTTGGGGGTGGGCAAGATCCTGAAAGCAGGGGCCTTGCCGGTGACAATTGGCGGGGACCATTCGATCAACATCCCCTGTATCAATGCCTTCGCCGAGGATTGCGCGCAGAACGGCCCGATCCATGTGGTGCAGATCGACGCACATCTGGATTTCGTCGATGAACGCCACGGGGTGACCGCCGGGCACGGAAACCCGATGCGGCGGGCGATTGAGAAAGACTATGTCTCGGGCATGACGCAGTTGGGCATCCGCAATGTCTCATCCACTGCCAAAGAGGGCTACGAGGACGCCCGCGCGCGGGGCTCGGATATCCTGTCGGTGCGGCAGGTGCGCAAACTGGGGGCCGAGGCAGTGCTGGCGCGTATCCCGCAGGGGGCACGGTATTACGTAACGATAGATATCGACGCTTTTTGCCCTTCAATCGCAGCGGGCACAGGTACGCCCAGCCATGGCGGGTTTCTCTACTACGATGTACTGGAAATTCTACAGGGTCTGGCCAAACGCGGGGATGTTGTGGGCATCGATCTGGTCGAAGTCGCGCCTGCTTACGACCCGACGGAAAGTACCCAAATTCTGGCGGCGCAGCTATTGCTGAACTTTCTGGGCTTCATCTTTCACGAACGCGCCCAGCGGTAGAAGGTGGGGCATGTCGCCCCACCCGTTTTTTCATGCATCGATGATGTTGTGGCCGGGACCATAGGGGAAGCCGGTGATGTTCTCGGCCCCGTCTTCGCCAACCACAAGGATATCGTGCTCGCGATAGCCGCCCGCGCCGGGCTGGCCTTCGGGGATCCACAGCATCGGCTCGATCGAGACGACCATGCCGGGTTCCAGCACCGTGTCGATATCTTCGCGCAGCTCCAGACCGGCCTCGCGCCCGTAATAGTGGCTGAGGATGCCGAAGGAATGGCCATACCCGAACGAGCGGTATTGCAGCAGGCCCTCATCCGCGAAGAAGCGGTTGATCTCAGCCGTGATGCCGGAACAGGTCGCGCCGGGTTTGATCAGGCTCAGGCCCAGCTCATGCGCGGCAACGTTGGCCTTCCACAGGCGCAGGCTGTCTGCGTCGGGCTCGCCCAGGAACAGGGTGCGTTCCAGCGCGGTGTAATAGCCCGAGATCATCGGGAAGGTGTTCAGCGACAGGATATCGCCCTTTTGCAGCGCGCGTTTGGTGACAGGGTTATGGGCGCCATCGGTGTTAAGCGCCGACTGGAACCAGACCCATGTGTCGCGGTATTCGGCATCCGGGTAGGCGCGGGCGATTTCCTCTTCCATCGCATCGCGCCCGGCCATGGCGATCTCGATCTCGGTGGCGCCTTCACGGATCGCTGCGTGAATGGCGGCCCCACCCACGTCAGCGGTGCGCGCGCCGCCTTTGATCAGCTCGATCTCTTCTGCGGATTTCACCATGCGAGCGAACATCGTGTCCGGTGCGATATCGATCAGCTCCGGTCCGCCCAGCATGTCCAGCGCCGTGTTACGCGCCGCCAGTGTCATGTGGTCGCCTTCGATCCCGATCCGCTTTGCCCCGCCGATCAGGCTGGCCACGGCGCGCCAGTAATTGTCGCGCTTCCAGTCGGTATAGATGACGTTATCCTCGACCGAGCGGCGCCAGGGCTGGCCCGCGTCGATATTGGCCGAGACTGTGGTGCAGGCGTCCTGCGTGACGACGCAGCCATAGGGCCGACCGAAAGAGCAGTACAGAAAGCCGGAATAATAGGCGATGTTCTGCATCGAGGTCAGCAGGACGGCGGGGATGTCATGCTTGGCCATGATAGCGCGCAGGGCGCCAAGGCGGCGGTCGTATTCACCCTTGCTGAACGGCAGGGGCGCTTTGTCGCCATTGTGGCAGGTGAAGAATTCTGGGCGTTTTGTTGTGTCTGTCATGACTAGGTCTCTCATCTTTGCCGGGCGGCAAACCCGGCCACTTGTCCCGGCGTTCAGGACAGGCGGTCTCGGGGTCCGAGAGCCGAACATCCCAGTGCGTCCGCGACGCCATCGCGGCTGGGATGAACGGATAGATCGTTAGATCAGACCTGCGCTTGCGTCAAGCGGGGGAGAGACCCCGCAGACGCTCGGACCGGCGGCGCAGCAGCTCGACCGTGGTCAGCAGCGCGATGGAGATCACCACGAGGATCGTGGCCACCGCCAGAATGGTCGGGCTGATCTGTTCGCGCAGGCCGGTGAACATCTGCCATGGCAGGGTCTTCTGGCTGGCCGAGCCGACGAACAGCACCACAACCACCTCGTCAAACGAGGTGATGAAGGCAAACAAGCCGCCTGAGATCACACCCGGCAGGATCAAGGGCATCTGGATCTTGAAGAATGTCCGCACCGGACCCGCGCCCATATTCGCAGCCGCCCGCGTCAGCGAGCGGTCAAAGCCCACTAGCGTTGCGGTCACGGTGATGATGACGAATGGAATACCCAGAACGGCGTGAGCGAGGATCACTTTCACATAGCCCACAAAATTCTTGTTCATGCCCAGTGTTCCCTCCATGAAGCGGCCGATATCGCTGTAGAAGAAGAACATGCCTGTGGCTGAAATGATCAGCGGCACGATCATTGGCGAGATCAGGATGCCCATGATGGCGCGGCGGCCTGGAACGTGGCTCTGGCTGAGGCCAATGGCCGCCAGCGTGCCCAGCGAGACCGAGATGATCGTCGCAATCGGAGCAATGATGAGTGAGTTCTTGAAGCTGCGCTGCCATTCATTGTTGGTGAAGAAGTCGCGGTAATGCTTCAGCGAATACCCTTCCGGGTCCAGACGCAGCATTTCTGGCGTGAAGGTAAAAAAGTCCTGCGCGTTGAACGAAAGCGGCAGAACCACGAGGATCGGGGTAATCAGGAACACGAAGATCGCACCGCAGATCACCCGGAACAGGTAGTGATAGAACACTTGTTTAGCGGTCAGATAGGGCAACAGTTTTTGGCGATATCGACCTTCGTACAGCCAAAAGATAAACCAGACGAAGAACCATCCACCCAACAGGCCCAGTACGCCGCCCATTGGGCCAGAGAACAGAAAACCGACGATGCCAAAGCCAAGGATATTGATCCATCGGGCCAGTTTTTCGTTCTTGAGTATCGTGATGTAAACCCAGGCCACAGCGGCGATCAAGGCTGCACCGCCAATGATGCCGAGGAAGACTGAGCCATTGCCTGCGCCAACAAAGATACCGGCGAAGGCTCCTGCCAGCGCAACGCTTGGCAAGACCATGGACAAAGGTTTGCGGGATATCGGAGTAAGTGCGGCCATGTCGATTATCCCAGCTTCACGTTATCAATGCCGACAATCTTGTCGTAGCACCAGTAGAGCAGCAGTACGACGCCCAGAAGGATCGTTCCCAATGCCGCGGCCAGCCCCCAGTTCAGTGAGGACGAGATGTGATAGGCAATCCGGTTCGAAATAAAGACACCTTTGGTGCCGCCAACGATTTCAGGCGTGATGTAGTAGCCGATCGCCAGAATGAACACGAGGATTGAGCCCGCGCCAATGCCAGGAATGGATTGCGGGAAGTAGATGCGCCAGAATGTCGTCCAGTTGGTCGCGCCCATGGATTTTGCGGCGCGGGTGTACGAGGGTGGTATGGTTTGCATCACCGAATACATTGGCAGGATCATGAACGGCAGCAGGATATGCGTCATAGCTATGATCGTGCCAATCTGGTTGTTGATGATCACCAGCCTGGCGTCGTCGGCCACCAGTCCCAGCCAGACCAACGTTTCATTGATCACGCCCTGTTGCTGCAACATCACCTTCCACGCCGAGGTTCGCACCAACAATGACGTCCAGAAGGGCAACAACACGAGGATCATCAGCAGGTTCGACACCCGCATCGGAAGCGTCGCCAGCAAATAACTGACCGGATAGGCCAGCAGGATACAGGACGCGGTGATCACCAGCGACATGAACAAAGTGCGCCCGAATAGCTTGATCAGGATCTGTTTGTCCTCGGGCTGTGCCTGCGCGCCCTCGGGCGTACGGCGCATGTCCACAGCGTTCAGGAAATAGCCATTGGTGACAGCGGGCGAATGCGTCTTGATAACCGCCCATGTCTGCGGTTCACCCCAGCCGTCGTGAATCTCGATGACCTGGTCTTTGAACGGCCCATCGGTTTCGGGGTCCAGCTTACCCATTTTCCGACCCGAGCGGCGGAACATCGAAGACATGCCTGTCTCTTCGTAGTTCAGACGCGAACCCAGCCGGGTGTGTGTCTTGTTATCGACGGCCACGACCATGTCGCGGACAAAGGCGTCATAAACGGCCTCGTCGGGCAACTCGCCGCTGGTTTCATCCCAGCTTTGCAATGCTTCGACCGTCAGGGGCAGTGTCTCTTGTACGATGCTGTTTTCCACGGATCGGAACAGCATCGCCGCAATAGGCACGATGAACGAGAACATAACGAACAGCAGCAGTGGGGCGACCAGCATCAGGGCCCGCAGCTTTTGCCGTCGCAGAGACCGGGCCAGCGATTGCTTGAGTGGCGTGCCGTCCGCGGCCAGCATGGGACCAGTATTTTGGGTGGCGTCAGTCATCGGTACCCCTTGGGTATTTTTGGGGTCGGGGGCGATAGCCGCCCCCGACAATCTCAGGAAATCAGACGCTTATTGCGCCAGCCAAGCCTGGAATTTGGCGTCGATATCGTCGCGGTAATCCGCCCAGAACTCGTAGTTGTACAGGAACGTGTTCTTGGCGTTTTCCGGATCGGTCGGCATATGTGGTGCCATGTCGATGCCCAGATCGGCGTGCTGACCCACCAGCGGAGCCGACGAGGCACGGGCCGGGCCGTACGAGATGTACTTGGCCTGATCTGCCAGACGCTGAGTGTCGGTTGCGAACATGATGTAGTCCAGCGCGCGCTGTTGACGCTCTTCGCTCAGACCGGCGGGAATGATCCAGCCATCAAGATCGAATACCTGAGCATCCCACAGCATCGCTACCGGCTGCTTTTGTTCTTCGATCACGCTGAACAGGCGGCCGTTATAGGTCGAACCCATGACAACTTCACCATCGGCTAGCAATTGTGGCGTGTCGGCACCGGCAGACCACCAGACGACACTGTCCTTGATGGTATCCAATTTGGCCAAGGCCTGGTCCTGACCTTCAGCAGTGGCCAGAACGTCGTAGACGTCGTCTTTTGCAACGCCGTCACACAGCAGCGCCCATTCCATGTTGTTGATCGGGCGCTTTTCCAGCGAGCGCTTGCCGGGATAGGCTTCAAGATCGAATACTGCGCAGATGTCGGTTGGCGGAGTATCACCGACCAGATCTGTGCGATAACCGAAAGTGGTTGAATAGACGATCTGCGGGATAAAGCAGTCGCTGACCAGAAGGTCACCGAAATCTTCGGAGGCAGGCGTGCCATCGGGGGCAGGGGCCAGTTGAGTGTCGAAATCGATCTCAAGTGCTAGACCTTCGTCGCAGAGGCGGATTGCGTCCGCCGCAACCACATCAACCACGTCCCATGTGATGTTGCCCGCTTCGTTCATCGCGCGCAGTTTGGCGACGGCCTCGTTCGAGCTGTCATCGTTCAGGATGGTGACGCCGGTCTTCTCCGAATAGGGCTCGTGATAAGCCTTGAGCTGCGATTTGGAATAGGCGCCGCCCCACGAGACGATGGTCATCTCTTCGGCGGAAACGCCGCCAGCCGCTGTCGCAATAGCAGCTGCTGTCAGCAGTGTTTTGGTAGTTTTCATGTGTTACTCCCAGTACTTCCCGTTTGTTGTTTGGTCAGCTGACGCACGGGTTTTCGCCAGCTGGTCCCTCGGTAAACCACGTTTGTATCGCGCGGCTTGGTCTATGCGTCGAGCGCACGACAATCCTGTGCCAACCATCCGATTTCGATTTCCTGCCCCGGTTGCAGGCGAATGGCGTCGGGGGCATTCCGTGTTTTGACAATGAATTCGTCATTGCCCGCCACCGACATGCGGAAGCGGAACACGTCGCCCATATAGATGAATTCCTTGACCGTGGCTTTCAGCGTATGCGCATCGGCATGCAGACGGTCCTTGTTGAATTCCACACGCTCGGGCCGGATCGAGACCTTGGTGCGCTCACCCGGATTGTGCACGTTGATCGGAACTGCATCAATTTCCGAACCGTCATCCAGCTGTACAAGGCAAGTGTCACCGTCTATTGATTTAACAACGCCTTCTAGCGTATTGTTTTCACCTATAAATTGCGCGACGAAGCTGTTTTCGGGCTCTTCATAAAGTTGATCCGGCGGGGCCAATTGCTGAATGCGACCATCGTCAAACACTGCCACGCGGTCGGACATCGTCAGAGCTTCGGTCTGATCGTGGGTCACGTAAACGGTGGTGATGCCCAGTTCATGCGCCAGACGGGTGATTTCGAACTGCATATGCTCGCGTAGTTGTTTGTCCAACGCACCCAGCGGTTCGTCCATCAACACCAGTTCGGGCTCGAAAACCAGCGCACGTGCCAGTGCGATCCGTTGCTGCTGACCACCCGACAACTGCGCGGGGCGACGATTGCCGAAGGCACCCATCTGCACCATGTCCAGCGCGCGCTTGACCTTCTCCTCGCGCTCGGACTTACCCAGCTTGCGGACTTCCAGCGGGAACGAAAGGTTCTCGGCTACAGTCATATGCGGGAACAGAGCGTAGTTCTGGAACACCATCCCGATGCCACGTTTGTGCGGAGGGATATTATTGATGGGTTTTCCATCCAGAAGAATCTCGCCATGTGTGGCGGTTTCGAATCCGGCAAGCATCATCAGGCAGGTCGTCTTACCTGATCCGGACGGCCCGAGCATGGTCAGGAATTCGCCCTTTGGCATTGCCAGGTTGAGATCTTTGACGACGAGGTTCTCGCCATCATAAGACTTTTGAACGCGTTGAAATTCAACAAACGCGGCGTCGCTATTTTTGTCGGTCACAAGACCCCCTGTTGCGTCAAATGATTACCCGGTTGGTCCGGGCCTCATTGATCTTCTCGTGCATTGATGACGAGGCTAACAAATGGTCGCAAGCCCGTAAAGCAATTGGAGTCGCGTAAACGCCGCATTTGCCTAATTTTGCGACACGTTCAGTTGTTTCATATGCCAGGCCAAACTCTGGTTGCTTGACAGGACAGGCTTACCGATCTGCGCTTCGATCCTTGGGATAGCCGTCAGTGTCCGAAGGTTCGTACAACTAAGGAATACGGCGTCGACTGTTGAATCTCTTCCCAGTCGCACGGCGGCATCGACCACGGAATCGGTTGAGATCCGCACAACTTTGGCTTCTTCGGATTCGCCGAAAGTGCCAAACACATCCATCGAGATGCCTTGTTCTGCAAACGCGCGTCGCAACGGAGTGTTTACTTCTTCAATGTAAGGCGACAGCAGTGCAAATTTTGAGACGCCCAAATGTCTCGCGCAGGCAGAGGCTGCCCGCAACGGGTTGGTGACGGTCGATGTATTACAGGACTGCATGACCATCTGCTCAACCCGATCCGAGCCGATAACCGAACTGGCTGACGTACATCCATAGCCAACAACTCGATAGGGCCGCGCCTTTGGCAGCAAATCAGCCGCTGCAGGCAAGTCGGTCTCCATCTGCGCCAGCGTGTCGGTGTTAACCTCGGTCCCGCTGGGAATGCGGCTGACATAAAGCGGGCTTTTGTCATCGATAAAAAGGCTACGAAACTCAGGTTCGATTGTCTCGTCAGTCTGTAAAACGATCAGCCCCATTGGTACGGCCGAGGGATCGTCAGGATCCAGTGTGTACGGCAACGTGCTCATATCTCGGCGATCTCTGGTCCGGTGCGGGGGCTGAGGAATTCGGGCGCGCCTTCGGTTATCAGGATGTTTTCTTCGTGCACGAGAATTTTGCCATCGACCGCAATACCCGGTTCAAGCGTCAAAACCATTCCCGGTTGCAGTTCAGTATGATCATCGGGAATAAGCGAAGGCCATTCGGTCAACGACATTCCTAACCCGTGGCCCAGTCTCCCGGCATCGGTACCCGCGCTGCCATCGGTAAGTATTCTGTTCATCGTATGAAAAAGCTGAGAAGCCGGCACGCCGGGACGGGCTTGATCAAACGCTGCATCCGAAGCCTCGACCAGTCTAGCATGTGCATCGCGTACCGCCTTGGTCGCTGGGCCGACGGACCAATTGCGATCATAGTCGCAAAAATAGCCATCGTGGACGAGGCCGGTGTCGAGCATAAGCACATCGCCTATACGAAGCGGGGTCTGTGTCGCGGGTGAGATTACATCCGAGTACCCGCCTTGCTCGGCCCCTCCGGCCAGATAGGGCACCCAGTCGGCACCTTCTTCAAGGCAGAGTCTCTGAAAGTTTCGAAATATCTGATCCAACGGTGTCCCTGCTGAGGCAACCTCGGGCACTCGTGCAAAGGCGTGGGCACCAATCTGACAGGCAGTTCGAATCTTTGCGATCTCAGCGTCAGATTTCACCATGCGCAGCGCCCGTAGGATGCCATGGTCACCCGTAATTTGGCGCGCTCCAATTGCGGATTCGAGATGCCTTAGATCGGCCAGTGGCATCCTTACATGGGTCTCATGCCCGTCGGGGCAGCCGATTGAGGCGTTTTCAGGCGTCAACTCTCTCAGTGTATCGGCCAGCAGGGATACCCCATCATCTTCAAGGTCGGGTGCACTCCAGGTTCGAATGTCGTCGATCCATGTCTGTGCCATCAATGCAGCACCGATGGATGGGATTACTGCAACCGGCTTGCCAGAAATCGGAACGATCAGAAACCAAGGCCGCGTTGGGCTTTCCCAGAAACGGGTGAGATAACCGGTGAAATAGCGAAGCTGGGGCTCGGTCGTAAGCAACAGGGCCGATAGACCGGTTTCTTGCATCCGATGCTGGGCGCGCGCAACGCGGGTCGCGAATTCCTCTGGTGCGAAACCTCTCATGCAGGTTGCTCGCTCAAGATGCAGAGCACTTTGGAATTCGGTCCAATACCCAGTTCACTACGGATCGCGTCGTTCAGAACGGCCGCAATGCCAGCACCGCCCGAGGCGCTGGTTTCCAACCCGGCCTTCGCCATGGCCGGAAGCTGTGCTTCGACAGTGTCATCCTCGATTGTCACAAACAGATCGGCATCTCGGGCCAAGCCGTTCAAGGCGATCAGCGAGGGCTCTTTGCAATCCAGTCGCCCCATGATGCTGTCGGGCCCGTCAGCAAACACACAATGCCCCGCTTCGATACTGGCCTGCAGCGCCGGGGCAGAGGTTGGCTCGACAATAATGATCTGCGGAGCATCTCCCCAAACGACCCGCGCATAGGCAGCGACGGCTCCGGCCATGCCGCCAACGCCGGCTTGCAGAAGAACGTGCGTTGGTGCCTCAGTACATTGCTCGGCGGCTTCGACCGCCATTTGCAGATACCCTTCCATCAGCAAGTACGGTAGTTCAGTATACCCCTCCCAGGAACTGTCCGAGAGCAAAGTCCAGCCATTGTCCTGCGCCGCCTGACTGGCTGCTTCCATGCTGGCGGCGTAATCCGCACCCGCCCGGACCACTTGTGCGTTTTGAGCGCGCAGGCGATCTGCAAAGCTTTCTGGAACTGTTTCTGCGATGTAGACAACTGCATCAGCTCCGAAAGTGCGCGCGCCCGCGGCCATGCTCATCCCGTGATTGCCCGCGCTTGCTGTAACATAGGTGCGCCCTTTGAGCGTGTTACCATCTGGCGTGATCGAGATGTCATTCGCTTCGCAGGCGATCACATAAGCTGCACCCAGCGCTTTGAACGATCCCAGGCCCATACGGCTTCGCTCATCTTTAACCCAGAGATTCGCGACGGGTGCCAGCGCCGATGCATTCACAAGGGGCGTTTCGACAAAGTCAGGGCAGAAGAATCGATGCCGGCCCAACCCATCTGTCTCTACGGAGGGATAAGGGGCCTGATCCGAAAGCTTAGAACCACCTCGAAACGGGTTACTGACTAGTTTCATCGCTCGCTCCCTGATCTTGTGTTGCGCCGACGTGAACGAATTGGCCGAAGGCTGTCAAGCTCGGCCTTGATTCAGCAGGATTGTGTTCGTGTTCTGCATGCATCCCTGGATCTGATGAATGAGTATCTTTTCAATCGTTTTGGTTGGTTGTAAGTGTCTGCACACGACATCGGCGCGGTGAGACAAAACTTCGACGATGATGTGCGGGCGTGATGGAATGGTAGACATATCGGACTTAAAATCCGAAGGCCTTAGTGCCGTGTGGGTTCGAGTCCCACCGCCCGCACCAGTACCATCTCAGACAGGGAAACCCAGCTGGGTGATCAATTTCCAGATATCCCTGTTGGCATTCGAGAGCTGAGTGACAACATCCTCGATTTCTTTCATTGCTTTGTCGTCAACTGTGTCTTCACGACCAATTTTGATGTCGGTCTTGCGATCAGCAATGCGCATCAGGATGGTCTTTGGATTTCCGCTTTCCTGATCGAAAGAATAAATGCAGTGATTGTACTTGTTTCGAATAGAGGACAGGCGCGACAACCGCTGGGTGTGTTCGAGAATCGGATCGCGGATTTCAGGGGGGCGACCCTCCATCTTGGCGAGACGTTCGACCAGATCGATACGGGCACGTGTGGTGTTAAGCGTCAGGAATATGATGACCGCAACATCTTTATTGGCCCCGGTCAGACCTGCGATCAGGTGGATCAGCAGGCTTTCCGTGTTCGTCCACATATAGTTGAGCCGACCCACCAACAGAATGAGCCGGTCGAACCGGGTTTCGAATGCCTCATCCAACGGGCGCGTTGCGCGCTTCGTTCGGCGCGACCTCAAAGTAGAAATGCGCAGCTTCAGTCCGGTTGCTCACATCGATCTTGCCCGAGACATTGTGCATATGCAGTTTGACGGTGTGTTCGGTGATGCCCAGATTCGACGCAATGGTCTTGTTGCTCTTGCCTTGCGATACCAGCCTCAGGACTTGCTTTTCGCGGCGCGTCAGCTTTGAGTATCGCAACAGTTTGTCAGGCGACCGGGTTCTGGTTGCAGGCTGTTTTTCGATAGGTGTGCCTGGCGCACTTTGTGTTGCGGTCATGCTGTCGGCAAGAAAGCAGGGCAGGTGCAGCTCCTCGTGCATCAGAAGGCGCAGTATTGCGCGCCAAACATCCGGCGCCACGTTCATTGGCAAATACCCGACACTGCCGAAACGGGTACGATCCCAGCGTTCGAACAGAACCCGGGCCGGACTTTTCTTGCGATAGGCGAAGGCCAGACATCCTGTCTCGGCGAGCCGGGAGTAATCAGCGGGCCGCGCCAACAGATCTTCGAGCATCATCTGATCCACGACAATGATGCGCTCGGAGGGAACAGAGTTCCCACTCTCGGCAAGCAGGTCGTCAAGGCTTTCATATCTTGACGCACGAACGCCGAATTCGCTTTGAACACTTCTCAGGGTTTGGTTCGAGTAGAACAGTTCCTTGCCGATAAAAATGATCGACAGCTCTTCGGGATATTCAATCTGATCACGGGCGTCTTCTTGCAATGAAATATTCATTGATCTTCCCCCCACTAATACAAACGCCACCCTCTGAAACTTTAAATCGGGTACAGAACTGGATGGCGCGAAACAGTAACTTTGAACTCAAATAGTCCCTTATCATAGCTGAAAGTACGTGTTTCAGCAACCAAAGGCGGGTTCTGCAATACCGCTTACTAGAACCTTTGATCAGGTTCTTCGCATCTGGTTATAGCGTAACTCCATGAAATATCAGGGTTAATAATCCTATATGTTTGCGCATGATTGTTTCCGGGTAAAATCTGGCGCGAAATAAGCCGAATTTAAAAAAAATATATATTAAACAGTGATTTGCAGAAAATAATGCTTTCGGCCAGCTATGCATACCCCTTTATCGCTGCGACCATTCCTAGGCTTCTATTTGTGAAGTGAACTTGAACCTGACGTGTCTGCGGTCCGCGTATTTCAGCGAATTTCTCGTGGTCATGGAATCGGCTTAGCCGAGAAAGGGGGACAAACCAAACAGAAGACTTTCACTGCCGCGCGAGTGTCCAGTTTGACACCTTGTGCGCGAACTCTGTTTTCAACCGCGCCTGTAGCCGCTTTGTAGATGAATGGCGGTCCGGTGCTTAAGTAAAAGTGGAAAATTTTATGAGACGCCAACCCAACCAAACAACAACCGTGACCACAATTGATGACGTCCAAATCGATAATCTGGACGCCGATTTCGAAACAGATATAGCGGTAGACGAAGCCTATATCGAAGCTGACATCAACGCTCAGAAGCAAAAGCAAGATCAGGACGTTGAAAACTCTGCGAACAACTCTGATTCACAAGGACAAGATCAGTCACAGCGTTCTAAAAATGATAACGACAATGACAACGCGCAAGATCAGGATCAAAATCAGAAGCAGCAGCAGCAAAACACCAATGGTGGTGAAGACAATAATGATAATGACAACTCTAACAATAATGCGGTCAACATTGACTTCGGTGGCGGCGAATGGATTCCCCGCGATGACGATCAGGTAGACTTGGATCTGGGCGACAACGCCAGCGTTGGTGATGTAATCACCGCCGGTCGCGACTTGAATTATGATCCCGGTGATGATCTGAACCTTGATATTTCGCTGGATGGTCCTGGCAACGATATGTCGTCGATCAACAATCAGCTGGCAAGCTTGGAAGACAACGATCAGTTGGATAATGCCGAAGTTGGTAACTACGGAGAATTCAAGCAAAACGGTGATGCCAATGGTGGCGAAGCCAACGCTGCCGAAGGTATTAGTTCCAATGCAAATGGTGCAGCTTCCGGAAAAGGCGGAACCAGTTATGGCGGTGAAGCTGTAGGCGGCAAGACCATTGGTAGCGACGCTTACGGTGAAGGCGGAGACACTGGTGACGCTGATGCCCATGCCAAAGGTGGTAGCGGTGGCGATTCAGGTAATGCCGACAATGCAAGCACCGGCAAAGCTAAATCCAATTCGAACGCTGATGGTGAGAGCATTGGCGGGTACGGTGGTGACAGCACCAGCGACTCGAATGCTGACAACAACACCGACAGCGATAACACGACTGATGGCGAAGGCGGAGATGGCGGTTATGCCGATTCCGAAGGTGTAGGCAAAGGCTATGGTAAGGCGTACAGCGAGTCCGATGCTGATGCTGACGGTGGTGATGCTGACTCAGAGTCCAGCGCCAAAGGCAAGGGTGTAGCGGATAACGACGCAGATGCATCTGGTGCAGATGGTGGCGACGGCGACTCGAATGCGGATGGCAACGCTGATAACGACAGCGATAACAACACCGACGCCAACGACAATGACGGCGGTGACAACACAGCTGACGGAACAGGAACTGGTACTACCGATAGCGACGCTTCAGGCGACGGCGGCGATGGCTCGGGTGGATTCTCGCGCCTAGTCGAAGAAGCAATCGCGCGCCTCCAGCAGGAAATCTCTGAAAGCGGCCGTGGTGATGCAGATGCCGACACCGGTAATTCCAGAGCTGATTCTGGCAGTGGTTCATCCACCGGTGGAGACGGAGACGGCGGAGACAACAACGGAAGTTCAGCAGCTGATGCCGATGTTCAAGGTTTAGGTGATCAAGACGCTGAAGGCCCAAGTGTCGATCAGACATCTGGTGATGTTGACGGTTCGGCTGCCAACGCAAGTGATGCGGACGCTGATGGTGGCGATGGTGGTTCGAACGCTGCCAACGGTTCCGGTGATGGCACGGGTACAGGTACTTCAACGGCTGATGGTGATGGTGGTGCAGGTGGAACTGGTTCTGCTGCATCGGATTCAAACGCCAGTGCTGCTGGATCTGGCGCTTCCGAGGCCACAGGTGGTCTGGGTGGTGCATCAGATGTATTCTCAGAGACCGACACGGATGGTTCTGCTGATAGCCTCGCTGAGGCGATTGCCGGATACGGCGGTGCATCTGCATCGGACAATGACTCGGATTCGTCCGCAACGGGCAATGCCACTGGTACCGCATACAGCGGTGATGGCGGTGCAGGTGCTGCTGGTACTGCAGCAGGTGGAACTAGCGGCGCGTCAATGGTTGACGTCATGTCTGGTGACACAATGGGCGGCAACACGACAGGCGGAAGCGCAGCCGGTGCCTATTCGGGTGACGGCGGTGCCGGAGGCCATGGCGGTGATTGGGGTTCGAATAACGGTGGCGATGGCATCGTGACCGGTGAATCCTACGCCTCGGCCGCTGCCGTAGTCGATACGAACGCCTTCAACCAATCGATCGTACAGGGTGCCAATGTGCTAGGTAACTCAGTCGATACGACCATGGTTGGTGGTTCGATGACCTCGTCCTACGCAAGCGACGACACTGACGTCTAAGACAAAAAATCGGGGGCCGCATTATCGGCCCCCGATCAATGAAATCGCCGGGGCCGCGCAATGTGGCCTCGGCCCAGAAAATCCCGAACCGGAAATTTTAGCTGGCAAGGGGGTAAGGGATCATCGAAATGTTATTCGATAGTGTTACCGAAAAGATTGCACACTTTATTGGATCTTTTGATCTTACGATTGAAAAAGCCCGGTTGAGGGATCAGTACGAAGAGTTCACCGCCATGCGGCGCAAGGCTGAACTGGACGAACTGGAAGAACCTGCAAAGATCCGGATCAAGGCAGATCTGGAACTGGACCCGGGCAAATATGGTCCGCTTTCCTATCGGTTTGACACCCCCCCCGCCACTCCTGAACTTCCACCCCCAACCGACGGCCCTGGATTTGAAACGGTCGTTGTACTTGAACCACCACTCTCAGACGGTCCGCCGTTACCCGAAGCGACAACCGGCCTAGGTGCAACGTTTGTGATCGAGCAGCAGCTGGAGATTGTGACAGAGCTTATCGGGTCTGCTGTGACCTACACGTTCCAGACGATTTTCCTGCGCGACAATGACGTTGTCGGCGAGGGAGATTTCCGCGATGTCGAACAGCTGATCGCATTGGCCGAGGCGGCTGCGCAGGTCGCAGCATCGATGCACGCGTTTGCCGTGCCCTCGTTCTCGATCTCGGACTACTTGTCGATTGAGTATGTAGAATCTTTGGCCGAAGCGATGTTGGCGCCGATCAATGTCGAAGTTGAAGGTGCAGTTGTCTATCAGTTCCACGGCGAAGAAGCGATGGGCGTGATCGTCAATGGTGAGTATGTGGACGAAGCCCCGGAATGGGACGATCTTCTGCCCGCGCATCATAGACCGGACGAGGAAGAAGAAGACGACACGCCCGATATGATGCCCGCCGAATGGGATCAGGATGAGGAAGACGAATTTGCCGACGGTCACACGGTGATTGCAGGCGGCAACCTTGCGATCAACGAGATGAACGCAACCGTAGCCTGGATCGATGCGCCTTATATCGCGGTCGGTGGAAAAGCGATCGAACTGGCAATGGTAAGCCAGGTCGCCGTTGTATCTGACACAGACAAGGGCACGAATGGCGGCTCGGGCACCAATGTGGTGCACTCGTCGACGATCGAAGTCGAAGGCAAGTCAGCCCCTTGGCTTAAGACAGGTTCAAGTGAAGACGATGCCCCGGCATATGTGCATGTTGATTGGATTACGACCGACCTGATCGTTGCTAATTTTGTCAAGCAGGACATCGACGCAACGGATATCGATCATATTGATACCGAGATTAACGCGACGACCACGCTGTACGCATTGGGCGACAACGAGTTGATCGATATCACCAATATTCTTCAACTTGGCAGTTATTATGACCTGATCATGATCGAAGGCGACATGATATCGGTCGATGCGTTTATCCAGACAAACGTCTTGATGGATGACGACGTGGTGATGGGCGGATTGCCAGGACCCATTGATGGATCGGACGAGAACCTGGTCATGAACCAGGTCTCTCTCAAGAAAGAAGGCGAAGACACGCATCAGGCGATGAACGATTCCATGGCCAGCGCAATGACCTTGGGCGAGGACGATATGGCGGCGCTGGAAGAGGCGCTGATGAACGATCCGATGTTCGCGGGCATGGAGCAGATGCGAGTGCTCAAGATCGACGGATCGTTGGTGCAGGTCAACGTAGCCGAGCAATCGACGAGGCTTGCCGATCAGGATGACGTATATCTGAATGGTCCCCACGCGAACCAGACCGAGGTTCTGGCAGGCAGCAATGCGATGCTGAATGCCGCCAATGTAACCAAGGCCGGAGTAGACTCGGTTGTCATGGCCGAGGACGGGGCATTTTCTGACCTGTTGCTGCATCAGGCAAGCCTGCTCGACATACCCACGAATGAGGACATTGCAGAGATGACCAACGAGGCGATAGCCGCCTTGATGGAAGAGGCGGGAATGCCCGGTTACGAGAACGGCATTGGCCCGAATGGTAACGATCTCACGCCAAGCGAAATGGCGAATTCCTCTGATGGCCTGCAGACCATGCTGGCCTGATATTTCCTGATTAACGAGTGACCGGAAGGTTAGTTTATGTCGATCGTTTTTTCGTCGCGCCGCACCCGTTTTGCAAGTCCGTTGGACCGGCACGGAGGCGGAGGCCCATTGACCCTTGAACCCCGAGATCGGGTAGCAAAACCAAATGAAAGTAAACTTGCAAAAACAGCGTCCCGTCTGCGTTTGACAAGCGAAATGCAGTTGGCGGATTCTGAACCCGAACCGGATACCTTGGATGCAAGTGACACCTCGGTTGCAAAACCCGTGAAACGTTCGCGGCAACAATCAGAAGCGCCTCAGGCGACGACACAACCGGATGATCCGGGGCAGACCCAGGCAGAGCAGTTGGATCAAACATCACAACCGCGCGCTGACTCTCCCCTTCGGCGCGCGTCGTCGCGGCCTGCGCAAGATAAGGATCCTGCGGGTGGCGACACTGGGGTGGCCGATACCGAAGCCCCCGATTGTGAAACCGCCGACCAATCGACTGGGCGCATGACCCCCTCTGCGCCGTCGGATGGTACAGACCGCATGGGCACCACGATCGAGGCCAAGGCCAACCAACCCTTGCTGCGCCCGGGGACGGGTGGTGGCGATGGCAAGGGGCCACCCCAAACATTCCACAAACGCACGCCGCCTGAGGATTTCCAGAAGACGCTGCGCACCTCACTGCGCGCGATCTGGCGCAATCTGGCTTTCGTGCTGGTGCTGACCTGCGCGACCAACGTCCTGATCCTTGCGATCCCGATTTATCTGTTTCAGATCAGCGACCGGGTTCTGACCAGTCGCTCGCTGGATACGCTGATCATGCTGACGGCAATCGTTGCCGGAGCCGTAATATTTCAATCAGCCTTTGATGCCGTTCGGCGGTTCATGCTGATGCGCACAGCGGTCGAGGTGGCTGCCCGTCTTGGTGCCCCGGTTCTCAGCGCCGCCGCTCATGCCTCGCTGCACGGCAATGGGCGCGAATATCAGACTCTTGGGGATCTGCAACAGGTGCGGGGCTTTCTGGTCTCGGGCACTCTGATCTCATTTCTGGATGTTCCATTTGCGCCGCTATTCATACTGATGATTTTTCTAGTGCACCCGCAACTTGGCATGATTGTGGTGACGACCGCTGTGATCCTGATGATTATCGCGCTGATCAACCAGAAAATGACCGCCAAGCCCTTTGCAAAGGCCAACCAGGCGCAATCCCTGGCGAACCAGCATCTGGATTCAATGTCGCGCAACAGTCAGATCATCAACGCTTTAGCGATGATCCCCGAGGCAGTGCGCATCTGGGGGCGTGACACCGCACAATCGCTGACATGGCAGGTCAAGGCGCAGGATCGTAACGTGATCTTCGCGGCCATTTCACGTGCCGTCCGTCTTTTGACGCAGATCGGCATTCTGGGCTGGGGCGCCTTTCTGGCCCTTCAAGGTGAAATTACCGGCGGTATGGTCATCGCCGCCTCGATCATCGCTGGGCGGGCTTTTGCGCCGATCGAAGGCTCGATTGAGGGTTGGAATACTTTCCTGCTGACGCGCGGCGCTTTTGGGCGGATCAAGGCTCTGCTGTCGAACTCGGCCCTGCAATATGAAAAACTGCGCCTACCACGGCCTGAGGGGCGGTTGGATGTCGAACGCCTGCTATATGTCCCAGGCGGCACCAAGCGGGTGGTTCTGAACGGGATTACCTTTGCGCTGAACCCGGGTGAAACTCTGGCGATCATCGGGAATTCAGGCGCGGGGAAAACGACGCTTGGCAAAACGCTGGTGGGGTCGATCCTGCCGACCTCGGGCAGTGTGCGGCTGGACCTGATGGATATCCGCAACTGGGATCCCCGTCAGTTTGGCGAAAATATTGGCTATCTGCCGCAAGACGTACAGCTATTCCCCGGCAGCATCAAAGACAATATTGGCCGGATGCGTGCCGATGCCACGGATGAGCAGATCCACGATGCCGCCGTTTTGGCCGACGTGCATAACATGATCGCAACGCTGCCGCAGGGGTATGAGACTGTTGTGGCCGCCGACGGCTCACCTCTCTCAGGTGGCCAGAAGCAGCGTATTGCTTTGGCGCGTGCCTTCTTCGGCAACCCGCGTTTGGTTGTTCTGGATGAACCGAACTCGAACCTCGACGTGGCGGGTGACAAGGCGCTTGCGCGTGCGATTGAGCAAGCAAAGGAAAGCAAGATCACCGTTGTGGTGATTACGCAAAAGCCGACTCTGTTGAATGTTGTCGACAAGATCATGCTGCTGACCGATGGGCGCGTGGCGCTGTTCGGGCAGCGCGAACAGGTGCTGGAACAGCTCAACGGGCCGCGCCAGCAACCGCCCGAAATACAGGGCAAGGGGGATTAAGTGATGAACGACGTGGCACGCACCGATGAAGGCGGTCTTTGGTACTCTGAGGTTCCGCGCTCGATCACCAAATTCATCGTGATTGGCTTTATCATGCTTATTGTCTGTTTTGGCGGCTTTGGCGTCTGGTCCTTCCGTGCACCTCTGGCCGCTGCAGTCATCGCGCAAGGCAGCTTTGTCGCGACCGGTCGCAACAAGATCGTGCAGCATTTGGAAGGCGGTATCATCGAGAACATACTGGTCTCGGAAGGTGAATCTGTTCAAGCCGGACAGATCATGATGACTTTGGATCAGACCTCGGCCGAGGCGAGTGAACGCGAATTGTTCATTCGCAAACTTCGCCTTCAGGCCATGACCGAACGGTTGCTGGCTGAGCATAGCGAACAGGAAACCCTCGTGTTTTCGCCCGGATTGATCGAAGCATCGGACGACGTCGAGGTCATGACGATCCTCGACAATCAGAAACTCAGCTTTGATGTATCGCGCAAGACACTGCTGAACGATATTGCTTTGCTGCAGCGCAACATGGAGGCGTTGAAAATTCGTGCGTCAGGATTTGAAGCACAATTGGTCAGCATGGAAAGGCGATCAGAGATTCTCGAGGAAGAATACGAGACCAAATATTCGTTGTTTGAAAAAGGATTAGTGCGCAAAGGTGATCTGAATACGATCCGCCGGGTGCAGGCCGAAGCCGAAGGTCAACTGGCGCGTCTGCGCGCTGAAACGGCTGAGGTAAACCAGATGCTGCTGAAGTATGAAGAGCAGATTCTGCGCACCCGCTCAGCCTACCGCGAGGCTGCGCTGGACGAGTTGGGCGTGATTGAAGCCGATCTTGAAAGTGTGCGTGAAAAAGCCCGTCAGGCCCGTAGCGTTCTGGCCCGTGCCGTTGTGCGTGCACCGGTGACAGGCACAGTGGTGCGACTTCATCACCACACGCCGGGCGGGGTGATCGAAACTGGCGAACAGATTGCTGAGATTCTGCCCGCCGATGCGCCATTGATCATCGAAGCGCAGATCCCGCGTACCGAGATCGACAGCGTGGTCACCGGGCAGATCGCGACGGTGCGCCTAGTCGCGCTCAATCAACGGACAACCCCAGTGCTTGAGGGCGAGGTCTATTACGTCTCGGCTGACTCGCTTGTCGAGGATTCTGCCGGTATGCCGCAAGAGGTCTATCTGGCGCGCATTTCTCTGACCACGGAAGAGATGGGTCGCGTGCGGGGCTTCGTGCCGACACCCGGAATGCCCGCCGAGATCATGATCCAGACCGAGGAACGCACCTTTGCGGCCTATATCGCCAAGCCGGTGGTTGACAGTATGTCGCGTGCTTTCCGCGAACATTAAGGGTCTGAACGTCTACACCTTCAATTTTCTGCATGTTAGCCTTGCACGGATTCATTTCCTGGAGGGGCGCAAATGCCATTGACGGTCAAAGACATGATGCAAGCTGCAAACGCGGTGGTTGAGCGTATCGACGCCAGCCGGGCCAAAGAACTGATCGGGCAGGGTGCCTTGTTGTTGGATATTCGCGATGCGCCTGAACTGGAAAGGACAGGGCGCGCGGTCGGTGCGCATCATATCCCGCGCGGTATGCTGGAGTTTCGGGCCGACCCCGAGTTGCCTTCCCATGATGCAGAACTGCGCAGGGATCGGGTGATCATCCTGCATTGTGCGTCTGGCGGAAGGGCAGCGCTGGCTGGAAAACTGCTTAAGGAAATGGGATATTTACACGTCTACAATCTGGGTGGCTTTGCGGATTGGGTGAATGGCGGTGGTGAGGCGACCGGGCCCATGGATCGCGGGATGTAGCTACATATCTGACCCAAATCAAAGTCACACATATTCCGTTGCTGTAATGTAAAGGCCAGAAGCTTAAACACAGGATACTGGCCATGATACGCCTAGCAGCCACGCTTTATTCTTTGATCGCCACAGCCATCGCGGGTTCTGCCGTGATTGCGGTCCTAGCGGTTGGAATGGTGACCTGGATGGCCATCGTTTCCGCCGCAGCAGCAGGGGCGGTTGTTGCCGCGCCGGTGTCGTGGCTGGTGGCAAAACGCCTGTATCAAAGCGCTTGATTAAGCGTTCAAGAAGGTCCTGACTGCAGCTTCGAATTCGCGGGGTTTCTCGGCGTGCAGCCAGTGCCCCGCACCGGGAATTTTGGCGAAGCGAGCTGCAGGAAACAGGGTGCGAATCTGCTCTCGGTATTCGGGCTGCACATAATCTGATGCTGCGCCGGACAGGAACAGAGCGGGGCCGTCCCAATGGGTCGAAATCTCGGGGAAGCCCATGATCTTTGGCATTTCGCTGGCCAGTACATCTAGGTTCAGCCGCCAGCGGCTTCCCTCAACATCCAAAGACTGCGTAAAAAAGCTCTGCAGCGCCTTTTCGACGCCCAGATCGGCCAGCTGTGCTTCGGCATCTGAACGACGCTGAACGCGGGACATATCTACCGCCCGCATTGCCTCGATGAATTGAATCTGGCTGTGGCTGTATGCCACTGGTGCGATGTCTGCGACGACCAGCTTGCGCACCAGATCGCCATATTCCAGCGCCAGCACCATCGAAGCTTTTCCACCCATGGAATGCCCGACGATATCGGCGATGCCGCCAACGCTGTCGATGACCTTTGCCAGATCATGCGCCAAATCTAGGTAGCCATGCTGAGCATCCCAAAAGCTGTAGGCGTGATTGCGCATATCGACGGCAATCACCTGTCTTTCGTCCGACAGTCGCCGCGCAATGACTCCCCAGTTGCGCGCCGAACCATAGAGGCCATGCGCTATCAGCAGGGGCGGATGATCAGTCGGGTCGCCATGGATGATCGTATTCAGCATGCTTCTGTGATACGCGTCACCGCGCGGAACAACCAGCCCCATTGTCGCCGGTGTGACGCGCGGCTACATTGTCCCGTCAGGAGGCGCCAATGACGCAGGAAATCGATATCCAGACCCGGATCGCAGAGACCATTCGGTTGCTGCGTAAAAAGCTTGGCGTGAAAGACAAGACCCTGATTGCCTCGGTCCGTCGCGCGAAGCGGCGTTTGCCGCGCAAGGTCTATAAACAGGCCTTGGTTCTGGCAGAGGCCGAGCAGATGGCCGAGCATCCCAAACTGCGGATGGTTTTGGATATGCCCCGGCTCGAAAAAGCGTCGGACGAGGTGCAAGGCCACCTGAACGCGATCAATCTGGCAGATCGACGTTGGGGATGGTTCCTGAGCTTTCTTGGCTCGCTTGCGTTGGGCCTGATCGTGTTGGCGGCGTTGGCTGTATTCGTACTACGATGGCGCGGGTATATCTGAACGCTGCACGCCTCAAAGAAAAACGGCGCCGATCAGGGCGCCGTTTTCTGTTCTAAGATCCGTATTGGATCAGAGATTCGGATAAAGCGGGTAGCGCGCGCAAAGTTCGGCGACTTCGGCTTTAACTTTGGCTTCGACCGCACCGTTTCCGTCTTCGCCATTTGCGGCCAGACCGTCGACCACTTCGATGATCCAGTCTGCGATCTGGCGGAACTCGGCCTCACCAAAACCGCGGGTGGTTCCGGCGGGCGAGCCCAGACGGATACCGCTGGTGATCGTCGGCTTTTCGGGGTCGAACGGCACACCGTTCTTGTTGCAGGTGATATGTGCCCGCCCCAAAGCTTTCTCGGTTGCGTTGCCTTTAACGCCTTTGGGGCGCAGGTCGACAAGAACCACATGGGTATCGGTGCCGTGGGTCACAGTGTCCAGGCCACCCTTGATCAGCTGATCTGAAAGGGCCTGCGCATTCACAACGACCTGCTTGATATAGTCCTTGAACTCAGGACGCAGTGCCTCGCCAAAGGCAACGGCCTTGCCAGCAATCACATGCATCAGCGGGCCACCCTGAATGCCCGGGAAGATGGCCGAGTTTACCTTTTTGGCAATCGCTTCATCATTGGTCAGGATCATGCCGCCGCGCGGGCCGCGCAGGGTTTTATGCGTGGTGGTGGTGGCCACATGCGCATGCGGGAAGGGCGAAGGGTGCGCGCCTGCGGCAACCAGACCGGCGATATGGGCCATATCCACATGCAGATAGGCGTCGACCATATCGGCGATTTCACGCATGCGGGCAAAATCGATGACGCGCGGGATGGCCGAGCCTCCGGCGATGATCAGCTTGGGGTTATGTTCCTTTGCCAGCGCTTCGATCTGATCATAGTCGATCAGGTTGTCCTGCTTGCGCACGCCATAATGTACCGCGTTGAACCACTTGCCTGACTGGTTCGGCGCCGCACCATGGGTCAGGTGACCACCTGCATCCAGCGACATTCCTAGAATGGTGTCACCGGGCTTGATCAGCGCCTGAAATACACCTTGGTTCGCCTGCGATCCCGAATTCGGTTGGACGTTGGCAAACTCACACCCAAACAACTGCTTGGCACGGTCGATAGCCAGGTTCTCGGCAATGTCGACGAACTGACAACCGCCATAGTACCGGCGGCCCGGATAACCTTCAGCATATTTGTTGGTCATGACCGAGCCCTGCGCCTCCATCACGGCGGCAGAGACGATGTTCTCCGAGGCGATCAGTTCGATCTCGTCGCGCTGGCGGCCCAATTCAGATGTGATCGAGCCGAACAGCTCGGGGTCACGATCCGCGAGGGACTGGGTGAAAAATCCGTTGTCACGAAGATTGGCGTTCATGTGCGCTCCGCATGGCTGGGGTGTATCTGGCGGATTTCCTATCGGAAACGACGTGTGTCAGAAAGGTTGTAAAGCGACGAAATGGCCCTCTATGGCGTCAACTCTGGCCTATTGCGGAAAGGTATGTTTGTTTCGGAACCAAATGTGCAGCACTGGAAACTATAAAACATGACAAAGAGAATCGCCTTTCTGGCCAGCGATGCCAAGGTTGCGCAGACCGCCCGGGATGCGCTTGTCGCGCGCTACGGAAATGCAGCGCCGAGAGACGCAGATGTTGTGGTGGCGCTGGGTGGTGATGGCTTCATGCTTCAGACGTTGCAGGGCGTCCAGCACTTGGACAAGCCGGTTTACGGAATGAATCGCGGTACCATCGGGTTTCTGATGAACGAATATGCCGAAGTTGATCTGATGGCCCGGCTAGCAGAGGCAGAGGAAGAAGTCATCAATCCACTGGCGATGACTGCAATGGACCAGGCGGGCCAAAAGCACCAAGCACTTGCAATCAACGAGATTTCGCTGCTTCGCGCGGGGCCGCAGGCAGCGCGGCTGCGGATCAGCGTGGATGGGCGGGTACGTATGGCCGAACTCGTGTGTGATGGTGCATTGCTTGCCACGCCGGCGGGTTCAACCGCATATAACTATTCCGCTCACGGACCCATTGTACCCATTGGCGCGGACGTTCTGGCATTGACGCCAATCGCCGCGTTTCGCCCCCGGCGGTGGCGTGGCGCCTTGCTGCCGAAAGTTGCGAAAGTCAGATTCGATGTGATCGAGGCTGACAAACGCCCGGTTATCGTTGCGGCCGACTCCATATCGTTTCCGGATATCGATTGGGTCGAGATCAGGTCTGAGATTGCGATCCAGCATCGTATTTTATTTGACCCTGGCCACGGCCTGGAAGAACGGTTGATCTCTGAACAATTTACTTAAATCTCAGCGTGTTGATCATTTTTCCACCGCTTGTGTGAACCAGTTCACATGCAATGCGATAAGGGTTTGTTAACTTCAAGTTGCCCGGAGAACACGCCGAGGTGGAAGTGAGTGGCCATCTAAAGGTGTTTTCGAATGGTTGCGCAGTTTTCGCGCTGGCGAGGGTGGGTGGTGCTACGCTCGTCATCTTAATCCGGGCATATTTTAGTATGCGGACCCCGGGACAAAATCCCGGGGTCTATTTCATTTGTGAGGCCTGAGTGACGATGTCTCAGGTTTGCGCGCTCATTCGATCCCACAGAATCGGAGCCATCTGCCCCACACGCGCTTCGATCGCGACCACTGCATCCACCGCCATATCCTCACGCCAGCGTCGAGCAGCAATCTGAACATTGATCGGTTGCGGCCCATTCGGCAATTCGGCCAAGCGTGCGGGAACGCTGGCGGCGGGCAGCCCGAGGAAATTCATCGCATAAGAATAGACCGCGCATCCTAACACCTCATGAACGCCTTCCGCACCTTCGGTATCGCGATCAGGTTTAAAGAACGGCTGCGGCAGGAATGGAGACAGGACCAAAGGATATTTCTGCATGAATAGCGACCATTGGCGCGCATAATGGCTGCGTTGCGCCAACGCCTGAATCAGTTCGTCGCCTACGATCGGAGGAAACTCCTGAAAATAAACCTCGAAAATATCACGGATGGTTTGAGACCCGGCTGCCTCGATATCGTTTTTCATCAACGTCAGCACTTCACCCATCAGCGCGCGATAGCCGATGCGCCCGCATTCGAACACATCCGGCGGATCAATGTCTTCAACTATATATCCGGCATCTACCAGCGCCTCCCGAGCAGTACTTAGCGCTTTGTCCACTTCGGGATGCAAAGCGTATTCGAACGTATTTTTAGTGAACGCAACTTTGATTGGGACGTCCGGCCCCGCGCCGCGCCAAGGCATTGGCACATGGAAGGGGTCGCGGGCGTCCGGGGCGATCAGGCTGGGCATCGAAAGGTGCAGGTCCTTTGCGCTTCTTGTGATCAAGCCCTGTACCGACATCGATTGTGCCAGCATCCCGCGTTCCACCTTCTGGCTGGGGTTCCAGGCCGGTACGCGGCCCAGCCCCGGTTTCACTGTAACCGCACCATTGGCTGCAGCAGGGAACCGCAAGCTACCTCCGATATCGTTGCCATGAGCCAGTGCGCCGATGCCCGCCATGACCGCAGCCCCCGCGCCCCCGGACGACCCACCGGGCGAGATATGGCGGCCCCAAGGATTGTGCGTGCGCCCATGAAGTGGATTATCCGTGTCAGCGCGGAACGAGAATTCGGGCGTGTTGGTCCGCCCGATGACAATGGCCCCCGCATTGTGCAAGTTTAAAACCACCGGGGCGTCATCAGGGGCAATGACATCCTTCAAGGCAACCACACCATTTGTAGTGGCATGGTTCTTCTGGTCGACATTCACTTTTATGGTCACGGGTACCCCGTGCAGCGGCCCAACCGAGGCACTATTGCGGCGCGCCTTATCAAGCGCAGATGCACGCTCTAACGCTTCTGTGCCCAGATCGTCCACGACAGCATTCAGCGAGGGATTTACCTGATGCATCCGCTCCAATGCATCACTGATCACCTCTTCTGCGCTCAACTCGCCAGCTTGGGTCAGCGCAGCCAATTCTGTTGCATCAAAACGCCAGATATCGCCCTGTGTCATGCTCGTCCTCCTCACCTCAAACTGAGGTGAGGAGGACCCAATGACAAGCCCCGCAATCGCAAAACGGATCCAACCTTCATCTGGCCAAAAATATCTCGGAGCGCGAGGCAGAGCCTCGCACACGCGCGACAGCGCAAATCGATTGCGCCGTAAGGCGCTCCGCTTGATCGTACCGTGAAATTACTGCGCGTAGCCGATAGTTTGCAGGGCCACCGTGATCTCGTCCAGAATTGCTGGGTCATCGATTGTGGCAGGCATTTTATACGCCTTCCCATCCGCGATCGACACCATCGTACCACGCAGGATCTTGCCCGAGCGTGTCTTGGGCAGACGATCCACCACCACTGCTTTCTTGAACGCAGCGACTGGGCCGATTTTGTCACGAACCATCTGGACCACATCGGTTACCACCTCCGCGTGATTCCGGTCGGATCCGGCATTCAGGCACAGGAAACCTACGGGCATCTGGCCTTTCAGTTGATCAGAAACCCCAATCACGGCGCATTCTGCCACATCGGGGTGGGCGGCCAACACCTCTTCCATCCCGCCCGTCGAAAGTCGGTGCCCGGCGACGTTGATCACGTCATCGGTACGGGCCATGATATAGAGATACCCATCTTCGTCGATCATGCCCGCATCACCGGTTTCGTAATAGCCGGGAAAATGCTCAAGGTAGGATTTTCTGAAGCGCGCCTCAGCATTCCATAGGTTTGGCAATGTGCCTGGCGGAAGCGGAAGTTTGACTGCGATCGCGCCCAACTCGCCCGGTTTCATAGGATGGCCGCCTTCGTCCAGGATCTGAACGTCATAGCCCGGCATAGGCTTGGCAGGTGATCCCAGCTTGACCGGAAGCTCTTCGATTCCGAGCGGGTTGCCAGCGATGGTCCAGCCAGTTTCGGTTTGCCACCAATGGTCGATGACCGGAACTTTCAGCGCATCCTGCGCCCAGATGATCGTATCTGGATCAGCCCTCTCTCCTGCAAGATACAGAGCCTTAAGGCAGGATAGATCGTAATTCGCCATCAATTCTGCATTTGGGTCTTCGCGTTTTACGGCACGAATGGCAGTTGGGGCAGTGAAGAAGCTTTTGACCTTGTGTTCGGATATCACGCGCCAGAAAGTTCCGGCGTCAGGTGTTCCGACGGGCTTGCCCTCAAAAACAATCGTCGTGTTGCCGTGGATCAGCGGGGCATAACAGATATAGGAATGGCCAACGACCCAGCCGACATCCGAAGCCGCCCAGAACACATCTCCCGGATCGACATTGTAGATGTTTTTCATCGTCCAGTTCAGCGCGACCAGATGGCCGGCAGTCGGGCGCACGACGCCTTTGGGCGCACCAGTGGTGCCGGATGTATAGAGGATATAGGCTGGATCATTGCCGCTGACTGGTACACATTCTGCGGGCTCCGTACCGTATTGGAATCCGTGCCAGTTGACGTCGCGACCCTCGATTAGTTGTGCGACTTCCTGCTCGCGCTGGAATATTACGCAAAACTCGGGTTTGTGGGTGGCCAGATCGATCGCGCCATCCAGCAGAGGTTTGTAGTGCACAACGCGTCCCGGCTCCATCCCGCATGAGGCAGCGATGATCGCCTTGGGTTTCGCATCGTCGATACGTACGGCCAGTTCGTTGCTGGCAAAGCCGCCGAATACCACTGAATGCACTGCTCCTAGCCGGGCGCAAGCCAGCATTGCCTCCAGCGCTTCGGGGATCATAGGCATGTAGATGATGACGCGGTCACCTTTCTCAATACCTTTTGCACGGAGCGCGCCAGCCAGATTAGCAACCCGATTGCGCAACTCGACGTATGAGATTTCGCGTTTGGTATGAGTAATGGGGCTGTCATAGATGATCGCGGTTTGCTCACCACGACCATTTTCCACATGGCGATCAACCGCGTTCCAGCACGTATTTACCTTGGCATCACTGAACCATTCGTAAAGAGGCGCATTGTCGTCAAACAGAGCTTTTCTGGGCGCTTGAACCCAATCGATCCCCTTGGCTGCATCCATCCAGAATGCTTCGGGGTCGTTCTTCCAGCTCTCGTAGACGTCCTGATATGCCATAATGGCCTCCTCCCAAATTCCTTGTGCTATGTGTTAGGCATCGTGGATGTTTCGAGCAAGCGATGCGCATAACGGCGCGTCAGTTTATCGCAAAATCTTTGCAGAACCTTGCAGTTTGGCTTGCAAATTTTTGCAAATCCTCTGATCTGAGCAGACTTCTGAGCGTCATATGTAAGGATTTGCAAATCTGCAAATTTATTGCTGCAAATGTGCTGGCGCTAAAAGAATCAAACCGGGCACCTAATCTGGTGCCCGGTCATGTATACGTAATGATATTGGCGCTGGGCTTATCCGTAGTGCGCGACTGGCGTACCTGCGATGGCCGCCATGTTCAGCAGTCCCCTGGCCGTAATCGAGGGCGTTACGATATGCGCCTTGTTTCCCATTCCCATGAGGATTGGACCTACCTCAAGCCCGTCCGCTTTCATCTTCAGGATATTGCGCACACCGCTTGCCGCATCCGCATGGGCGAAGATCAGGACATTTGCAGAGCCTTCCAAACGCGAGTTCGGGAAGATACGTGCACGCAATTCAGGATCCAAAGCCAGATCAAGGTTCATCTCGCCTTCATAGCTGAAGTCGCGTGGCTCGGAATCGAGAATTTCAAGCGCAGCCCGCAGCCGCTTGCCTGATCCCTCGGCCTGATTGCCGAATTGCGATTGCGAACAAAATGCGATCTTGGGTTCCAACCCGAACCGCCGCACGTGACGAGCAGCTCCAATGGTGGATTCGGCAAGTTCTTCTGGTGTCGGCAATTGTCTTACATGCGTGTCTGCAATGAACAGAGGGCCATCTTCCAGAATCATCAGCGAAAGCGCGCCATGCGGGCGCAAATCGCCATCATCCAGAACCTGTTCGACATAGTTAAGATGCCAGCGATACTCACCAAAAGTGCCACAGATCATGCTGTCTGCCTCACCGCGATGCACCATGATTGCTGCAATCGCGGTATTGTTGGTCCGCATGATGGCTTTGGCCAGATCCGGAGTGACCCCCCGACGCTGCATTATTTGATGGTACGAATTCCAATAATCGTAGTAACGGGGATCGTCCTGAGGGTTCACGATTTGAAAATCCTGCCCCGGTCGTACTGTCAGGCCCAGCCTTTCGCACCGTGCGCTGATCACGTCCGGTCGCCCGATCAGGATCGGGGTTTCTGTGGTTTCTTCCAATATCGCTTGCGCAGCCCTTAAAACACGTTCGTCTTCGCCTTCTGCGAAGACAATTCTACGCGATGCGACGGCTGCGGCTTCGAACACTGGCCGCATCAGCAGCGCAGATTTGAACACGGTCTGGTTCAGGCGTTCTTTATAGGCTTCAAGATCATCAATGGGTCGTTTTGCGACCCCGCTCTTCATAGCAGCCTGTGCTACCGATGAGGAAACGACCCCAACGAGGCGCGGGTCGAAGGGTTTTGGGATCAGGTAATCTGGACCAAAAGTCAGCTGCTCACCCTTATAGGCCGCCGCGGCTTCGGCGCTGGTCGTCGCGCGAGCCATGTCGGCGATGCCGTCGACGCAGGCGATCTGCATCTCGTCGTTGATTTCAGTCGCGCCTACGTCCAGGGCGCCTCGGAAGATAAACGGGAAGCACAACACATTGTTCACTTGGTTCGGAAAATCGCTGCGACCGGTTGCAATGATCGCGTCAGGGGCAACTTCGCGCGCCGCCTGTGGCAGGATTTCCGGAGTTGGGTTGGCCAGCGCAAAGATGATCGGGGTCTTGGCCATCTTCTCGACCATCTCAGGCTTGAGCACATTTGGTCCGCTCAGCCCCAGAAACAGATCGGCACCTCCGATCACATCATCCAGAGTGCGCAGATCGGTTTTCTGCGCGAACTGATCCTTGTGCGGGTTCATATCCTCGGCGCGACCTTCATAGACCAACCCGTGAATGTCACAGAGCCAGATATTCTCGCGTTTGACGCCGAGCTTCACCAACATGCTGAGGCAGGCGATCCCGGCAGCACCGCCGCCGGTCGAAACTACTTTGATATCCTCGAAGCTCTTTCCTGCCACATACAGGGCGTTCTTCGCTGCGGCACCAACAACGATTGCCGTGCCGTGCTGATCGTCATGAAACACCGGGATGTTCATCCGTTCCCGGCACAGTTTTTCGACAATAAAACAATCCGGTGCCTTGATATCTTCAAGGTTGATCGCGCCAAATGTGGGCTCCAGAGCACAGACGATATCTGCCAGCTTTTCTGGGTCAGGCTGATCCACCTCGATATCAAAGCAATCGATGCCTGCGAACTTTTTGAACAGGACGGCCTTGCCTTCCATCACCGGTTTCGAGGCCAATGCGCCTATATTCCCAAGGCCCAGAACTGCGGTGCCGTTTGACACAACTGCAACAAGATTGCCGCGGGCCGTGTATTTCTCAGCATTGGCGGCGTTGTCCTTTATCTCAAGACTGGCTTCGGCGACGCCTGGCGAATATGCCCGCGCAAGGTCCCGACCATTTGCCATTGGTTTGGTTGCCTTGATCTCAAGCTTTCCGGGCTTTGGATGCGCATGATAGTCAAGCGCGGCCTGTCTCAGGTTCGGTGTGTCAGACATCGGTAATACAACTCCGTTCCAATATTCGTTTGATGGTTAAACTATTTCTCAGCGCTTGGCTATGTCGCCTCGGACCGAAGTCAGAGACAGGTCTCACGGATACGTTAACGAAACGTTGGTTGAGAGTTGCTGCATCGTTTTTATGTACAGCCAATTCCGGGGAACCTGACGGACACCAGAAGCGGCGGACCTTATCATGCGTCATGAAGACAAAGCTTGTGCTAGTGCGCAATTTGCCAACCCTTCAATCAGGATTGGTGCCAATCGGAATGTCTTCTTTGTTGTGCTTGTTTCGGCGGTTTCATTTCTTTTTGTGGTTATGATTTGGCCCGAAGCGGCTGCGGCTTTCAACCAAGAAGGTGGGTTGATTGAGACGATATCGGCCACTGCGTTACTGGTTTCCGGGCTGGTCGCGTTGACGCGTTTCCGAGGCATCTCGCGGCTGTATATCGGATTGGTCTGCCTGCTGTTGGCCGAGCGCGAATTGGAGGCAGAGGTGTACACAGAAGGCAGCGCGCCTTTCGTGGTGCTAAACTGGATTGATTTATTGCTTGATGTGACTGCAGTAAGGATCGCTTTGGCTGCGATCGTCATTGGTGGATTGCTCTGGAATGGGATACCGAACGGAATTAAGGCACTTAAGATCCGCGCGCCTTTTTTGATGATTTTTTTCCTGGCCGGAAGTGTTGCGGTGCTGGCTCAGCTTCTTGAGGAAATCAGCGGATTGTTCGACGAATACCTTTCGGTTGCGATGGCTACACGTTTGTTCGTGATGGAAGAAACGCTGGAGATGTACTTTTCGATTGGCATTTTGGCTGCTGTTCTGATCGGATGGCCAAAACCAAAATCCGAAGAGAAACAGAATGACCAGCAATACCGGCGACTCCCTCACGCGCGCTGAAATCCGACTGCCGACGCAGGAACTGCGCAACGATATCCCGTTTTATACCAAGGTACTGGGGATGCGGATGGATATGATCTATCCGGCAGATGACCCTCGGGTTGCCGTGTTCTCTGGTCACGGTCTGCGCTTGCGGGTCGAGAAAGATGCAGCTGAAGCGGCGGGAACGTTGCGCATTCTGACATCCGATCCAGAGGGTTTTGCAGAAGGTCAAAGAAGTCTTGTAGCCCCAAACGGCACCCGGATCGAGATTGACGAGTTGAACCCGCCGCTGGTCATGCCGGATACGGTCCACTCTTTTGTTGTCCGTAGGCTCATGGATCAGGCGCCGTGGATCATTGGACGGGCAGGGATGCACTATCGCGATCTCGTGCCGGACCGGCTGGGCGGATCGATTATCGCCAGCCATATACGTATCCCAGATGGTGGTCCTGTGCCCGATATGGTGCATTTCCACAAAGTCGGATTTCAGCTGATCTTCTGCATCCACGGCTGGGTCGATGTGGTCTACGAAGATCAGGGCGACAAGATGCGCCTGACGGCAGGCGATTGCTTTATTCAGCCGCCTGAAATCCGCCACCGCGTGCTGGAAGCGTCAGACAACGTTCAGGTGATCGAGATTGGTGTCCCAGCCGAGCATGTCACGGAGATTGATCATGAGATGGAACTGCCCACACCGCATTTCCGCCCGGATCGGGAATGGGATGGGCAGCGGTTCGTTTACAATCAGGCGAACGGGGCAGAATGGGTGCCATTCCGTTTGCCCGGTTACATCTGTCGTGACACGACGATTGCCGAGAATACCAAAGGCGTGGCGGGCGTTCAGGTCGTGCGCCGGGGCGAGGGTAACCCTCAATGGGCCAGCCACGACACCGACATACACTTTACCTTCGTGATAACCGGCGAGGTGACACTTGAGGGTGAAGGGCGCGAGCCCTATCAGTTGGAACAGGGCGATGCCTTCGTCATCCCGCCGGGAATGCGAACGCGGCTGTCGGAGCCCTCGCAGGATGTGGAACTGCTTGAGGTGACTTTGCCGGGGACCTTCAACACGACGTTGGGTTAGGGCCATGAAGAAGTGGATAATGGCGTCAAGGGGGCTTCAATTCCCCCGTCGCTTTCCAGTAGGGTATGATATTCTGACCAGATGATCAAAAATTGGGATTCGCCATGTCTTTGAAAGATGCAGCTTTGGCCGTTCGGGAAAATGCCCACGCGCCTTATTCGAATTTCAAGGTCGGGGCGGCGATCCGGTCCAGTTCAGGTGTGATCTATTTTGGCTGCAATGTCGAAAATATTGCTTACCCCGAAGGTACGTGCGCCGAGGCCGGGGCAATCGCGGCAATGGTCGCCGCTGGTGAAAAAGAACTGACCGAGGTCTACGTGGTCGCCAGCAGCCCGCAGCCGGTGCCCCCATGTGGTGGATGCCGTCAGAAACTGGCCGAATTCGGCAATGGGGATGTGGTCGTTACGATGGCGACGGTTGATGGTCTGGAAACCAAAACCACGATTGCCGATCTATTGCCCGGTGCGTTCGACGCGTCGCATATGGAGGATGTCTGACTTCATGGATGCGCGCTCGATCATCGCCAAACTTCGCCGTCAGGAAGTACCAACTGGCGACGAACTAATGTGGTTCGCGCAAGGCCTGGCCGATGGTGGCGTCAGTGACGCGCAGGCCGGGGCCTTTGCGATGGCTGTCTGTATGGGCGGTCTGGGGGCCAATGGGCGGGCTGATCTGACTGTTGCCATGCGCGACAGCGGCGAGGTGCTGACGTGGGATTTGGACGGGCCGGTGGTCGATAAACATTCGACCGGTGGCATTGGCGATTGCGTCAGCCTGCTGCTTGCCCCGGCTTTGGCGGAATGCGGGGCGTATGTGCCGATGATCTCGGGGCGTGGTCTGGGCCATACCGGGGGCACTCTGGACAAGCTCGAGGCCATACCGGGAGTGACCACTCAGATCGGGCAGGCGCGACTGACGCAAGTGCTGAAAGACACAGGGGCAGCCATCGTGGGGGCAACGGGCCAGATCGCCCCTGCGGACAAGCGGCTGTATGCGGTGCGCGATGTGACGGCGACGGTGGAGAGCCTTGACCTGATTACGGCATCAATCCTGTCCAAGAAGCTGGCGGCTAGCCCGGATGCGTTGGTTCTGGACGTTAAGGTGGGCAGCGGCGCGTTCATGAAGACACTCGATGAGGCACGCAATTTGGCGCAGGCCTTGACCGAAACAGCTAATGCCGCTGGTTGCCGGACTTCCGCCGTGATCACCGACATGAGTCAGCCCCTTGCGTCCGCGCTGGGCAACGCGCTGGAGGTGGCTGAGGTGATGAAGGCGCTAACCAGCGGGCAGGGATCGCCTTTGGCGGAAATCTCGGCCGAGTTGGGGGGCGTTCTCATGGCGGATGCCGGTATGTGCGCTACGGCAGAGGAAGGGAACGCCAGAATAACCCAAGTGATCCGCGACGGCCGTGCAGCCGAACGGTTCGGACGCATGATGGCTGCCGTGGGTGGACCGGTGCATTTCGTTGACACATGGGATCGGTTTTTGCCGGAGGCCAATGTGATCCGGGAAGTTCACGCTCCGCATGGCGGATATGTCTCGTCTATTGATGGCGAGGCGCTGGGCCTCGCGGTTGTGGCCCTAGGCGGTGGGCGCCAGATCGAGAGCGATGAGATTGATCCGGCGGTTGGCCTGTCGGGCATTCTGAGGGTCGGGGATAAGGTGACCAAAGGCGCTCCGTTGGCGGTTGTTCATGCGGGGCGGGAAGATGCGGCGCAAAGGGCTGCGGCGGTGGTATTGGATGCTATTTCGCTGAGTGACGAACCGGTCGCGCAACCGCCGCAAATCCACGAAAGGATCTGCGCATGAGCCGCGCTTTCCTTGTGGTAATGGACTCGGTTGGTATCGGCGGCGCGCCGGATGCCGATCAGTTTTACAACGGCACCAAACCCGATACAGGCGCGAATACATTGGCTCACATAGCACAAGCTTGTGCCGAGGGGCGCGCGGAAGAAGGGCGGAGCGGACCGTTGCAACTGCCCAACCTGGATGCCTTGGGGCTGGGGGCGGCGACCCGTCTGGCCTCGGGCGCACCGACGCCGGGCCTTGAGGCTGCGCCCACGGGGCTTTGGGGTTGCGCCCGTGAACACTCACCCGGCAAGGATACGCCTTCGGGGCATTGGGAACTGGCAGGTTTGCCAGTGCCATGGGATTGGCACTATTTCCCGGACACCCGACCCGCATTTCCCGAAACCCTAAGTATAGCCGCTGCCAAGGCCGCAGGGACCGACGGTATTTTGGGCAATCGCCATGCCTCGGGGACGACGATCATCTCGGAACTGGGGGCCGAGCATATACGTACCGGCTGGCCGATCTGCTACACGTCTGCCGATAGCGTATTCCAGATTGCCGCCCATGAAGACAGCTTTGGGCTCGACCGCCTGCTGGATATGTGCCGCACCCTTGCGCCGCGATTGCACGAGATGAAAGTGGGCCGCGTTATCGCCCGGCCGTTTGTCGGAACGCCCGAAAAGGGGTTCACCCGGACAACCAACCGCAAGGATTTTGCCATCGTTCCACCTGAACCCGTTCTTACGAATTGGGCACAGGATGCCGGTCGCCGTGTGCATGCGGTGGGCAAGATTGGCGATATATTTTCAATGCAGGGGATCGACACGCTGCGAAAGGGTTCGGACGCAGAGTTGATGCACCACCTTTCGGACCTCGTTGATGAGGCGGAAGAGGGCAGTCTGACATTTGCAAACTTTGTCGAGTTCGACAGTCTGTATGGCCATCGGCGCGATATCAGCGGCTATGCCCGTGCGCTGGAATGGTTCGATCGTGAAATTGGCGCGATCCTACAAAAACTGCGCCCCGGTGATCTGATGCTATTGACCGCAGACCACGGCAACGACCCCAGTTGGAGCGGCACTGACCACACCCGTGAACAAGTGCCCGTGCTGATCGCAGGGCAGGGCATGGGCGAGATCGGTCCCGTGAACTTTGCCGATATCGCCGCCAGTATCGCGCACCACCTGAACATACCGGTGCAAGGGCCGGGAAGGACTTTTATATGACAGTCGCTGACCTGCCTAAGATCGAATTACATTTGCACCATGAAGGCGCCGCTCCGCCTAGCTTCATACGCCAACTGGCCCATGAGAAACGAGTGGACCTGAGCGGGATATTCAAACCCGACGGCTCTTATGATTTCCGCGACTTTGCCCATTTCCTTAGCGTTTATGAGGCTGCGTGCGAGGTGCTGAAAACGCCCGAAGATTTCCGCCGCCTGACGCTGGCAATTCTGGAAGAGAGCGCCGCGAATGGTGTGGTGTATTCCGAAACATTCCTTAGCCCGGATTTCTGCGGCGGTGGCGATTTGCATGCATGGAAGGATTACCTGACTGCGATTCAGGACGCCGCAGACGAGGCCGAGCGCAAATTCGGGATCACCCTGCGTGGTGTCATCACTTGCGTGCGCCATTTTGGACCCGAGCAAGCCAAGGCCAGCGCTCATTGTGCGGCTGAAACCGCAGGTGACTGGATTACCGGATTTGGAATGGGCGGCAACGAATCCGTCGGAACGCAGGGCGATTTCAAATGGGCCTTTGACTGCGCGCGCGAGGCTGGGTTGCGATTGACGACCCATGCCGGTGAATTTGGCGGTCCAGAGAGTGTTCGGGATGCCGTCCGTGATCTGGGGGTCGAGCGCGTAGGCCATGGCGTCCGCGCCATCGAAGACCCGGATCTTGTGTACGAGTTAGTTGATCGGGGCACTACGCTTGAGGTCTGCCCTGGTTCAAACGTGGTCCTGGGACTGTTTCCTGATTTTGCCGCCCATCCCATCGCGAAATTGCGTGATGCAGGCGTCAACGTCACGGTATCCACTGACGATCCGCCGTTTTTTCATACCACGATGCGGCGCGAATATGAGATGCTGAATGCAGCGTTCGGCTGGCAAGCCGAAGATTTTGCTGCCCTGAATGAAACAGCCCTGAACGCGGCCTTTTGCGATGAAGAGACCCGCGCGCGGGTCAAGAAAAGACTGGAGACATCATGAGCGATCACCTGACCGTCGTCGACCACCCATTGGTGCAGCACAAATTGACGCTCATGCGGGACAAAGGCACCTCAACCGCAGTGTTCCGGCAGTTGCTGCGCGAGATCACGCTTTTGCTGGCTTATGAGGTCACCCGCGAGATGCCGCTGACCACCCGCCATATCGAAACCCCGATGGAAGAAATGGACGCACCCATTCTGGCGGGCAAGAAACTGGCGCTGGTATCGATCCTGCGGGCCGGAAACGGGATGCTGGACGGCGTGCTGGAGCTTATCCCCTCTGCCCGAGTGGGGTTCGTGGGGCTTTATCGGGATGAAGAGACGCTAAAGCCGGTCCAATACTATTTCAAAGCTCCCGAGGGTTTGACGGACCGTTTGGTCATTGCTGTTGATCCGATGCTGGCAACCGGCAACAGCTCGGCTGCGGCCATTGATTTGCTGAAAAAGCAGGGGGCGAAAGATATCCGCTTTCTATGCCTGCTGGCTGCCCCCGAGGGCGTCGCGCGCATGAAAGAGGCGCACCCAGATGTCAAAATCGTCACGGCCGCGCTGGATCGTGAGCTGAACTCAAAGGGTTACATTATGCCTGGACTAGGTGACGCTGGCGACCGGATGTTCGGGACCAAATAGGTGCTATTGCCCGCAGATATTCTGTAGCCGGACCCAATCGCGGTCGGGCAGTACCTGTTCCAAAGTACGACCCGCCATCGGATCGGCTTCTATCAATCCAAGAACGGACTCGCCTGTGATATCAAGCGCATAGGCGTATGGGGTCGAGGGCAGGGCGGTCTGTGCAAAAACCGCGAGCAGCACGTCATCGCTTAGCTGCGGCTGTGGACCGGATAGAACCTGCTCGGTGTAGGTGTCCACGATCTCGGGCGTCAATTCGCCGGTGGTCAGCAACCGAAATGCGGCACTCGGGCCTGTACGGTCCAACAGATCGTCCAGCGGTTCCTGCTGAGTTGCCCGCGCGCGCGCGGCTATGATGTATCCGGCGGCAACGGCTGGGTCTTCGTGATCTTCGACCAGTGCCCGGTTTAGCAGTACGGTTCCACCCGGCAGGCTCAGGCTGTCAGGCAGACCTGCTGGTAGGATCACGATTTGGCGGACACCGGTGCGGCGCGCCAGCTGATCCAGCGACGCTTGCGCATCAGGCGAAGAGCAAGCCTTGCCTGACACCCTTTCGATCCGCTGCAGGATTGCATCGCCGATTTCTTGTTGCTTGACCTCTGGCACTACCGAAACAACATGGCGCTGCAGTGCGCTGGGTAGCCAAAACAAAAGCACTGCCAAGACCGCCAGAACAACCCCTGCAACGCTGAGCCAACGCAGCCGTCCGGGATGTGGTCTGGCACGGTCGATGGCGCGCTGCAGCCGGTCAATTGCTTCGATCATTGTGGTTTCAGATTCTGCAAGCTCCAGTGTTTCGCCGGGATCGCCGTCGGGATTGAATATCGCGGGATAGGTTCCGGGGTTTTGTCGCTCTAGCGCCGCCAGCGACCAATGGGTCAGCGCGCTGTCATTGAAGTCAGAAATCGTCAGAGTGGCTTCACCAATCGATACGACTACTTCGCGCCGTTGCTCATCGGGCGAGGGACGCCACAGACCGGTGGCTTCGATCCGCTGGTACTGTTTGAGTGCGGTCATCGGGTAATGCTGCTCGAATATTATTTTGCGCCAAGCTTAGCATGGCGAAAACCAGCGGCGCAAACCTGTTGCGCAGTATTTGTGAAATGTGCTGAGTGTGCCGGGTAAGTTTCGGCCAGAACGGGCTGATTAAGGGCAGAGGCGCGGATGCAGTCACAACAACAAACCCATTCAATCATGGCGTCGTTGCTGATGGTTGCGGCCATGTCCATTATCGGCGTGATCGACAATTTCGTGATCCGCGTGGCCGAGAGCGTGGGGCTTTGGCAGTTTCACCTAAGTCGCGCCTTACTGATGCTGCCGCTGATCGCGGTGTTGTCGATATCGGGTTTGGGCACCTTGAGACCCCGGCGGATTGGTGTCGTCGCGGTGCGCAGCGTGTTGATCACGCTGGCAATGCTTTTCTATTTCAGCGCGCTGGCATTGATGCCCATCGCTCAGGCGCTTGCCGGGTTATTCACATCGCCGATATTCGTGCTGTTGATTTCGGCCCTTTTGTTGAAGCAGCGCATAGGTCCCTGGCGGATCGTGGCTGTTTTATTGGGGTTTTCGGGAATTCTGTGCGTATTGCAGCCGGACCCGACATCATTTGACGTAAAGACGCTACTGCCAGTCGCTGGTGGCTTCTTTTACGCACTCAGCGCTGTTGTAACGCGTACCCACTGTTCCGACGAAAGCACTGTTGCGCTGCTTGCGGCGATGGTTGTCACGCTGGGGCTTGCAGGGGCGATCGGACTGATCTGGCTTGCCGTGTTTCCGGTTGGCGTGCCAGTCGGGCCGGATGGCTTTGCGATGCGCGGTTGGGTTTGGCCGATGCAAGACGCGTTGCCTTGGGTTGTGGTTCAGGCCGTGGGCTCAACAATTGCCGTTTTTATGCTGATCAAAGCCTATCAACTGGGTGAGCCATCATATGTCGCAGTCTTTGAATACTCGGTCATGATATTTGGCCCGCTCTTTGCCTGGGTGGCGATTGGGCAGTCCGTCGGGCAGATGCAAATCATCGGCATTGGCATGATCGCCTCTGCCGGAGTGCTGCTTGGGTGGCGGGAGCGGCGGTTATCCTCGCTACAGCAGGCGGCGCAGTAAGAACGGAATAGAATCGGCTTGTATCCCTCTTAGCATCGTTTCGAAATGCATATCAAAGCTCGCTCGGAATACTGATTTGTTTATTCAAAACCAGTAAATTGCGGCGAAACTGACCTAATTTGGCCTCAAATGTGGCAAAACTAAGTCCAATTGAGGCACAACTCTAAGACCTTCTGAGTTGTGTGAAGGTGCCAACAGGGGGACGGCACGTGTTAGAGTTAGTGAGTGTTTCGGGGTATTCGAAACGTGAAGTTAAAGGCCGACAGGCCTTTGTGGGACAGGCCGCATCAGCGCGTCGTGGGGGATTGCTGCACGGAACCAAAGTGTCCACAACAGGGGGCTGGAAACGGGTCGAAAGACTAGTTGCAGGCGATCTGGTGCGGACACGGGACCATGGGTTCAAAGAACTGAGGCGCGTTTGCGTCGACCGGATCGTGGTGCCGGGAGACGAACGCAGGCCCGAGCATCTGCCGATCCTTGTGCCATCCCGAGCCGCTTATAATGGGCGCCCAGTCTGGCTGATGCCGGAACAGGGTATGGCATTGGATCAAGGCAAGCTTGGTGTTGGAATCGAGGGGGTCTCGATCATTCCAGCTCGAATGCTCAGCGGGGTGGGGCGTCTTGAATCCAGCACGCCTGCGCAGTCATTCGATGTCACGTCATTATTCTTTGACGAGGATGAGCTGGTTTTTATCGAGGGCGGATTTCAGGCTTATTGCCCGTCCGGTCGCATGAATACCGGGTCAAGTCGAAACCCTGAGGCCTATGAAGTCGCGGATGCTGAACACGCCGATCTTCTGATCGAGGCCGTGACGGGCAAAGGGAACCTTTCGGCTTTAACCAACCCGTTGGCTGCGTTACCTGCACCCATTCCGCAAGAGCCAATTTTCCCGATCCGACCGGCATTGGGCGTACGTCGACCCGGGCGACCGGGGCGGCCCAATATGCCTGCGCTGTTCCTGCGGCCTGAATGGCAGCTGCAATAGTAGGTGTTTGAGTATGAAGCAGGCGCATGGGCTCATGCGCCTGCTGTCTTTGTTCAGGCGGCCTGTGCTTCGGGGTTGAAGCGGCCATAGAAGCTCTGACCTTTTTCCGCCATCTCGCGCAGCAGCGGCGGGCAGGTAAAGCGCTCACCATAGGCTTCGGTAAGTTGATCGCAGCGTTCGGCGGCGTAGGGCGTACCAATGATGTCCAACCAGCTGAGCGGGCCACCGGACCACGGGGCAAAGCCCCAGCCAAGGATCGCACCCACGTCGCCCTCGCGGATATCTTCCAGAACACCTTCTTCCAGCGCACGGACGGCTTCCAGAACCTGCGCGAACATCAGACGTTCCTGCACTTCGATCAGGTCGGGCTGGTTTGCGGCATGTGGGTATTTGTCCTGCAGGCCCTTCCAATACTCGACGCGTTTGCCCTTGTCGTCATAGTCGAAGAATCCTGCTTTGGCCTTGCGACCCAGACGACCTTGTTCTTCCATCCAAAAGATCAGATCATCGCCCGGATTTTCCGGGTAAGCGTTGCCCATAGCTGCCTTAGTAGCGCGGGCGATCTTGGCCCCCAGGTCAATCGAGGTTTCGTCGTTTAGCTGAATGGGTCCTACGGGGAAGCCCAACTGACGCGCCGCATTGTCGATCAGAACAGGGCTGACGCCTTCGGTGATCATCCGCAGACCTTCGTTGATGTAAGGAATAATGCAGCGGTTGGCGTAGAAGAAGCGCGCGTCATTGACCACGATCGGTGTCTTGCGGATTTGGCGCACATAGTCCAGCGCCTTGGCGACAGCACGATCACCGGTTTCCTTGCCTTTGATGATTTCGACCAGGAACATCTTCTCGACCGGTGAGAAGAAGTGGATGCCAATGAATTGCTCGGGCCGTACGCTGGCCCTGGCCAGATCTGTGATCGGTAGGGTCGAGGTGTTCGACGCAAAGATGCAATCCTCGGGGATGATCGCCTCAACCTTCTTGGTCATTTCAGCCTTGACGCCGGGGTCTTCGAACACCGCTTCGATGATCAGGTCGCAGCCTTTCAGGTGCTCCAGATCGGGCGTGGCGGTGATACGGGCCAACAGGGCTTCTTTCTTCTCAGCCGTCGCTTTGCCGCGCTTGATCCCTTTATCCATGTAGCTTTCGCTATAGGCTTTGCCCTTGTCGGCAGCCGTCTGATCGCGGTCGATCAGCACAACCTCCATCCCGGCCTGTGCCGAGACTAACGCGATACCGGCACCCATCATACCCGCGCCCAGAACGCCGACTTTCTTGACCCGCTGATCGGGTACATCCTTGGGCCGCACTGCGCCTTTCTCCAGCGCCTCCTTGTTCAGAAACAGCGACCGGATCATCGCCGACGAGGACGGGTTCATGAGCACATTGGTGAACCAGCGCGCCTCAATCTTCAAGGCGGTGTCAAAGTCAACCAGCGCGCCTTCATAGATCGAACTCAGTAGAGCCTTGGCTGCCGGGAAGGCACCTTGGGTCTTGCCGTTCACCATGGCGCTTGCGCCCACGAAGGTCATGAAACCGGCGGGGTGGTAGGGAGCGCCGCCGGGCATCTTGTAGCCCTTGGCATCCCACGGCTTTACCAGATCAGCTTCCTTGGCGTTCAGTACCCATTCCTTGGCCGCCGCAACCGGATCATCCGCCACCGCGTCGATCAGTTGTGCGCCTTTGGCCTTCTTCGGGTCCATCATCTTGCCTTCAAGCAAGACGGGTGCCGCCGCCATTGCGCCGACCATACGGCTGTAGCGCATGGTGCCGCCTCCACCGGGGAAGATACCCAGCAGAATCTCAGGCAGGCCGATCTTGGATTTCGGATTGCTGGTCATCACACGGTGATGACAGGCCAATGCGATCTCGGTCCCGATCCCTGCGCAGGTGCCGTTGATGGCACAGGCGACCGGCTTGCCGCCTTTTTTGGACTTGGGGTCCATGCCTGCCAGTTCCAGCCGACGCAGGATGTTATGGCCACTCATGACGAAATCGAACAGTGCCTGCGCGGGTTCGTCGCCGGCCTCCTGTCGGATCGTGGCGAGCGTGCTCAAGTCCATGCCGCCTGCAAACGACCCTTCTTTGCCACTGGTGATAACGATGCCCTTGATCTCATCATCCGCCAGCGCCTGATCGATCAGATCACCGACCAGAGTGAAGGCCTCGCGCGACAGGACGTTCATGGATTTGCCGGGAACGTCCCAGGTGATGAAGGCGACGCCATCGGCGTCTTTGCTGAGGGTGAAATCAGTCATTGTCATCTCCAATCTGGTCAGCCGTCAGCGGGCTGCCATCCTTGCGAGTGAAAGAGAATCCGTTCTCATCATCTTTCACCATCATGTCTATATCGCTGTAATAGCCGGTCTCTGTCGGGGTCCGGGTGCCCACCACCAGAAAGGTTGCGGGCGCGTCGGTTTTGTTCACAAGGTGATGGCCATTGGTCTCACCTGCAGGCCAAGCGGCGCAGTCACCGGGCAGCATCTCATGCTCGCCATCATCATCGATCAGCATGCATTTGCCGCTGAGCATGATGGCAAACTCGTCCTGCTCCATGTGGTAATGGCGCAGCGAGGATAGCCCCGAGGGCTCCAAACGTACGATGTTGACCCCGTATTGGGTCAGCCCGCCTGCATCTCCGACGCGCTGGACAAAACGACCCGCGGTGGCCTCGGCTAACTTGCCGGGATAAGATGAACCGCCTTTGAACGGTATCTGAGAAAGATCCAGTTTGGGCATCAGACGCGCTCGATAATTGTTGCCGCACCCATACCGGATGCGATGCAGAGCGTGGCCAGACCGGTTTCCTTGTCCTGACGCTCCAGCTCGTCCAGCAGCGTACCGATAATCATCGCGCCGGTTGCACCCAGCGGGTGACCCATCGCGATCGAGCCGCCGTTGACGTTAACCAGCGCCGGATCAACATCAAACGCCTGCTGGAACCGAAGCACGACCGAGGCGAAGGCTTCGTTGACTTCGAAAAGGTCCAGATCACCGATTTTCATTCCGTTGTCGGCCAGAATTTTCTCAGTCACCGGAACCGGACCGGTCAGCATTATGGTCGGATCAGTGCCGATCTTGGCAGTTGCCTTGATGCGCGCGCGCGGCTTAAGGCCGTATTTCTCGCCGAACTCCTTATTGCCGATCAGCACAGCGGCCGCACCGTCCACGATGCCCGAGCTGTTGCCCGCGTGGTGTATGTGGTTGATCCGCTCAAGATGCGGGTATTTGATCATCGCCACCTTGTCGAAGCCCGGCATCTGCTCACCCATCATTGCGAAAGACGGGTTCAGCGCGCCAAGCGACTGCATGTCTGTGCCGGGACGCATGTACTCGTCGCGGTCCAGAATGGTCAGACCGTTCTGATCTTTGATGGTGATCACCGACTTTTCAAACCGATTGTCTTCCCAAGCCGCTGCTGCGCGTTTTTGGGATTCAACGGCCAGAGCATCGGCATCATCGCGGCTGAACCCATATTCGGTTGCGATGATGTCGGCCGAGATACCTTGCGGCACAAAATAGGTTTCCATCGCCAAAGACGGGTCAACGGCAATCGCCGCACCGTCGCTACCCATGGCCACGCGGCCCATCATCTCGACACCGCCTGCGATATAGGCTTCACCCGCGCCGCCTTTGACCTGGTTTGCAGCCAAGTTCACGGCTTCCATGCCCGAGGCGCAGAAACGGTTGATCGCCAGACCGGGGATCGATTCATCTAGATCCGAAGCCAGAACTGCCGAGCGCGCCAGACAGCCGCCTTGCTCCATCACCTGCGTGACGTTGCCCCAGATCACGTCCTCAACGGCGTGGCCTTCCAGATTGTTCCGTTCTTTCATCGCGTTCAGGGTCAGGGCAGACAGGCGCACCGAGGTTACCTCGTGCAGGCTGCCATCCTTGCGGCCCTTGCCGCGCGGGGTGCGCAGGGCGTCATAGATATAGGCTTCGGTCATGGGGTCTTCTCCTTAAGCTCGATCCGACGGGTTGCCGGGCATCAGGTCGTAGGGGTGTTTCCAACCGGGCTGTTCGCTAAGGCGCGTCAGCCAAGCATCGATGTTGGGCCAATCGGCGCGATCAAAGCCAAATGGTTCGGGGTAATAGAGGTAGCCGCAGCAGCTGATATCAGCATTGGTCACGCCACCACCAACGATCCAGTCGCGGCCTTCAAGATGGGCGTTCAGTGTCTGATAGGCAGCCTTGAGGCGACCCTGATTGAACGCGATAACATCCGGATTGCGGTGCTTTTCGGGCAGGAAGTTGATCAGAAAACGAGTCAGTCCGGCCATCGAGCTAAGCTTGTGGTTGTCCCAAAGAACCCATCTGAAAATCTCGTAATTTTCGTCACGATCCTTGCCGCCGAATTTTCCGGATTTCTCGGTGACATAGGCCTGAATTGCTCCGGACTGGCTGGTGCGAAAATCGCCATCTACCAGTACGGGTGCTTCGCCCATTTCGTTCACTTCGGCCCGGAATTCAGGGGTGCGCGTTGCGCCGTTGAAAAAGTCGACAAAGACCGCTTCCCACTCCAGACCCGACATCTCAAGCGCCAGAGCGGCTTTGTAGCTGTTTCCGCTTTCACCGAAGCAATGCAGTTTGATGGTCATTTGGGCGCCCCTCCCAAGGCGTATTGCGCGTTCAGCGCTTTCTTGCGTCCAGCTCGGAGTTGAAGATGCGCAATCTGTGCGTCAGGTTCTCGTGATCAATCACGCTATTGAAATTCTCGAACAAGAACGACAAAGCCTCACCTTCATCCAATCCCGCCTCTCGCGCGAATCCGCGGAGTTTGCGATAGCCATCCTCGGTCATGGCGACGGGAAAGCGGCGGGTCAGGCGAAAGCGTTTTGGCATCTTGTCTCCTCCAAGGGTGGGTTCGGGCTACGACGCCCGAGCCCACACTGAGATCAGAAGTTCGCTGCGTCCAGCGCCATTACCGTGTCCGCTCCGGTTTGGATGCGCGCCAAATGCATGGCTGTCGCGGGCAGGCGACGGGCCATGTAGAAGCGACCGGTATTGATCTTGGTCTCGTAGAACTCTTTGTCCGAGGCGCCACCATCCAGCGCTTCGCGAGCGGCTTTCGCCATCTGAGCCCACATCAGGCCCAGGCAAACATGACCAAACATGTGCATGAAGTCATACGAACCGGAAAGCGCGTTGTTAGGGTTCTTCATGCCTTCCTGCATGAAATACATGCCAGCGGCTTGCAGGTCCTTGGACGCGGCCTTCAGCGGTTCGATGAACGCTTTGTCATAAGCTTCATCCTTGCCGGCATTTTCCTTGCAGAAGGTTTTAACCATCTCAAAGAACGCCATGACATGCTTGCCGCCATCCTGCGCCAGCTTCCGGCCAACAAGATCCAACGCCTGAACGCCGTTTGCCCCTTCGTAGATCATCGCGATGCGGGCGTCGCGGGTGTATTGCGACATGCCCCATTCTTCGATGTAGCCATGGCCGCCATAGACCTGCTGCGCCTGAACGGTCATGTCGTAACCTTCATCCGTCAGGAAGCCCTTGATGACCGGTGTCAGCAGCGAGATCAGCCCGTCGGCATCCTTGTCACCCGAGCGGTGCGCCTTGTCGATCATGGTCGCGCCCCACAGGATGAACGCACGTGCGCCCTCGGTGAAGCTTTTCTGATCCATCAGGTTGCGACGGATGTCAGGGTGCACGATCAGCGGATCGGCCGGGCCATCCGGGTTCTTCACACCTGTTACGTCGCGGCCCTGCAGGCGGTCTTTGGCGTATTCGACGGCGTTTTGATACGCTGCCTCGGCCTGGGACAGGCCTTGCATGCCCACACCCAGACGCGCTTCGTTCATCATCGTAAACATGGCGCGCATGCCTTTGTGCTCGTCGCCCAGCAGCCAGCCGGTGGCCTCGTCATAGTTCATGACGCAGGTTGAATTGCCGTGGATGCCCATCTTTTCTTCGATCTTGCCGACCGAAACACCATTACGCTCGCCCGGAGTACCGTCTTCGTTCACGATAAACTTCGGGACAATAAACAGCGACACACCTTTGATGCCCTCGGGTCCGCCTGGAATTTTGGCCAGCACCAGGTGAATGATGTTATCGGCCATGTCGTGATCGCCCGCAGAGATAAAGATTTTCTGACCGGAAATCTTGTAGCTGCCATCGTCCTGCGGTTCGGCTTTGGTACGCATAAGCCCCAGATCGGTGCCGCAATGCGGTTCGGTCAGGTTCATGGTGCCGGTCCATTCGCAGCTGACCATATTGGGCAGGTACTTGTTCTTCTGCTCGTCGGTTCCGTGCGCCAGAATGGCTGAGGCCGCGCCGTGGGTCAGGCCCTGATACATCACAAACGCCTGGTTCGCGCCCGAGAACATTTCGCCTACCGCAGTACCCATCACATAAGGCATGTTCTGGCCGCCATACTCTTCCGGCATGTCGAGGCCAGTCCAGCCGCCTTCTTTCATCTGCTCGAAGGCATCTTTGAAACCTATTGGGGTGTACACAATCCCGTTTTCCAACCGGCACCCTTCGATGTCACCAACCACGTTCAGTGGGTGCAACACATTGGTGGCAACTTTGCCCGCTTCTTCCAGAACCGCGCCGGTAAACTCGGCCTCCAGTTCATCATAGCCGGGGATATCCGACTGCGAGACTTTCAGAACATCGTGCAGGATGAACTGCGTATCTTTGGTTGGCGCGTTATAGACGGGCATGTGAAGCTCCCTTAATTCATATGTCCGAAAGGCCGGGCTTATTCGGCGGCCTTCTTTTCCTGTTTCATCGAGGCGATAACCTTTTCGCCCCAGCGCAACTGCTCTTTTAGTTCGTCAATGGCCTGCGTCAGCTCTTCGCGGCGCGATTCCATGTCAGCAAGGCGCTCGCACGCGATTTCATAAGTGCGGGACATCTGGGTCAGCTGCTGGTCACCCACGTGGTACAGGTCCAGAAGCTGGCGGATCTCTTCGAGGCTGAAGCCAAAGCGCTTGCCGCGCAGGATCAGTTTCAGGCGTGCACGATCCCGTTTGGTGAACAAGCGCTTTTGGCCCTCGCGGATCGGAAACAAAAGCTCTTTGGCCTCGTAGAACCGCAATGTGCGGGGCGTGACATCATAGGTCTCGCACATTTCGCGGATGGTCAGCAGATCTTCGGTCATGGTTCAAACTCTCATCACTGGCGTCATGCAATCTGAGTTGCGCAGTCGATGAGCGTTTTACAACACACAAGTGACGTTTACGTAATGCGGACGCTGCGTCACAAAATAGTTGACGTAACATCCAGTCGCGTAAGCAGGGGTTTCGGCAATTTTCTTGCCGTAGGGGAAGGGGCTATTTCAGCAGGCCGACGGTCTGATCGCGCAATTGCTGAAGCGCATCCATTGCTTCATCCAACTGCGCGCGCTGCTGGCGCAGCTCTTCCATTTGACGATCGGCCATCTCGATAAAGGTCGCCATCTGCGCCTGATTGCCCTGATCTTCGTAGATCAGCAGCCACTGGCGAATCTCTTCCAAAGGAAATCCAAACTTTCGACCACGCATGATCAGTTTCATCCGGGCGCATTCACGAGGCCCGTAAAACCGCGATCTGCCTTCACGATCAGGCTGCAGCAATTCGATGTATTCGTAATAGCGCAGGGTGCGTGGGGTCACGTCGAACTCGGCGCACATTTCTTTGAATGACAAACGGGTGTCGGACATTCCGGGTCTCCTTGGCAGCAACCTAGGGCGTCGTTGCGGCAAGCGCAACAGGTGGGCTTGCCCTTGGTGTAAACGCAGGCCCATAAAGGGGCAGGTACAAGGACAGGACCCAACCCCATGGTCGATAAGACAGTTTTAGCGCGCCAGTTCATCGAGGCGATTCCGCACGCCAAGGCCTTGGGGCTTGATCTGACCCACATCGGAGAGGGTGAGGCTGAAATCTCGATGCCCTATAACGAGCAACTGATCGGCGACCCTCGGACTGGCGTGATCCATGGCGGGGCTGTGTCGGCCATGCTGGATACCTGTTGCGGTGCCGCAGTGATGAGCCACCCCTCGGCCCCGGGAGGAACCGCCACCATCGATCTGCGTATTGATTACATGCGGGCCGCAACGCCGGGTCAAAGTATCCGGACCCGCGCGACCTGCTATCACATCACGCGCAACGTGGCTTTTGTGCGGGCGACGGCGACGGATGATGACAGCGACCGTCCCGTTGCCACCGCTTCAGGTGCCTTCACCGTGGAGGGTCGCTGAGATGGCAAGACCTCGCCCAGAACCTATGCAGGTGGTCAAGCAACGCCGTGATGCCGCATTGACCGCGCTGGTCGAAGGTGTGCCGTATATTCGGTTCCTAAATATAACATTCGACCGGCGGGGGGACGAACTGACGGGCGTTCTGAATTTCGATGAGAAGTTGATCGGTAATCCTTTTCTGCCCGCTATCCACGGTGGGGTGACAGCGGCGTTTCTGGAAGTCACTGCCGTAATCACGCTGAGTTGGGAACATATGTTTCCCAGGATTGAAAGCGGTGAGATCGGTGCGGAAGACATCTTGACCGACGTGAATATCCGCTTTCCCAAAACCATCGACTTCACTGTCGACTACCTGCGGTCGGGCCTGCCGCGAGACGCCTATGCGCGCGCTTTCATCAACCGCTCGGGTCGACGTTATGCCTCTGTCCGTGTCGAAGCCTGGCAAGACAATCACGCCAAACTCTTTGCGCAAGGTACGGGGCACTTCTTGATGCCGCAATCTCCGACACCGAAAGACTAAAGATGGAGGACGCCTCAGCGCCCATTACCCATAGGCGCGTCCTGAAAATCGCGTTGCCGATCGTGCTGTCGAACGCGACCGTACCGATCCTCGGGGCAGTGGATACCGGCGTTGTCGGTCAGATGGGGCAGGCCGCCCCCATCGGGGCTGTGGGTATGGGTGCGGTGATCCTGTCGGCGATCTACTGGATATTCGGCTTTCTGCGGATGGGCACCACCGGGCTGGCGGCACAGGCGCGCGGTGCAGGTGACACTGCAGAAACCGGAGCGTTGCTCATGCGAGGCTTGCTGCTGGGCGGAACAGCAGGATTGGTTTTCATTGCCGCGCAGGTTTGGGTATTCCTTGGAGCTTTTGCACTGTCGCCCGCCAGCGCCGAAGTCGAGTCTCTGACGCGCGCCTATCTGGAGATTCGCATCTGGGGCGCTCCGGCCACGATTGCCCTTTATGCGGTGACAGGCTGGCTGATCGCAGTCGAACGCACGCGAGGTGTATTCATCCTGCAGATATGGATGAATGGGCTGAACATAGCGCTGGATCTATGGTTTGTGCTTGGCCTGGGCTGGGGTGTCGAGGGCGTTGCCATCGCGACATTGATTGCCGAGTGGACGGGTCTTGCCCTGGGTTTGTGGCTTTGTGGTGATGCGTTTGGCGGCAAGCAGTGGCGGGATTGGCCGCGTATTTTTGATGCCGCACGGCTGCGCCGGATGATGCAGGTGAATGGCGATATCATGGTGCGCTCGGTTCTATTGACCGGGGCTTTCACCACGTTTTTGTTTGTCGGTTCCGATCTGGGCGACGTGAATTTGGCGGCCAATCAGGTGTTATTGCAGTTTCTCGAAATCACCGCGTTCGCTTTGGACGGATTTGCTTTCTCGGCTGAAGCTCTTGTCGGAGGAGCCGTCGGTGCTCGCGACCGCCGGAAGGTCCGGCGCGCGTCGGTTATGGCGTCTCAATGGGGCGTTGGCGGGGCCATCGGGCTTGGGCTGGTGTTTTACCTGGCAGGGCCCGCGCTGATCGATCTGATGTCGACATCGCCTGAAGTTCGTATGACGGCACGCGAGTATCTGCTCTGGGCTGCTCTGGCACCGATCATCGGAGTGGCAAGCTGGATGTTCGACGGTATCTATATCGGCGCCACCTGGACCCGCGATATGCGCAACGCGATGATCCAGTCAGTCGCGCTGTACGTGGTTGCGTTGTTCGTGCTGGTGCCAACGATGGGCAATCATGGGCTTTGGGCCGCGCTGATGGTGTTGAACATCGCACGGGGCCTTACGCTTGGTTGGCGCTATCCGCGACTTGAGGCACAGATCGCCTAAAGCAAGTCCAGCAGGTTCTCGGGCGGGCGTCCGATAGCGGCTTTGTCGCCCGCGATGGCCAGCGGACGTTCGATCAGGATCGGGTGTTCGGCCATGGCCTGAACAAGCTCCTCATCGGGCGAGGTCTTGGCCAGACCAAGCTCTTTGAACGTTTTCTCTCCGGTGCGCATCATGCTGATCGCCGGGATATTCAGCTTGGCCAGAACCGTCCGGATTTCATCGGCCGAGGGCGCGTCTTCGAGGTATTTGCGCACCTCAGGATCTGCGCCGTTTTCCTGCAGCAACGCCAACCCCGCGCGGGATTTGGAACAGCGCGGATTGTGCCAGTATTCGATCATAGCCAGTCCTCTCGTTTGCTGCCCACCGCCTGTGCGACCGAATCGAAGCCGTCGCGCTCCAGCAGCGTGTCCAACCCCTGTGCGATGTCAGCGGCCAGGGAAATCCCGCCATAGACCATCGCCGTGTAGAACTGCACTGCGGACGCTCCGGCGCAGATCTTGGCATAGGCCTGTTCTGCCGTGCTGATGCCGCCGACCCCGATCAGCGGGATATCTGCGCCCGTCAACTGGCTGAGCTGCGCCAGCACCCGCGTCGATTTCTCGAACAACGGCGCGCCGGACAGGCCTCCGGCCTGATCCTTGTGTGCACTGCGCAGGCCATCGCGAGACAGTGTGGTGTTGGTGGCGATCACCGCGTCCACACCGGTTTCACGGGCGACATCGGCGATGTCCTGCAATTCGGCCTCGGTCAGGTCCGGGGCAATTTTCAGGAAGATCGGGATTGGGCGGGGCAGGGCGTTTCGGGTTTCGATCACACCGCTCAGCAACGAAGTTAGCGCCGCTTTGCCCTGCAGATCCCGCAGCTTTTCGGTATTGGGCGAGGATACGTTGACGGTGGCAAAGTCCAAATGCGCAGCGCAATGGGCAAGCACTTTTGCGAAGTCTCCGGGGCGATCATCACTGTCTTTGTTGGCCCCAAGGTTCAACCCGATCACCGCGTCCTTTGGACGCCGCGCCAGACGCGCGGCCATGACCCCCATTCCCTCGTTGTTGAAGCCAAAGCGGTTGATGGCGGCGCGATCTTCGGTCAGGCGGAACAAGCGCGGTTTAGGATTGCCGGGCTGCGGACGGGGTGTCACCGCCCCGACTTCGATAAACCCGAACCCGGCGCGTGAAAGCGGCAACAGTGCTTCACCATTTTTGTCAAACCCTGCGGCCAGTCCGACGGGGTTGGGCAAATCCAGACCCGCGACTTGGGTCTTCAGTCGGTCCGATGTGACCGGCCCAGGCGTCGGTGCAAGCCCCGAGGTCAGGGCCTTGATCGAAAGCCCATGCGCGGTTTCCGGGTCAAGACGGTGCAGCGCAGCGAGCCCAAGTTTTTCGGTCAGTTTCATCCGAAGGAGTCTCCACCCTCTGTCGGTGCGCAACGTATCAGGCGCGAGGTTTCAACGGCGGCCTGCCGGTGTATCACCGCGGCGCGATAGGCAGGGTCGGTCACCATCTCAAGAAATGCGTGGGCGGTGGGGTAGCGGGCGATGAACACAGCATCCCAAGCCTCATTTTGTGGACCGATCAGCATAGTCTGAAATGCGCCGCGCCAAAGGATCGACGCTCCTATGCGGGCGACGATAGGCGCGGTTTCAGACCCGTATTTGCCATAGGCCTGTGCGCCGGTCAGATGTGCGCCGGCCAGTGCGTGATCGGACGGATACTGAGCTGTTTCGCGAAACTTCACCAGATTGAGCATCTCGATAGGATGGTCTCGATCGAGGGCCTTGAACGCCTCGAACTGTTCGCGTTCGGGATCGATGAAGCGGGTCATTCCATCTCCTGCGGGAACTGGTGCGCCTGACCGTCAAAGGGCAGATCGCGTGACCAGACCACATCCGACATTTGAATCTGGCGGTAGAGATGGGGGAACAATGCGCCACCACGCGAAACCTCCCATTTCAGATCATCGCCCATTGCTTGGCTATCACAGGCCAAGAGGGTTAGGCCCTCGACCCCGGCAAAATGCTTGGCAGCGGTTTCAGCGGCCTGTTCTGCGGTTGAGAAATGAACATATCCATCCGAAACATCAATCGGTGCACCATCCGAAGCCCCTTGTGCTTGCAGGTGTGCCCATTCATCGGCGCGGAAGATCTTGTAAATCAGCATGAAGTCCTGATGCCCCGCACGACGGGTAGAATCAAGCCGGATTTCCCCCTTTGACTCTTCGCCACGCAACGCGCACCATCGCGCAAAACAATCATAGGGAGTTTCACGATGTTCACCCGTTTTCTGGCTTCGGCTGCGGTATTGGCACTCAGCGCCGGTATGGCGGCTGCCGAATACAAGCTTACGATTCTGCATACAAACGATTTCCACTCGCGCTTTGAGCCAATCAACAAGTACGACAGCGCCTGTGGCGACGAAGACAATGCCGAAGGCAAGTGCTTTGGTGGATCGGCACGCCTTGTGACGGCAGTCGAAGAGGCCCGCGGACGGGCCGATAACTCGATCCTCGTTGATGGGGGCGACCAGTTCCAGGGCTCGCTGTTCTATACCTACTACAAGGGTAAGGTTGCGGCTGAGTTCATGAACAAGCTGGGCTATGACGCCATGACTGTGGGCAACCATGAATTCGACGATGGCCCTGAGGTGCTGCGCGGCTTCATCGACTCGGTCGATTTCCCGGTGCTGATGTCCAACGCCGATTATGCGGATGAGGAACTGCTGACCGACAAGATCAAGAAATCGGCTGTGATCGAAGTGGGCGGCGAAAAGATCGGTCTGATCGGACTGACGCCGGAAGACACGCACGATATCGCGTCACCCGGTCCAAATATCACCTTCTCTGATCCAGTTCCTGCCGTTCAGGCTGAAGTCGACAAGCTGACCGGCGAAGGTGTGAACAAGATCATCGTTCTCAGCCACTCAGGCTATGGCGTCGATCAGCGCGTGGCGCAGGAGACCACGGGCGTTGACGTGATCGTGGGTGGGCATTCGAACACATATCTTTCGAACACATCCGACAAGGCCGCCGGGCCGTACCCGACCGTCGTAAACGGGGTGCAGATCGTTCAGGCCTATGCCTATGGCAAGTTTCTGGGTGAATTGAATGTGACATTCGATGATGACGGAAATGTTGTATCCGCAGAGGGTGAGCCGCTGATCATGGATAATGCGGTGACCGAGGATCAGGCCGCGCTGGACCGCATCGCCGAGCTGGCCGTACCGCTGGATGAAATTCGCAACAAGGTTGTCGCGGAAGCGTCAGCTTCGATTGAAGGCGACCGGTCCGTTTGTCGCGTGCAGGAATGTGAGATGGGCAATCTTGTTGCGGATGCCATGCTGGCGCGGGTTGCCGATCAGGGCGCCCAGATTGCGATTGCGAACTCGGGTGGGCTGCGCGCCTCGATCGATCCGGGTGAGGTGACCATGGGTGAGGTGCTGACAGTACTGCCGTTCCAGAACACGCTCTCGACCTTCGAGATCAGCGGTCAGGGCGTGATTGATGCTCTTGAAAACGGGGTGAGCCAAGTTGAAGAGGTCAAAGGCCGCTTCCCTCAGGTGGCAGGAATGACATTTACCTGGGATCCATCGGTTGCCCCGAATGAGGGCCGGATTGTTGAGGTCATGGTCGCCAAGGATGGCGGTTTCGAAGCTATTGATCCCGCAGCGACATATCTGGTGGTGACAAACAACTATGTCCGCAATGGCGGCGATGGTTATTCTGTGTTCTCGGGTGATGACAAGAACGCCTATGATTTCGGGCCTGATCTGGCGGATGTTACGGCGGAGTATCTAGCCGAGAACGCCCCGTATCAGCCTTATCTGGACGGGCGCATCAAACAGAAGTGATGTGACCGGAGAAGCAAAAAAAAGGCCGTCTCTCGGGGCGGCCTTTTTTTTGGTCAATCGAACCTGTATTCGGGCCACAACGCCTGATCCAGCCCATCCAACATCGGCTGAATTTGATCCGCAACCTCTTGCCAGCCACCAATTGACCCGGTTGAGATTTTCTTGCGCACCTGATCGGTGCTGGCGGTGCGGACTTTCATGGTATTTTTCTCAGGGGTCATCATCCGCTCATCCCAGTCGATACCGCAGAAGGCGGCGACTTGCTGGATACAGGTTTTGGGGTCGACTACCAGGTCCTCATATCGAACCGTCAGAATACGATCACCGAACAGCTTTTCCCAATGAGAAAGATAGCACCGGTACAGGTTGGCTGAGTGGGCAATCGATTCAAGATTGGATGCATAGCGCATACCCGGTGAGTGAAAACGCCTGATCCATTTTGATAGCCCCACATCCCTTGGATCGCGCAACATGTTGATCACGCGGGCATTCGGGAACGCTGACATTATGAAGCCGAGCCGCTGATAGTTATGTGGCATCTTGTCAACGAATGCAGTCGAACTTTCGGGTAAGGGTGGCATCAGCCTGCGAAACTCTGCTGCACATTCAGCAGCTGCGTCTGCGTCAAATGGTTTGCCGCTCTCTCTGACCTTCTGGGATAATTCACCTGCAATCGTCAGCTCTCCACAGCCGGCGATATCCGGTGCCGAACTAAGCATCATTTCCATCAGTGTTGTGCCTGATCGTGGCTGTCCGACTACGAATATCGGCTTGGGCCCATCGCTTACGCCTGCAGTCGCAGGGGGTACATTCAGCGGAAAAAACGTGCTGATTTCTTTGAACCGTTTCTCTTCTTGCGTACTGTCATAGGGATTCACGTTGTGTTGAATGGCATTGGCCCGCGCAAAGTGGGGGAGCGCCGGGAACAGCCCATCACGTTTGGAGATCAAGTGTGCCTTTGCGAATTCAAGCACCGAGTTGGCGTGATCACTTTCTGAAATTGCGGTGTCGACAGCACGCGCAAGGCTCTCGGCATGGTCATTGTCCACCATTAGAGACATTTGGTAGAGCGCCGCCGCGCAAAACTTGTTTCTCTCAAGTACAGCGCGCAAAATGGTTTTTGAGCCCTCTTTGTCGCCCGTTTGATACAAGTCTACGGCTTTCGACAATGCGATTTTTTCATTTTCAGGTGCGATCCCAAAAGCGCGGGCAATGTCCTGAGAGCTGTGATCGGAGAACCCGACCTCTCCGTAGGCGCGGGCCCGCAACCAAAGCAAATCTGCATTGTCAGGGTCTTTTTCCAGTTTGTTCGTCGTATGGTCGATGATCAGGCGCCAATTCTGTCCCTTGAGTTGTATTTCATCAATGACGCGGACCAGTTCTTTGTTATTCGGGAAGCGTTCAAGTTTCTGCTCGGCATAGGATAGCGCACGCGGAATTTGACCTGTCTGCATCAACGCGTTGGCGAGGTTTTCGACAAATTGAGCATCGTCCGGTTTCATTCGCGATGCTTCAGCAAAGTGTGGAATGGATTGCTTGTACCGCTTCATCTCGGTCAGGACAAAGCCTGCGATTGCTTGGTAATCGGCATCCTTGGGGTGTTTCTTGATGCCAAGCTGCGCTTTTTTCAAGGCCTGCGGCAACTTCCCTGTCTCCAGATCGGCCAATGCTTTGCTCTTGAGGGAATTTGCGGTCTGCTGTGCCATTTGTGCGCACGTCCCATGCCATTAAGAAACCAGTATCGATGGTTCATTACCCAAGCGAAGATGGTTTGCAATGGCTGTTCAGTATTATGGTCTGGTACCTTCAACGGCGGCTTGGGTTTTCTTCCGGCACCATGCGGGATAGACCGTTGATATGGTTTTGAAAGTCTCCAGCCTGCAGCAATTCTACAACCACACGTTTGATACGATTATCGACGTGCGTAGCCCGGCTGAGTTCGCCGAAGACCATATGCCGGGCGCTATCAATCTGCCGGTTCTGAACAATGAAGAACGGGCACGGGTCGGTACCATCTACGTCCAGCAAAGCCCGTTTCTGGCCCGCAAGCTGGGTGCTGCGCTGGTGTTTCGCAACGCGGCAGGCCATATCGAGGATCACCTGAGCCATCATGAGGGCGACTGGAAACCGCTGGTCTATTGCTGGCGTGGCGGGCAGCGATCAGGATCATTTACCTGGATGTTGCAACAAATCGGCTGGCGCGCCGAGGTGGTTGAAGGCGGCTATCGCAGCTATCGCCGACTAGTAAAGCAGTTCCTCTATGATGAAGTGTTGCCATATCGATTGGTCGCGCTGGATGGTTATACCGGGACGGCCAAGACAGACCTGTTGGGCCATCTAAAGGCGCAAGGCGCGCAAGTGCTGGACCTTGAAGGGCTGGCCAATCACCGAGGCTCATTGTTGGGCGAAATGCCGGGTGGGCAACCCAGTCAGAAAGCCTTCGAATCCGCGCTCGCCGCTTCCTTGGGCGAGCTGGATGCAGCGCGTCCGGTGGTTGTTGAAGCAGAATCATCCAAGATCGGAAACCTGATCCTCCCGCCCAGCCTGTGGTCGGCCTTGTGTTCTGCACCTCGCATCCAGATCACAGCACCGATTGCTGCGCGCACCGCGTATCTGGTGTCTGCCTACGATGACATCCTGTCGGATAGCGAACGGCTACGTGATCGATTGTCTCCACTGCGCATTCATCGCGGTCATGAGGTTGTGGATGGTTGGCTGGAATTGATCAATGCCGGCGACAAGCGTGGACTGACACAGGCATTGATGGAACAGCATTACGACCCGGCCTATGCCAAATCGCGTAAGGCGCAGCGTGCCGAAGTGATCGCGCAGATTGAGCCACCGTCACTTGATGATACCGGGCTGTCGGCGACGGTGGCTCGGATCAAGAATGTTCTGGATCAGCTTTGAACACGCAGGCCCGATGTCGCGTCGATGTGACCAATCAGGGCGGCAGGGTAACCGGCGGCGCGTAGTTCCGAGCACACTTGCTCGGCTTCGTTGGCATCGACGGCCGCCAAGAGACCTCCCGCAGTCTGAGGATCGAATAACAAATCCGCCTTGCCGCCGGTCGGAAGGCCTGGGGCGATGGCACGGTTGTCGGTGTAGATTGTAGATCGAATGCCCTGATCACTGAGCTCTGCCGCACCTTCCAGAGCTGGAATCGCGTCCAAAGACAGGGTTGCCCCGCAGCCAGACGCTTCGCATACCCCTTGCAGGTGACCCGCCAGACCAAAACCGGTGACATCCGTCATCGCATGGGCATTTTTCAGGATGCGGGACGCCTCACCCTGCGGCTGTATCATTTGCGCTAAAGCTGCCGCGACCCAGGCGCCTTCCGCCTTGCCCGCCATTTCGGCCGCCATCAAAACACCGCTGCCCAACGGCTTTGTCAGGATCAAAGCGTCATTAGGTTTTGCGCCACCCAGCGTGATCGGTTCAGCATCACAGAGCCCGGTCAGAGTGAACCCGATGGTCATTTCGTCACCCATTGAGCTATGGCCGCCGACGATCTCAGCCCCGGCTTGGTGCATGACGTCGCTGGCAATATGCATGATCTCAGCCATTGTGCGCTGCTGCAACTCAGCTGACATGCGCGGCAGGATGATCGTTGCTGTCGCAGCCTGCGGACGAGCGCCCATTGCCCAGATATCACCAAGCGCGTGGACAGCGGCGATACGCGTCATCAAGGCGGGATCGTTGGTGAAGCTGCGTAAGTGATCCGATGTCATAACCTGTCGCGTGCCACCGGTTAGCAGCACCGCCGCATCGTCACCGGGCAGGGGTGTAATGTCGGGCCTGTCGAGCTGCGGCAACTCCTGCAATGCGGCCTGCAAAGCGCCTCGACCCACCTTTGCACCACACCCGCCGCACATTGGTTTTTCTCCCAACGCCTCTTGCAGCCCTGCTGCGTGATGACGGGGCAACGCGGTGGTGGGCATTTGGGGCAGTTCACGGAACCGGTACATGAACTTCTGATCGATATGGTTTTTCCATTGCCACATGAGCGGCCCGCTGAATGATGTTCCCAATCGCTCGGCCAGTGCGGATTTTCCACCCAGAGAGATGAGTTTCAGGTAATCCTTCTGCGGCACGTAACGCCGCATATTCCCAGACCCTAGCGCGGCGCGCAAATTGTCATACAATATTGGTGCCTCGCGCACTGCGTAGACCCCTGCCTTGGGGCGCGGGTTCTCGGACAGATGGGCGCAATCTCCCGCGGCGAAAATCGCCGGATCGCTGGATTGCAGGGACGCGTTCACTTTGATGAAACCGTCATGCAGCGCGAGGCCGGTATTGGATATCCACTCATAGGGCCGCGCGCCTGCAGCACCGGTGATGAAATCGGCTGGTATCTGGCGACCGTCCGTTAGCTCGATTTCGCCCGCAGAAATCTTCTGGATTGATGTGTTTTCCAGAACTTCGATCCCCAGGTGCGCCATCGCCTGCCGGATGGTGGCGGATGCCTTCGGGACAGTCGCTGTCAGGGCCGTTGCACTGTCGATCAAAGTAACCTGCGCTTCACGTCCTTTGGAACGCAGTGCATGGGCCATCGCCATGACTAGCTCTACTCCCGCAACGCCACCACCGATCACGGCGACCGAGGCGCGGCCCGTCCCTGAAAGATAGCTTTGCCATTGCGCGGCGAAGAGGCCGAGCGGCTTGGCCGGAACGGCATGCTCGGCGAATCCCGGCAATGCTGGCATATCCGAGGTGATCCCGACATTGACCGAGGCCACATCAAACGCCACCGGCGGGCGTCCGGGCACATGGATTTGGCGTGTGTCCGGGTCGATACCTTCAACTGCGCCCAGTATCACCCGCGCACCGGCAAAGCGGGCCAGACGCACCAAATCAATATCAAGCTCCCACCGCTGATAGTGACCAGCGACAAATCCTGGCAACATGCCCGAATAGGGTGCGGTGGGACCGGGGTTTATCACCGTAACCCGCGCGCCGGACAGCGGTTTCATACCCCATTTGCGCAGCAGTAGCGCGTGCGTGTGTCCTCCGCCTATCAGAACCAGATCGCGGGTTAGGGGCAGCAGAGGTTTGTGCATAGGTCTCAGTTCGTACTGTGGTCCGGGACGTCCTCGACCTGTTCGACCGCGTGGGTGGCCCAAAGCTCATCCTCGCCTGCGTCTGGTAGATCACTGGGTTTTTCATGGCGATGAATGTGCCATTTGGCAATGAACAGGGCCGTGATCGGGGCCGTCAGGAACAGAAAGAGCGTGATCAACAACTCGTGCATCGACAGTTTGCCCTCAAGCAAAACCGAATGCGCGATCGAGGCCAGTAGGACGCCGCCCACGCCCAGCGTAGTTGCCTTGGTGGGTGCGTGCAGGCGGGACATGGGGTCTTTCAGCTTGATCATGCCGAATGATCCGACAAAGCCGAAAATGCCCGATACGATCAGGAAGAATGCGATGAGCAGTTCGAAGATAAAGGTCATGCCACGCTCATTCGATGATATTGCCACGCAGCATAAAGCGCGCATAAGCCACGGTTGAGACAAAGCCGAGCATCGCGATTATCATGGCGGATTCAAAGAAGATTTCGGTCTCGATACTCAAGCCGTAAAGGATAAGCAGAGCAATGGTGTTGATCACCATTGTATCTAGGGCCAGAACACGGGTACCGACACCGTCGGCAGTAATGATACGCCACAAGCACATCATGATCGCAGCGCCGAAGCAGGCAAAAGCAAAGTAGATCGCATAGGTGATCATTCGAAAATCTCCTTCAGGCGGCGCTCATAGCGTTGTTTGATCTGGTCGCGCACCTCTTCGGGGTTCGGTGCATCCAGACAATGAACCAGCAGGTAGTGCCCTTGTGCGGACAAATCGCAACTGACGGTGCCGGGGGTCATGGTGATGGTTCCGGCCAGAACTGTGATGGCCTCGGGCGTGCGCAGTTCCAGCGGGACGCTGACAAAGCTTGGCTGGCGGTCGGCATCGCGCTTGAACAGGATGATCCGGGCCACTGCGATATTGGCCATCACGATATCCCATAAGACTACCAACATGTATTCCGCCACCATCGGCCAATTGCGCAGTTTCGGGCGATCCGGCCAATAGGGCTGAGTGATAAACGGAATGATGATTCCCAATAGAAGGCCAAAGACCACCGAGTTCAAAGACCCGGTGTTTGCCAGAAACACCCACACCAGTGTAAGTAGTGCGGTCAGATGGGGATGCGGAAATATACGGTGCAGAAGCTTCATCATTCTTCCCCTCCCAGCACAGCCGAAATGTAGTCATCCGGCGCGAACAGTTGCACGGCCGTGTTGCTGGCATATTGCAGCGCCGGACCTGCAAACAGTGTCAGCAGCACAAGTCCCAGAACCGCCCCGAACACCGAAGTAAAGGCGAGGCCTGGATAGGGCTCGGGCGCGGTTGGTAGGCCGGCTTCTTCGGTTGGCTCAGGCGTCACATTATGTTGGGCGTCGTGACTTTTCCAGAAGATCAGCGTTCCCGCGCGGGCCAGACCCACGATTGTGACGAACGACCCGATCAAGATCACGGCCCAGACTGCATTTGCATCGGGCGCGCCACGTGAGGCGTCCAGTACCAGCAGCTTGCCCACAAAGCCCGATAGTGGCGGCATGCCAGCCATCGCGATGGCGCCGACAAAGAACAGGGCTGAGATCAGACCGGATTGCGGCATCGGCGTCGAAGGGGCTATGGCTCCGCCACGGCGCTCCATTACCATGTCCGCGACAAGGAACAGCAGGGCCGTCGCCAGCGTCGAATGGAAGATATAGTAGAGCGCTGCCGCCGTCGCGGCCTCGCTAAACAACGAGATCGCAATCAGCAATGTGCCCATCGATGCGATGGCGCAAAAGGCCACCATTCGCGCGATATGTTGCGAGCCCAGAATGCCAATAGCGCCAACGGCCAATGTCAGCAGCGCTGCAGGTTGTAGCCAACTACCGACTAGCCCTTCGGTTGCGGCTACATTGGGCCCAAAGACCAGCGTATAGACCCGCAGGATCGAATAAGCACCGACTTTGGTCATGATCGCGAACAGCGCCGCAACGGGCAGCGGCGCATTTGCGTAGCTTGCAGGAAGCCAGAAATGCAGTGGCAACACTGCGGCCTTGATACAGAAAACCAGTAATAGCAAGACTGCTCCAACCCGCAGCAAGGCGGTGTCTTCGGGTGGGATATCGGCCACGCGAACGGCCAGATCAGCCATGTTGAGCGTGCCGGTCACAGCATAGATCGTGCCCAAGGCAAACAGGAACAAGGTCGAGCCGAGCAGGTTATAGGCGACGTACTGAACACCGGCCTTCAACCGCACTGCGCCACCTGCATGCGTCATGAGGCCGTAAGAGGCAATCAGCAGGACCTCGAAAAACACAAAAAGGTTGAAGGCGTCGCCGGTCAGAAAAGCACCGCAGACACCCATTAGCTGAAAATGGAGTAGAGCATGGAAGTGTTTGCCTCTCTCATCCCAGCCAGAGCCGATGGCATAAAGGACAACCGGCAGGGCCAGCAGGGCCGTCAACAACACCATCATGGCCGAAAGTTTGTCCAACACCATTACGATGCCGAACGGTGCGGGCCAGTTGCCGAGCTCATAGACCTGAACCTCGCCACCCGATGCCTGGGCGGTAATGGTCAAGGCGATACCCAGCAATCCCACGACGCCGGCGACCGAGAAGATGCGTTGAAGGTCCAAATGATATCGCAACACCATAATGATAAACGGGGCCAGGATCGCGGGCAGGACGATCGGCGCGACGATCCAATGGTTCATGCGTCTTCTCCCGGTGCGTCCACGCTATCGCTTGCGCTCATATCGATATGGTCATCCTTCGAGGACAGATAGGCGGACAGCGAGATCATCACGATCACCGCCGTCATCCCGAATGAGATCACGATGGCCGTCAACACCAGCGCCTGCGGTAGCGGGTCGGTATAGGGGACATCTTCATATTTGTTCAGAACGGCAGGTGCGTTCAGCGCCAGCCGCCCGGTGGCGAATAGGAACACGTTCACCGCATAGGTGATCAGGGACAGGCCCAGAATGACTGGGAATGTACGGCGGCGCAGGATCAGAAATATCCCGGCGGCGGTCATGACGCCGACTGCAGAGGCTACGAGCGCTTCCATCAGGCCTGCTCCTTCTCGTTATCTTCATCCTGAGGGCTATCCCGCAGCGGGTTGATATCCATCGGGAATTCTTGTGCCATTCCCGGCTGCCACGCGAAGCGCGACAGGCTGTCGAGCGCCAGCATCACAGCGCCCAGTACCGCAAGGAAGACGCCGGTATCGAACAGAATCGCGGTGGCCCATTCGAATTCTTCCAGCGGGGGCCAGTGGATATAACCGAAATCGCTGGTCAGGAACGGGCGTTCATTGAACCATGCACCCAGACCAGTGGCAGCGGCGATCAGAACGCCCCAACCGATGGTGCCGTGATAGTAGAACCGCTGCCGTTCAATAGCCCAGGTATAGCCGCTGGCCATATATTGCATCAGGAAGGCGATCGCGACGATGAGGCCTGCGATGAAGCCGCCGCCGGGCTGGTTGTGGCCTCGGAAGAAGATATAGGCCCCGACCATCAATGCGATGGGCATCATCACGCGGGTGACGACCACCATCATCAATGGGTGAGAGTCACCCGACTGCGGCCAATGTGGTTTACGGTTCAGCAGGTAACTGCGCACATTGGTGCTCAGCACTGCTTCGGTCAGGGCGTAGATGATCAGGGCTGCGATGCCCAGCACGATGATCTCGCCAAAGGTATCAAAACCCCGGAAGTCTACGAGGATCACGTTCACGACGTTGGTGCCACCGCCACCTTTGTACGAATTGGCCAGATGGAATTCCGAGATCGTTGGGAAAGCAAAATCCCGCATCATCAGCGCATAGATCAAAGCGCCTGAGCCGATCCCGGCAACCACCGAAATTGCCGCATCACGCCAACGCCGTGCCGCGCTGCTGTCCCAGGGTGTGTCGGTCGGCAGAAAGTTCAGCGACAACAACAGCAGGATCATGGTCACCACTTCGACCGAAATCTGTGTCAGCGCCAGATCGGGGGCAGAAAGGTAGTTGAATGCCATCGAAACGATCAGGCCAACCACCCCGATCAACACCAGTGACAGCAGTCGGTTGCGGTGGAACCACATGATCGCCAGCGTCGCACCCACCAGACAGATCCAGCCGATGATCGGGATGACCTGAGCCTCAAGCGGTACGCGTGTTTCAACGCCAATGGTGCCGGTGGAGTAGGCGTAGTAGCCAAGCCCAACGACAAAAGCCACGAAGATGATCGCATATCGGCTGAGCACACCATTATGCAGCTCGTCCGTAATCCAGCGGCTGAGTCGGGTCAGCGCGTCGATGATTGCCTCGAAGATCACCTTTGCCTCGGGCCGGGGCAGGGCGTTCCATATCTGGTCGCCGCGTTTGTGCAACGACAGCAGGAACAGGCCTCCCAGCGTCGCGACCACCGACATGTAAAGCGCAGGTGTAAAGCCGTGCCACAGTTTCAGCGAGTAATAAGGCAGCTTCTCGCCCCCGATCACGGCGCTGGAGACAACCGCGACAAGCGGGCCAACGATGGCAGCAGAATAGAGACCGATCAGGACAACCAGCACCACAAGGAACGCCGGCGCCAACCAAAGACCAACAGGCGGGTCATGCGGATGCGCGGGGTAATCGTCCCGCTCGGGCCCAAGGAAGACATGGCTGACAAAGCGAAAGGAGTAGGCCGCTGAAAATAGCGCAGCCAAAAGCGCCAAGCCGGGTACCAAGTAAGGTGAGTTAAGCCAAGTCGTGTGGACTGTCTCTTCCAGCATCATCTCTTTCGAGAGGAAACCATTCAGCGGTGGCAGACCGGCCATCGACAGGGCAGCGATTGTGCCGATAGTAAACGTGATCGGCATCAGATGCCGCAAACCACCCAGCCGTTTGACATCGCGTGTGCCGGTCTCGTGGTCCACGATCCCGGCGGTCATGAACAAGGCCGCCTTGAACGTCGCGTGGTTGATGATGTGGAAGACGGCTGCAACAGCGGCGATCGTCGTGCCAAAGCCCAGTAGCATCGTCACGAGACCCAGATGGGACACCGTCGAAAACGCCAACAGCGCCTTTAGGTCATCCTTGAACAGCGCAATCACGGCACCCAGCAGCATGGTGATCAAACCGGTAGTGGCGACGATGTAGAACCACGCATCCGTACCCGCCAGAACCGGCCACATCCGGGCCATCAGGAACAGGCCTGCCTTCACCATTGTGGCCGAGTGCAGATAGGCCGACACTGGCGTCGGAGCCGCCATCGCGTGCGGCAGCCAGAAATGGAACGGGAATTGCGCCGATTTGGTGAAACAGCCAAGCAAGATCAGGATCAGCGCAGGAAGGTAGTACGGCGAGGACTGGATCAGCTCTTTGTTCTGCAGAATGACACTCAGGTCATAAGATCCCACGATATTGCCGAGGATAAGCATCCCTGCGATCATCGCCAGCCCGCCCGAACCGGTCACGGCCAAAGCCATACGCGCGCCTTGACGACCCTCGGGCAGGTGCTTCCAATAACCAATCAGCAAGAATGAACTGAGCGACGTAAGTTCCCAGAATATTAGCAGAAGCAGGATATTGTCGGACAGAACAATTCCCACCATCGCGCCCTGAAACAGCAGCAGATAGGTATAGAACTGCCCCATCGGATCCTCGCGCGACAAGTAGAATCGTGCGTAGAGGATGATCAGAAGACCGATGCCCAGGATCAGCAGGGCGAACAAAAAACCCAGGCCGTCCAGCATGAAGTTCGCGTTTAGTCCAAGCCCGGGTATCCAGTCGAACCGCGCGGTCACAACATCACCGCGCATGACGCTGGGAATGTGGATCAGCAATCCCATCAACGCGAGGAAGGTGGTCAACCCAGCCGCTGATGCTGCTGCGTTTCGTCCTGCCCGGATCAGGAGGGCCGGAAAGACAGCTCCGAGGAAGGGAAGGGCCGCGATAAGGAATAGGGACAAGTGCGATACTCCGGTCTGTGCGGTCAATATGACTGAATTACTAGGGATAATTTATTGACTGTCCGGAAATTGCAAGGTTCCGAAAGGTCCTAAAGCGCACATATTGGACGTGATCCACCTGTGTAACTATGACGCGAACTTGATCTGAGGGTTGGATTTCCTGAAAGCGTCGCGAATTGCCATATGATAATACCGATCTGACAATGCAGGAGAGTGCCGCATGGCAGAAGGGAAACGCCGAACCCGCAGATGGGTCCTATTGGGCGGAGGGGCCGCCATTGCAGCGGGTTTCGCAATCCGCGAATACCGGCTGATCCCGCAGGCCTATGCTGGTGGTCAGATTGCGGCGGCCACAGCCCATCAACAGGCTCTCGACGGCGCGATCCATCTTATCGATATCCGAACCCCACGCGAATGGCGGGCGACCGGGGTCGCCGAAGCAGCCCATCCGCTCGACATGCGCCGTGAGGATTTCGTGCAGGCCTTGGACCACCTGCTCGGGGGGGACCGATCTGCACCTGTCGCACTGATCTGTGCACGCGGGGTGCGCTCGGCCCGATTAAGCAATCGACTGACCGAGGCTGGATTTACCAATATCATCGACGTGCCCGAGGGCATGCTGGGTTCGGCGGCCGGGCCCGGTTGGGTGCGGGCTGGGTTGCCTGTCAACGATTATGAAGAGGAAACGGGATGAGTGTCAGACACTGGTTGGCCGCGTGCTTTGTTTTTGCCGGGCAACCCGGCCTTGCGGCTTGTGGCGATACCGAGGGGATGTGCGAAACCGCATCAGGCGGATATCACATCGAACTGCCGAAAGCGGAGAACCCTCCGCTGGTTGTGTTCCTGCACGGCTATGGTGGCAGCGCCACCGGTACGCTCAAGAACCGATCCATGGTCGAGCCACTGCTGGCGCGCGGCTACGCGGTGATGGCACCGGAAGGGTCCGAGAGAAACGGCCGAAAAAGCTGGAACTTCTTTCCCGGTTGGGAAGGTCGGGATGAACCCGCGTTTCTTCGTGAAGTAGTGCAGGACGCTGCCGACCGGTTTGATATCGACCCGGATCGCGTGGTGCTGGGCGGCTTCTCGGCTGGCGCGTTCATGGTTTATTACCTCGCCTGCGCTGCGCCGGATTCATTTTCTGCTTATGTCCCGGTTTCAGGCGGGTTCTGGCGGCCACATCCCGAAAGCTGTGATGGTCCGGTGCGCATGTTCCACACCCATGGTTGGACGGACAATGTGGTGCCGCTGGAGGGCCGCCTTTTGGGCGGAGGCCGTTTCCACCAGGGCGATATCTTTGCCGGATTGGAAATCTGGCGGGTCGCCAATGAGTGTGCCGATACCAAGCCCAGCGGGTTTTCTACCACGGGCCAGTTTATGCGTCGCAACTGGATGGGATGTGCCGAAGGTAGCGCCTTGGAATTTGCTCTGTTCCCGGGCGGCCATACGGTGCCAAACGGCTGGGCTGATATGATGGTAGACTGGTACGAAGGCTTGCCCGGCGGGTGATCATTCCGCCGGTGTGATCACGCCTTTGCCTTCGATCAATCGCTTCAACTCATCGCGATAGCGCCGGGCCGAGCGTGTAATTGCAGGCTCACTGACATCTTCGCGCATACCAACCATACGGCGCGCGGTGCCTGCCGATACGCCGCTGAGCGCAGACAATGGGATCGCCAGTGCCAGGCTGATCGCAATCGGGGCCAGCCAGACCGAGACCAGACCGGCGAGGATGCCAACGCTAAGCGCGACGCCGATGATAGTCTCAAGGCTGTGGCACAGGATCAGCGTGCGCAGCCCGTAGCTGCCACCATCGCGCGCTTGCGGGGACCAGCCCTTTTGAATGCCCAACGCGGTGCGGAACACTGCAATCATCTGCTGCACCATAAGTATAGGGGCATAGAGGATCGACAGGATGACTTCGGACAGAAATGAAGTGAAGAATTTTCGCGCTCCGCCGAAATCGGAATAGCGCACACCGCTGAGGGGCAGGGCAGCGACGCCCAAAACCTTGGGCGCCAATAGCATCGCATACATCACCAGAATGATCAGCACATGCCGTGTTTCGGACATTTCTGGCCATTGCGGGAACAGCGGATTGTCCGGGCTGAAGTAATGCAGGACCGAGGCGTCCTTGCCCTGACCGATCAAGGCCCACATCACCAAAAGTGCGAACCATAGCGGCGACATCAGATATCCGACCGCTCCGTGGAACATATGGAACCGCGAGACTGCGCGGAAGCCGGTCGAACCCAGCAGTTTCAGGTGCTGCAGGTTGCCCTGACACCAGCGTCGATCGCGCATTGCGTGGTCAATGAGGGTGGGGGGCGTTTCTTCATATGATCCGCGTATGCGCGGCAGAAAGCGCACGGCCCATCCTGCGCGACGCAGCAATCCAGCCTCGACGAAATCGTGGCTCATGATCAGCTTGTCTTGTCCGTTGAGCGACCGCAACTTGGGCAGACCTGCGCTAGAAGCAAATGCACAGGTGCGAATGATGGCGTTGTGGCCCCAATAATTGCCTTCTTGCCCGCACCAGCGCGCGAGGCCTTCGGCAAAGGCGATACCATAGACGCCGTTGGCAAACTGCTGCATCCGGGCAAAGACCGATTGCGCGCCAATCAGCTGCGGATAGCTTTGGATCAGGCCTGCGCCGGGATCGCGGGCTAGCGCATCGGTCAGGCGCGAGATCGCGCGACCCGTCATCAGGCTGTCGGCATCCAGCACCAACATCGCATCCCAGTCCGCGCCCCAGCGGCTGACCCAATCGGCAATATTGCCGACCTTGCGATCCGTATTCTGGGGGCGGCGGCGGTAATAGAGTTCAAGCCCCGGTGCCAGCGTGGTCCGTAGCGCCTCGACACTGGCCTGTTCCTGCGCGGCGATCTCGGGGTCGCGCGTGTCGGATAAAATGAACATGGCATAGTGGTGCTGACCACCGCGTTTCTGCAGGTCTTCCAGCATCGTGCGGGCGTTGCCGAGCACGTTCCACGGCACCTCGTTATAGACAGGCGTCAAAAGCGCCACGCGCAACGGTTGCGAGCGTCCTTCACGCTTTGGCTGCTCTTGCCGGGACAGCGAGACCATGCCCAGCAGCACGGTGCAGACCGTGAAAGAAATCCAGAAGAAATTGAACGAGATTAGCGTCAGCAGGATACCTTCGACCAGATTAATCCCTTCGGCGCTGAACCAGTCGGACATGACCCAGAGCAGACCCAAAGTCGCCGCCATGGCAGGTGAGAAGACCAGCGCGCGCCAAAACCCAACAGAGGGATTTCGACCCCCGGCAGGTACCTGCGCATCGCGGAATCCCTGCGCAAAGTTCTGCGCTGGCATCGCCAGAGGGGCCTCGGGCGGCATGATATGAAGATCGCGGTTCATATGGTCCAACGGTAAAGCCAGACTTCAGAGGCTGGTTGTTTGTCTTTCAGCAACTGCGCGCGCAGTTCCACGTGGTTGCGTTCGCCCGGTTCGAATGAGAACGCCAGCCGCAACCCGCCCGTGTCTGGGTTACGCTGCAGAACGCCTTCTGAAGTTTCGGCATGGGGCGAGTCGACAAACACCGTGATGGCCTCGGGATCGTCAAGCAGCTCACTGGCTTCGAAATCAATCACAGCTAAACGGCCCTCGCCGAATGTGTTGTCGCCCATCGCGGTGTTGATCACGCGGGCCATAGGGGTGTGCTGAGGTTCCTCGCCCCAGATCAGGCGATAGGACAGATCAATCTGGCTGCCTGCGGCGTAGGGTTCCATTGGGCGCCAATAGGCGACGATGTTGTCATAAATCTCCTGATCCGCCGGGATTTCGACAAGCGTGACGGTGCCTTTACCCCAGTCTTCGCTGGGTTCAACCCACAAGCTTGGGCGTTTGTGATAATTGGCTTCAAGATCCGCATAGTCCGAGAACTTGCGCTTGCGTTGCATCAGACCAAAGCCGCGGGGGTTTGTGTCGACAAAAGACGAGATCTGCAGGCGAGTCGGGTTCGCAAGCGGGCGCCACAGAACCTCTCCTGCGCCGTTGCGGATCATCAACCCGTCACTGTCGTGCACTGCGGGGCGAAAATCATCGAAACGGCTGTGATTGGTCTGATCGAACAGGAACATAGATGTGCCGGGCGCGATGCCGACATGGGGCAGTTCGGTACGTGGGAACAGGGTGGCTTCAATATCCATCACGCAATCTGAACCGGCGGTAACGTGGAAGCGGTAGGCCCCTGTAACGCTGGGGCTGTCCATGAGCGCATGAACGACCATGTTACGTTGATCCGGTTCTGGACGCTCCAACCAGAAACGAATGAATTCGGGAAATTCCTCGCCATCTGGATCGCCGGTCTTCAAGGCGAGCCCTCTGGCCGAAAGGCCATAGACTTCGTGCAAACCGATGGCGCGGAAATAGCTGGCCCCTTGCCAAACGCAGAACTCGTCTGTCTCGCCAGGGCGGTGCATCTCAGTACGCAGGCGTAGACCTGAAAAGCCCAGCGTGTCGTCAATTGGAAGCTCAGGTACGTCTTCAGACTTATCGAACATGGCCAGATCAAAGGCGACCGGCTTGGTCATACCGTCCTCGACGGTCGATACTTTCACTGTGCGTGGAAAATACAGGCCCGGCGTGAAAAAATCGACGTTGAAGGGCGTCTCGGTCTCGTACCACAGCGCGCGATCCAGCCGGAACCGTATTGAACGGTATTGCTGATACGTCAGGTCCTGCCACTCCTGCGGAACCATCTCACGTTCGGCATAATCACGGCTGGCCAGGTCGCGGGCCATTGCGATGACGTCGTCTCGGCTGAACGGGGTCTCTCCACCTGTGGCATATGCCGCTGGGGCGAAGGCCAGAGCCGTTGATGAGGCGAGAAAAGCGCGACGTGTAAAGTTCATTTCTTTGATTTCCAAGGTTGTGACTTGAACCAGGCGGCCAGATAAGCCACGCCGATGATCATGGCAAAGCCAATCATGTTGGCGATGAACACACTGGCAACATCTCGCCCACTCAGGTCCAGTCCGACGCCGATAAGTCGTGCTGCTGCCATAGAAAATACGAACACCGCGAGCGATTGCTGACCCACTTTGGTGATGATGGTCAGCAGGAACTGCCAGACCTTTGCGGCTGCCCCATGACCGGTCGCTATCAGGCGACGGCCATGCTCACCGGCGATAACCCAACCCAGATAGGCAAGCGACAGAAAATGCAGATATCGGAATAGACCAAAGTCGGTCTTGTCGCGAAATTCTTTGGTCACTGGCCAGACCTTGCGAATCTCATCAGCCAGATCAGGGGCTGCTGCATTGATCCAAGTGAATACCTTCCACGAGCCGAACGGCATCGAGAAGATCAAAAACAATGCTGCCGCCCAGATCAGAGTTTTCGACACCGGCGGCGCTGGAATCCAACCTCGCATGAACGCAAAGCCGGTGAAGAACAGCAATTGCCACCCGAATGGGTTGAAGAACCACTGGCGCTCTGACCAGGGCTCGGCCGGCAGGTCAAGGTAGTCGAATTGTGCAACGAGCCAGATCGTGACCGAGGCCATGGCGACCGCCCAGAATCCGATACGATATAGCCCCATAAACAGGGGCATCATCGCCAGTACCACCAGATACATCGGTAGAATATCGAAGTAGTTCGGCACATAGGTCAGGGTGAACAGTCCGACGATCTGTGACGCCGGATCGTTGAAGAAATGCTGTAGATTGAGAGAGGAGATATAGTTTTTCTCGAACAGCCCACTCTGGTTCAGGGCCGCCATTGTCATCGCGACAAAGAAGAACAGGCAGATATGCGCCCAGTAGACCTGCCAGATGCGAAAGCTCACGCGTGCGGTGCCCATCCACCAGCCTTTGCGCATGAACGCCCCCCCAAAAGCAATTGCCGAAGCCATGCCTGAACAGAATACGAAGATCTCGGTTGCGTCCGAAAAGCCAAAGCGGGCAGGTATCCATTTGGCCCACGGATCGTTCGGAATATGGGCAATCAGGATGATGAACATCGCGATGCCGCGATAGAAATCCAACCGCGGATCGCGCGTAGCGGCGGGGGCGGCGGCCTGAGACGCCACCGGAGCAAAATCAGAAGCGGGCGATGCGGTCGCCATACGGTTTCTGTCCTTCTTGGTCTTTTATTGTTGTTATTCGGCGGGGACGCTTTGTGCGTCGCCGCTGTCGCGTGCGGCCTCGATCAATTCTCGGCGGGCGAGGGCGTAATTGTCCTCTCCCCCGGCACGTTTGGCGCGGCGGTCGTCCAGGATGCGCTCGACAGCATCCAGGCGGCCAGCGCGCAGGCCGGAATCAATGGTGATACGCTCGAATACATCACGTTGGGCGTGGCTGCCACCCGCCAGTTGCATCCCACCCCGGGCATTTGAAAGAAAATCAAAGGCTTGGCCGTAAAGGCCTTCTCCAAAGGCCTCAAGCCCCTTTGCGGCGGCAATGCCCGGGTCGGACATGCGGATCGGCGTGTCACCCTGATTGCGCTGGGCGTCATTTTGAATACGCTGCAGCATATTTGCTGTAGCCTCCGAACGATTGTCCCCGGTCAATGCCAGCAAGTAGTGAAGATCGGCGAAGATCAAGCATCCGTCTTCGGTTCGGGCTGCGCTGAGATCGGCCAGTTCTTCCCAGCGGTTGCCAACATCCACGCCCTCAAGCTCTAGCCGGGACAGCAGCGAGGTTGCATTCGAGATATCGCGATAATCGTCGGTTTTGTCCTGGCGGATGTGATGATCGTAAAGCGCCATCACTTGATCGACTTGCCCCAAATCCAGGTGCATCAGCGCCTTGTGCCACCAGACGTGATAGCGGAAATTGTTGCAATGCGCCCAAGCGTCCTCGCGTCCCGCGAGCCAGTCCAGTCCCAGCTGCGCGTTGCCCGTCATCTCGTGCACGTGCGCTACAGCGTGCAATCCCCAGGCGTCGTCCGAAACCATCCATAGGGCCTGACGACCGGCGATTTCGGCTTTCTCGTAGGCGCCGGTTTCCTCCAGCGCGAACGAGTGGCATCCCAGCAAGTATCCACGTCCGGCGTGGTCGGGTTCATACGCTGGCATCACCCGTTCGATCGACCGACGCATCCCCGCCGCATCGCCCAGAACGAAACGCGTCGCATGACTGAGCTTCATGGCCAGAGTATCAGTTGGGTGCGCCCGCAGAATCTCTTCAAATTTCTGAACGGCCTGTGATGGAAGGTCGGCCATATACAAACCAAGGGCCTCGACATATAGCCTTTCCCGGGCTGAAACTGGCTGACGCTCCATCGCTGCATTCGCGGCACTCAGCGCTTCGGCAGCGACCGCGATCATCTCACGCCGGCCCAGCAGAACCATGAACAGCCCCTTGACCGCATGGCCCAGCGCAAAGTCCGGCTCAAGCTCCAGAACCTTGCCCAGATGTTGCGGTGTGACAGCGGCATGCGCCATGAACCCAAGGAGAACACCATCCCATGCCTCGACGCTTGCGGGCTGGTTCAGGGTGTTCATCTGTCCAAAGACGTCTTGTTTCATACTCGGGTCCAATCTGATTGCGACGTTCTACACTGTTCGATGTAACAGAGTGTGCAGCCGGGTCGTAACAGTATCGACCCTGCTCTCGAATTGGTGAAATCCCGTGTGTGAGAAACGCGAAAAAAACCGCCGATTCAAGGGCATGTTTCAGCAACTTGCCGCCTAAACGGGCAGAGTGTTTCAATCTTCGAAGGGGTTTTCCGCGTTCAGAACAGCCTGTGTGTCAGCCCCACAGACCGGTGGTGCGCTGCGATATGTTACAGGCGTGCGTGACAGGTTCAGGGGATTCCCGATCAGTTGCACCTCGCCAGGCTCAGCTTGCATCGAGATCTGCATCTGGCGGGCAGCGACCTGATCCGAGGCAAAAACCTGATCGAGCGTCCGCACCGGGCCAACAGGGACTTTCAGGTCTTCAAGCCCCGCGATGACGCTGCCTGTATCCAGCGCCTGAACTGCCGGGCGCAGGATCGCATTCAACGCATCCCTATTTTCAAGACGGGCCGGGTTGGTGGCAAATCGGGGATCGTTGGCAAGCTCTGGCTTTTCGATGAAGCTGCAAAATCTTTTGAACTGACTGTCATTTCCAACGGCCAGAATCACGTGCCCATCCGCCGTCTGATAGACCTCGTAAGGCACAATATTGGGATGCCCGTTGCCGCGCCGCTGAGGCACTTCGCCCGAGGTCAGATAATTCACGCCTTCATTGATCAGCCAAGAGATCTGTGCATCCACCAGCGCCAGATCGATCTGCTGACCCTCGCCAGTCATGTCGCGATGACGCAGCGCAGCCAGAATACCAACGCAGGCATACATACCACACATCACGTCAGCAATTCCGACGCCTACTTTCATCGGCGCGCCGTCGGCGTCTCCGGTCAGAGACATGATCCCGCCATATCCTTGCGCCATAAGATCATATCCGGGCTTCGATGAGTTTGGGCCTGTCTGCCCGTAGCCTGAGATCGAACAGTAGACGAGGTCAGGAAACTCATTGGACAAGGTTGCGTAGTCGAGCCCGTATTTCGCCAGTCCACCGGGCTTGAAATTCTCGATCAGAATATCAGCGTGCGAGGCTAGGCGTCGGACTTCTGCCTGTCCTTCGGGTGTTGCGATATCCAAGGCGACCGATTTCTTGTTGCGGTTGGAGGACATGAAATATGCGCTCAGGTCTGAGCGGTTGCCATCCGCATCCTCGGCGTAAGGAGGGCCCCATTGCCGCGTATCATCACCACCGGTCGCCGGGTTTTCGACTTTGATGACGGTAGCGCCAAGGTCGCCCAACAACTGCGTACAAGTGGGTCCTGCCAGAATGCGAGACAGGTCCAGTACCTTGACGCCTTTCAGCGGTCCTTCAGATGCGGCCATCATATCCTCCACGGTCAATTTCCGCAGCAATGACAGTGAACTTGTCTGCTTTCAACGCCTGATCCAATGCAGCCCGCAAATCGTCGCGGCTACGAACTGTGTGACCATAACCGCCGAATGCGCGGCCTAAAGCCGCAAAGTCATGGCGGTCAAAGTCCACTCCGCGATTGCCCATCTGGCGCTGGCGTTGTTTCAGTTCGATAAGCGCAAGGCTGGCATCGACAAAGACCAGAAAGATTGGGTTGCCACCCAATTCGGCGGCAGTCGACAGCTCTCCAGCAACCATCAGAAAGCCGGCATCGCCAGAAAAGCTGATCACGGGGCGATCCGGTTCGGCCATTTTCAGACCGATCGCCATCGGAACGGCACACCCCATGGTGCAGAGCGCCGAGGACTGGATCAACCCTCGTGCCTCCGAACACTCCCACATCTGACTGAGCAGAATGCGATGCGCGCCGCTGTCGGCCGTGGCGAGGGTCTCGGGTGGCAGAACGGCACGAGTTTCTGCGATGATCGCCGCCGGTCCCCAGTCTTCATCTGTCGGAAAAGCATTCGCCAGCGCAGCCTTGACCTGTTCAGGCTCACCATTCGGCCAGGTCTTGCCGGCAGGGTTGCCCTTGGCAATGGCCTCAAGCGTTGCGCCGGTGTCGGCGACCAGATTTAGCCCAGCCTGATGCATGTAATGATCGTTCACCACGGCTGATATGTCGATCACGCGCTTGGTTTCTGGGTCCCAGATCTCGCGCCAGCCGGGGCGCATCTCGATAGGGTCATATCCCAAACACAGTACCAAATCAGCCTGTTCCACCAGCGGGACTAGATGCTTATCGGCCAGCGGAGACAAACCCGCCCCGCCCAGGCAGAGTGGATGATCCTCGGGCACCACCCCCTTGGCCTTGTAGGTGGTGACAAAGGGAATGTTGAAATGCTCTAGAAATGCTCGCACCACACAGCGCGAGTCGTCGTAAAGAACATCAAGACCGATGATCGCCAAAGGTCGCTCAGCCTCGGCCACCCAGCGGCGGGCCTTTTCCAGACATTCCGCGCCAGGCGCGACAGGAGCAACTTTTGCCAGTCGACGACGTTTAACCCCTGATACGCGCGTATCGGCCACCGAGATAGGCACATCGATGTGTACCGGGCCGGGGCGCGCTTGGTTGGCAAGCGATACCGCCTTGTCGGCGATGATATCGGCCCCGTCGGCCGTCAGCATAAAGCTGCCTTTGGTGATCGAGCGATAGACTTGCGCGTGATCCATCACTTGATGGGTGTAGGTCAACGCCTCATCCGCGTCGACACATCCGGTCAGCACGATCATCGGCACCCGATCCTGCAGGGCGTTGGCGACCACATTGATCCCGTTCATCGCTCCGGGCCCGAGTGTGGCCACGAGGATTGCAGGTGCACCATCGCGATGGTGGACTGCTTCGGCCATGAAACCTGCAGAGTTTTCGTGTTTTGCAAGGTGGAAAGCAATGCCCGCGCTTTCCAGCGCATCCACCAATGTCAGAACCTCGCCGCCGGGCATTCCGAACGCATGGCGGCATCCAGCCTCGAAAAGGCGTTGTGCCAACAAATCCGCAGCGCGGGGAGACAAGTCCTGCATTAATCAAGCTCCGACAAAGTTATCTGCCAGCAGATTGCGGAGGACGCGTCCGGACGCAAGCAGGTTCACGTCAGTGTGACTATTTGACGGCGTTTTCCGCTACGGCCTGAAACTTTGCGTCCAATTCTGTGGCAATCTCGCGCAGAGCGTCTCCGCCCTCGTCTGCGTAAGGGGCAAAGACGAAGCTTGGTGTCTTGTAAGAAAGGGTTGCAGTGCCGTCCTCGTTCTCGGTCACGTAGAAACGGATGGGCGCTTCGATCATCGCGTTGGTCGAGGTTTCAAGAACCCGAACTGCGTAATCGTTGTTGAATGCGCCAATCACCCGGTTGCCCGGAATGGTGATACCGCGCGAGGCCGCCGCTTTGGTCGGCCCGGCCTGTGTCACAACGATCAGGCCGTTTTCCTTTACCGCGGCCTTTGTGTCATCCACGAGGGTCTCATAGCTTTTTCCGCTGGAGTAAACCGCCCATCCAGTAAGAGGTTCGATGCCGTCGGCCCCAGCAGGCATCGCCAGCAGGCAGATCGCAGCCCAAAGCGCCCTCATGTTCTTTCCCTTCCTGTTGACTGGGGAATTGATGACAGAAAAGCGCTGAAACGGGGCTCACAATCCTGTGCGCGCGTCAGGCCGCACGTTTCTTCAGCAGATAGATATCCATGATCCAGCCGTGATCAGAACGGGCCTGCGCGCGGGTATCCAGAATGTCTTGCGCCACATCCGCCAATGGGCCTTTGATCAGAATCTCTTCTTTCATGCCCACATATGCCGCCCACCAGATGTCATAATCGGTCATCTTCAGGCTCTGGAACGAGCATTCGCCATCCAGCATTACGGCCACTTTCGACGCCGTTTCAGGCCATCCATCATCGCGGATGCGACGGCCTGTGGTCACGACATAGGGCGCGCCCAGCTCATTGATCGGGATCGCATGGGCTGCAGTCAATGCCTGTAACGCTGTGATTCCCGGAATAACCTGGACTTGCGGTTGCGGGTCCAGCCGCGCTGCAATTCTTAGCGAACTGTCATACAGCGACGGATCACCCCAGATCAGCAACGCCACCTTCTGCGCGTCCGGGTAGGCTGAAATCGCCTCGTGCCAGCGCAGGGCAATTGCGTCGTGCCATTCGTCGACGCCTCGGAGATAGCCGTCATCTGCCCGGCGTTTGGGAACGTCGAAATAGGCGATCCGTGCAGGTTTGTCGGTGACCTGCGAGATGATGTCTTCGCGCAAACCGGCCAGATCAGCTTTGTTCTCTCCTTTTCGCGGGATCAGGATCAGGTCCGCTGATCTGATCGCCTTCGCCCCCTGAAAGGTCAGGTGGTCGGGATTACCCGTTCCGATTCCGATCAGGATCAGTTCAAACATCTTCGAACTCTGCCAGCGGGCCATACAGGATCAGGGCCGGGGCGGTTCCAACCTCGGATCGCAGCTTGTCGGACAGGTCTCCGATTGTGGAGCGATGCAAGGATTGCTCAGGAGTTGAAACAGATTCGGCCATCAATGCAGGCGTGTCCAAAGGCAAGCCATGCGCGCTCAGGGCTTCGACCAGCAAGGGAAAAGTGCGCTTGCCCATAAATACGACCGTTGTCGCGGTAGCGTCAGCCAGGGCGGGAAGGTTCAGATCGGTCGGCAATTTGCCACTTACGTCATGCCCGGTGACGAATTGAACACGACGTGCAGTCAGGCGTCGGGTCAGAGGGATACCAGCGGCAGCTGCCGCCGCGACGGCAGAGGGGATGCCGGGAATGATCTCATATTTGATGCCGGCTGCCTGCAACGCGACCAGTTCTTCCTCCAGTCGACCGAATAATCCTCCGTCACCGGATTTCAGGCGTACCACCTGCTGACCGGTCTGCGCATACTCCACCAACAATCGGCTGACGTGATCCTGCTTGGGCGAAGGGCGACCGGCGCGTTTGCCAACACCAACCAGATCAGCATCGTCACGCGCATGGGTCAGGATCGGGCCGCTGCTGAGATCATCAAACAGCACCGCATCGGCCTTCTGCATCCGGTCTACGGCCTTGAGCGTTAGTAGCTCCGGATCACCCGGACCGGAGCCAATGAAAGAGACAAAACCGGTCATGCCGAGGCCTCTGCAATAAGATGGAAAAATGTTCCGGTGACATTGCCACGTCGCGATCCTGTCTGAGGGCCTTCGGCCCCCTCGGCATCGAAGACTCGCGCAAGAGGAGCGTCAGGTTGTTCGATGATCGAGGAATAGTGGAACTCATGTCCGCGCAAGGCTGTACCCTTGGCAAAGCCCGGCATCGACGCCAAAAGCTCAGCCCTGCGATAACCAAGGTTGAATTTGCGCTTTTGGTATGAGGTTTGCAGACCCAACAACCCCGCCATCTGATGTGGGGCGCCTTCCTTGTCGACCAGAACTTCCCCCAATGCCATGTACCCCCCGCATTCACCATGCACGGGCCGCGTTTCCGCGTGTTTACGCAGCCCCGTCAAGAAGGTATCTGCTGCCGCCAATGTTCCTGCGTGCAGCTCGGGATAGCCCCCCGGTAGCCAGACCAGTTCAGCGTCTGCGGTTGGGGCTTCGTTTGCCAGTGGCGAAAAGGGCAGTATTTCTGCACCGGCGCTGCGCCACCCTTCCAGCAGATGCGGGTAAGTAAATGAAAACGCTGCATCACGGGCCAGTGCGATCCTCTGCGCCGGGGGTCGCGGCAACGCGGCTGACGATGGCCCAGCAGGGCCTGAGGAGGCCGCCCGTTTGATCGCATCCAGATCGACATGTTCACGCAGGAATGCGGCATATCCGGCGATTGCCGTTTCCAGATCCGGATGCTCAACCGCCTGGATCAGGCCTAGATGTCTTTCGGGCAGAGTCAGATCACCTCGGCGCGGAAGAACGCCCAGAACCGGCAATCCAGCCCGTTCCATGCCCAGCCGCGTCAGCCGCTCATGTCTTGGGCTGGCACAGCGGTTCAGGATCACCCCGGCAAAAGGTAGATCGGGGTTATACATCCGAAAGCCAAGCGCGGTCGCCGCCGCCGATTGCGCCTGTCCTCCGACATCCAGGACCAGAACGACCGGCCATCCCATGCGCAGCGCCGTTTCAGCGCTCGACCCATGCCCCAGCTCTCCGGGTTTGGCGACACCATCAAACAGACCCATCGAGCCCTCGGCCACTACAATATCCGCGCCCGTCGCCTGCTCAGAGATCGCGCTTAGCAGCGTCTCCCCCATCGCCCAGCTATCCAGATTGAACGAGGCACGGCCTGCCGCAGCCCGGTGAAAAGCCGGGTCGATGTAGTCCGGTCCGCTTTTGAACGGTTGTACGGTCAAGCCGTCCTCGGCCAGCGCCCGGAGCAATCCTAGCATGACTGTGGTCTTGCCTGTACCCGATGACGGAGCGGAAATCAGTATTCCGGGGGGGTTAGTCATCACCATGGCTCCAGCTCGACCACGGACTGTCGGCGCTTTGAGGGCGATAGCGGCGGTCATATGTCTTGGAATACAGACAGCTTTCGTCAAACCCTTCACCTGCAAGCGCCGGACCAACCATGATCAGTGCGGTGCGCGAGATGCTGTTGTCCAGTGCCTCCTTCAACGTGGCAAGCGTTGCGCGGATGATCTTCTCATCCGGCCAACTAGCGCGGTAGACCACGGCGACCGGGCAGTCTGTCCCATAGGCAGGTGTCAGGTCGGCGATGACGTTATCCAGATTTCCGATCGAAAGGTGGATAGCCAAAGTCGCACCTGTTTTAGCGAAGTTTTTCAGTGTCTCGCCTTCCGGCATCGAAGACGCACGCCCGGGCGTGCGGGTCAAGACCACTGATTGCGCCAGACCGGGCAGTGTCAGCTCGGTCCCGAGCGCTGCAGCCGCAGCCGCAAACGAGGGTACACCGGGCGTGACGCTGACCGGGACACCCATCTCTTTCAGACGTCTGATTTGCTCACCCATCGCCGACCAGACCGAGAGGTCCCCGGAATGCAGCCGCGCCACGTCCTGTCCAGCTTTATGCGCTGCTTCGATTTCGGCCATGATCTGATCCAGATCCATGGGTGCGGTGTTTACGATCTTCGCGCCTTCGGGGCAGTGGCCCAGAATCTCCTCGGGTACCAATGAACCCGCATAGAGGCACACCGGGCAGGAGCCGATGATATCGCGCCCGCGCAGGGTTAGCAGGTCGGCGGCGCCCGGTCCGGCGCCGATGAAATGAACGGTCATGTCTGTCCTCCGATGGCGACGGCGCAGGTTGCAAGCCTGTCGTCCGAGATTTGTCTGGGTGAAATCAGCCGCGCGCCATGTCCGGCGGCAGCAAGAGCGGATGCTTCGGCCACGCTGCCGGTGCCATATGTGGCGCGACTGCGGGCTGAGCAAGTAAGTGTGCGTTGTTCGGCAAGATCATTTGCCGGAATGAAATGTATCGGCAGCTCAGTTGCTTCTGCAAGCGCGGCAAGTGCGGCGTGTCCGTCCTTGTCCGCAACGGTCGCAAGGGCATCGACAGTTTTTCCTGTCGAGGCAAGCTCGAAAGCGGCACGAAGACTGGCCAGCGTAGCAGAGGATGAGAAACCTAACCCCGCGACGATCATAACGTGAGGCTCCACTGCACCACTGGGTAGGCAGATTTCCAGCCTCGCCGTGGACCAAGCGCAGCTGCCTGCGCCAGTTCGATGCGCAGCAGGTCTCCGCCGAGCTTGTCGTGCCATTCAGCTAGTAACGCTTCGCTTTCCAATGTCACCGCGTTGGCGATCAGCCGCGTGCCGGCCTGAAGATTAGCGTGTAGCCAGTTCAGCAGATCCGCACTCAGACCGCCACCGATGAACACCACATCGGGTCGGTCAAGATCAGCCAATGACTCTGGTGCCGAACCGTGCACAACGCACAACCGATCCTGCCCTAACGTATTGGCATTGCGGCGAATGCGTTCGGCCCGATCAGCACGCGGCTCGATAGTCGTTGCAGTTAGCGTCGGATCGCACATCAGCCATTCGATGCTGATCGAACCGGTGCCGCCGCCAATATCCCACAGATGCTCACCCCGCTGAGGGGCAAGCGCCGACAGGGTTAGCGCGCGAATGGGGCGCTTGGTGATCTGGCCGTCGGTTTCAAAGATGTCATCGGGTTTTCCCGAGGCTTTGGGAAAGGCACGCCCAGTACCCGCGACATCAAGACCGACACAAACCGGATGTTCGAAGGTTCCAAGCAACGCCGCGGTCAGCGACATGCTGCGCGCGCGTTCACGGGGGCCACCGAGCGCTTCCATGACGTGTAGAGTGCAATCGGCAAAATCGGTTTCGCCCAGATAGGTCGCAAGCTCGGCTACGGCTTTGCCATCGCGCAGCAAGAGAATCGCGCGCAGGCCGGGTGCCAAGTGAGGGCGAAGGCGCGTAAGAGGCGCGGCATGTAGCCCGAAGGTCAACGTGTTTTCAAGCGGCCAACCAAGCCGCGCAGCAGCAAGCGAAAAGGTCGACTGGCCGGGTAGGGCAATCCATTCGTTCGTTCCGAAATTGCGCGCGATAACGGACCCGGCCCCGAACCAGAACGGATCACCCGAGGCCAGCACAACGGTCTGCCGACCGCGCAATCCGGTCAGAATTGGCAGGCCATCGGCAAATGGGACCGGCCATTCAATCCGTTCCGCCGCGCTGTCTGGGATCAACGACAGGTGGCGTGTCGGACCCATGACAATCTCAGCGCGGTCCAGCACTTGACGGCTTGCAGGGGACAGGCCATCCAGTCCATCTTCGCCCAAACCCAAAACAGTCAGCCACGGAGTTTCAGACATGCCCAACCTCCTGATTCTTGGTGGCACGACCGAGGCGAATGCTCTGGCAAAATCGGTTGCCGATCAAGGCATTCCCGCTACATATTCCTACGCTGGACGTGTCGATAACCCGCGCTCGCAACCCGTGCCGATGCGCGTGGGCGGGTTTGGTGGTGCAGCGGGACTGGCGCGGTACATTCACGAGCACGGCGTCAGCCATGTTGTCGATGCGACTCATCCCTTTGCGGCACAGATGAGCCGAAATGCGGTGGAAGCCTGTGCGGGGGGCGCAACGCCCTTGGCCGCTTTGACGCGACCTGCTTGGGTCGCGCAAGACGGGGACAACTGGCAGCACGTACCGGATATTGAAGGTGCGGTTGAAGCTCTGGCCGGTCCAGCCCGCCGTGTCTTCCTGGCAGTTGGCCGCATGCATCTTCATGACTTCGCAGCCCAACCTCAGCATCACTATCTTTTGCGGCTTGTAGACGATCCGGACGCATTGCCGCTTCCGAAAAGCGATGTGATCGTTTCGCGGGGCCCGTTTTCTGTTGAAGAGGACCGGGCCTTGATGGAACGTCACCATACGCAATTGATTGTATCCAAGAATGCGGGTGGCACCGGCGCGCGGGCCAAACTGGATGCCGCAAGGGCGCTGGGCTTGCCGGTTCTGATGATAGACCGTCCGACCCTGCCGAAACGGACCGAGTTGGCAAATGTCACGCAGGTCTTGGACTGGCTGGCGCATACTTAATCCTTGGCCAGCGTGAATCTCGGGGTGTAGACGATCGGGGCGCTGTTGCGCTCGACTATGCGTGTCAGGGACGAGCCGACGATGACGACGGTCTGCATGTCCGCCATATCTGCCGTGGCTTCTTCCAGAGTTGAAATCCGCAAAGCCTCATCCTCGCGGGATACAGCGCGTGCGAACAGGATCAGGCGTTCCGGCTCACATTCCTCCCGCAGGATTTCCAGCGTTTTTTCAAACCCTTCCGGTCGAGACTTCGAGCGAGGGTTATAGAACGCCATGGCGAAATCGCCCTGCGCGGCAAGTCGGAGGCGCTTTTCGATCAGTGGCCATGGCTTCAGGTTGTCGCTCAGGTTGATGGCGCAGAAATCATGCCCTAACGGTGCCCCAGCGCGGGCCGAAGCCGCCAGCATCGCAGTGATCCCGGGCAACACTTCGATCTGTATGTCGCGCCAGTCATTCGGCCCGTTTTCAAGCGCTTCAAACACCGCTGCGGCCATCGCAAACACGCCGGGATCCCCTGACGAGACTACAACGACGCGCTTACCGTCGGCCGCCATTTGCAAAGCGTGCTGAGAGCGGTCGATCTCGACACGGTTATCGCTGGCGTGCAGGGTCAACCCCTCTCGCTCGGCCACCCGAGCAACATAAGGGATGTAGCCAACCACGTCCGTCGCTTCTGCCAGCGCGGCAGTGACTTCGGGAGTGACCAGTGCTTCGTTTCCAGGCCCAAGGCCAGCGATCTTGACCCAACCGCTCATGGTCGGCGTCCCTGTCCATGAACCAGAATGATTGAGAAATAGGGCGTGATCCCTTCGCAATTATCAGACAGTTTGCAGACCCGTTGGTTCGGCATCTGAGCGTATTCGACGATCCACGCGCGGTCATACAGCCCGGCCTGTTTCAGCGCGCGCTTTACCTTGTCGAAGTTCCGCCCGATCTTCATGACAACCAGCGCGTCGGTCTGGGTCATGCGTTCAGTCAGAGTATCCTCGGGCAAGGTTCCAACAAGAACCGTGAGGACATCGTCGCCCCAAGTTATCGGGTCACCGGTTGCGGTCCAAGCGCCGGACATGCCGGTTATGGCAGGTACGACTTCGACTTCAGATATGTCTCGTAGTCGATTGTAAAGGTGCATAAATGATCCATAGAAGAACGGATCGCCTTCGCACAGAACCACTACATCCTCACCATTTTCGGTAAGTGATTTCAGATGTGCGGCACAGTCTTCGTAAAACACCGAAAGGAGTTCATTATACCTTGGATCCGTCACCGGGATTTCGGTTGTTACCGGATACTCCATTGGAATCTCGATGGCATCGCCGGGGATCATTCCATTGACGATCTTGCGGGCCTGACCTGTGCGGCCAGGTTTGCGAAAAAACGCCACATGGCGGGCATTGCGCAGCAGGCGGTCCGCACGGACACTCATCAGGTCCGGATCGCCGGGGCCGAGGCCCACGCCGTATATTTTACCCCCGCTCATTCCGTGCGGCTCGCGATAGCATTGATGGCAGCAACTGTGATCGCACTGCCTCCCAAACGGCCTTTGACGATACAGGATGGTACTGGCTGCGCTTCCCACAAGGCATCCTTGGACTCGACCGCTCCGACGAAGCCCACCGGGCAGCCGATAATGGCAGCGGGGCGTGGGCAGTCGGGATCTTCCAACATGTTCAGAAGGTGGAAAAGCGCGGTAGGGGCGTTACCGATCGCGACCAGTGCTCCTTGCAGATGCGGACGCCACAGCTCTAGCGCGGCGGCAGAGCGCGTGTTGCTCATTTCGGCAGCCAGAGGGCGCACGCGCTCGTCATGCAGGGTGCAGATCACTTCGTTATCAGCGGGCAGGCGAAAGCGGGTGACGCCTTCGCTGACCATGCGGGCATCACACAGGATCGGCGCGCCATTTTCCAGCGCGGAACGCGCTGCCGAGACAAAACCGTCCGAGAAATGGACGAACTCTTCCAGCCCGACCATCCCTGCGGCGTGGATCATCCGAACGGCGACCTGTTCTTCATCGGCATCGAACCGGGCCAGATCAGCCTCGGATCGGATGGTGGCAAAGCTCTGCTTGTAGATCGCCGCGCCGTCGGTTTCGTATTCATAGGGCATCAGGTGAAGTCCATGGTCATGAGTGTTTCTTCGGTCAGGCCGCGTTGGCAGGGCTCATCCCCCGCACGGCCTTGTTTGACAAGGTCAAATCGTCCGGAATTGCCAACCAAAGTGACATCGGCCGGACCCATTCGGGCGCATCCCTTGGCGCAGCCCGATACATGCAGGCTGCCTGCAACGCGCGCGGCCAGGGCGCGCGCCACACCGCGGGTTTCGACCTGCGCCTGCGGGCAGTATGGCGCGCCGGGGCAGGCGTCGGTTGTTCTCAGCGGGTCGGTGCCATCTGTGACAAAGTCAAGGGCGGGTATCGCCGTCCCGCCTTCCAACAGGAACAGCCGCCATGGTGTGACCCGCAGGGCAGTGGCGTTGCTGTTTTCGATCAGCAAATGGAGTTGCCGCGCCGGTAGCTGCCCAAAGGCAGCGCCATAGAGTGTCCCCTGCACGCAGGCTCCCGGCTGAAGAGGCACGCCAATGGGGCCGGGCGCGCTGCCTTGCCACTCGCTGGGCAAACCATATGTGGCAACGGTCCGCGCCATGCGGCGGGTCTCGGTTGTGTGGGTTTGCGCAAACCACTGCGCCAACGCGATCATTAGGTCGATGGCTTGGGCTTCGCTTACCGCTCGCCCGGTTTCAGCCCCGTCCGCGCGCAAGATCAGGCCGCCTGAACCGAGTTCAAGCCGGATATCAGCCGAGTCATCGGCCAATAAACGCTCGGAACCTGTGTCGATTGCAAAGCCGAACTTGGCAGGTAAATCCGGAAGCTCGGCCAGACGCTGGATCAATTCCTGTGTCAGCCGAGCGGTCAGATCACCGGCTTCATAGAGTGGCGAGACCAGAATGTTGCGGCGAATTTCGATTCCGGGTTCGGCGTCCAGAAGGTTCAGCGAGGAAAGCGCGGCCAACAAGGATTGATGGTCGGTTTCCTTTACTCCACGCAGCTGAAGGTTGGCGCGGTTGGTAAGGTCGATCGTGCCATTGCCGAACCGTTCCGCCAATTCGCACAGCCCTATCGCCTGTTGGGCATCCAGGCGCGCCAGCCGAGGGCGCACACGCACGACCAGCCCATCACCGGACATCATCGGGCGATGGGCACCGGGGCACCAGCCCTGCACGATGGGCGCACTCATCCCAACCCCTCCAGTTCGGCGCGGATCGAGTTCCGGCGGGTATGCCATAGCCCTGCCTCCAGCAGTGCCCGGAACCGATCCTGCATGGCCTGATGTGCTTGCGGGTTTGCCTGTTGCAGGAAGGCGTCGACCTCTTCATTGCCCAGCGTGGCGTCGTGGTACAGATCGAACAGATGCGGTGCGACTGTGCCGGACAGATGCGCGAAAGATGCCATATGATCCAGCGTCGCCGCGATTTCAGCGGCACCCCGAAACCCGTGCCGCTGCATTCCGGCAATCCATCCCGGGTTGGCGGCGCGGGCATAGACGACGCGGCTGATTTCCTCGGGCAGGGTGCGGGCGCGCGGGTTGTCCGGGTTGGTATTGTCCAGATGATAGAGCTGTGCGGTACCGCCGGTGATTTTCTTGGCGGCGGCAAATCCGGCCTCGTGCGTGGCATAGTCGTTGGCCAGCAGCAGATCGGTTTCGGTCAGGTCCTGTAGGTGCACAAAGCTGTCGGCATTGGCGACGCGCTGAGAGATGCCGTCCTTATCTTGCGCTATATGCTCGCCTTCCAAAGCGAAGGAACTGGCATCAAGCCAAGCCTCACCCGCTTGCACGCGTGCCTCATCCGTATAGATTTCGGACAGATGAGTCATGTTCAGACCATAGCTGCCGGGGGCTGGCCCATAGACCCGCGCCGCAGGCTCCTGACCGGCGTAAGGATTCCAGTCGGGTGCTTCATCTCGTTTGGTCAATGCGCGAACAGCCTGACCGTACAGCGCTGAAAGCGTCGGGAACACGTCCCGGAACAGGCCAGAGACGCGCAATGTTACGTCCAGACGCGGGCGGCTGAGATCGGTGATCGGCAACACTTCGATGCCCGAGACCCGCTCAGACCCTTTATCCCAAACCGGCTTCACTCCCAGCAGGTGTAGCGCCATGGCGAATTCCTCGCCCGCTGTGCGCATAGTGGCCGAACCCCATAGATCGACGATCAAGCCCTTGGGGTAGTCGCCTTCTTCTTGCAGGTGCCGCCGAACCAGTTCCTCGGCGAGCTTGACGCCTTGTGTATAGGCCGCGCGCGTGGGAACCGAGCGTGGGTCGGTCGTGTAAAGATTCCGCCCGGTCGGCAAAACATCCGTACGCCCGCGATAGGGGGAACCGGACGGCCCGGCCTCGATCCGTTTGCCCGCTAAAGCGTCAATCAGGGCAGAGCGTTCAGCTTGGGCTGAGGGGGCAGCGTCGAAATTGCCCGTCTCATCGGGGACGCGCCCAAAGATATGCAGCCCATCACCGAACTGGCTTTCCTTGATGTCGCAGACAAATCGGTCAATGCGCGTGATCGCCTCGGCGGTACAGGTGGCCTGATCGAGGCCAAGATCGCTTTCCAGCCCGATCGCCTGCGCCTCGTCCCGGATATCTTCCTGCAGGCGGTCACGGCGTTTGGGGTCGAGGCCATCCGCATTCGAGAACTCGTCCAACAGCGATTCCAGTCGCACCATGCGATCTGGTGTGCCGCTTTCCTTCATCGGGGGGGGGATATGGCCCAACGTGACCGCCCCGATCCGGCGCTTGGCCTGCGCGGCCTCGCCGGGGTCGTTGACAATGAAGGGGTAGATCACCGGCAGATCGCCGATTAACGCCTCGGGCCAACATTCGTTGCACAAGGCGACTGATTTTCCCGGCAACCATTCCAGCGTGCCATGTGCGCCGATATGGATCAGCGTATCCGCGCCCAATCCTTTGCGCAGCCACAAGTAAAAGGCGACGTAGGCGTGGCGCGGTGTGCGCGACAGATCGTGATAGTCGTCATCGCGCAGTTCGGGTGTGCCGCGTTCGGGCTGCAGCGCGATCAGAGCCTTTCCGCGACGCAGCGCAGTGAAGTGGAATGCGCCGTTTGTGAAAGCAGGGTCGTCTTCGGGAGTGCCCCAAACCTTATTGAGATCGGCGCGGAGTGTTTCCGGCAGCGCCGCCAGCGCCGCCTGATAATCCTCTAGCGGCCATGAAATCCGGGCATCAAGAAGAGTTTCAGCAATTGGCTCGGCAGGCGCGGTGTCATACCCTTCGCCTTGCAGATCGAGCAACATTGCCTCAGCCGAGGCCAGCGCATCCAGACCCACTGCATGTGCCATCTGCCAGTCTTTGCCGGGATAGGTCGATAGTACCAGCGCCGGAACCTGCTCCGCTTTGGGTTTGTCGTGAAGGTTCAGCCAGCCGGAGATGCGGTTGATGATGGCTTCGATCCGTTCGGGTTCAGCCCGATGAGCGAAGCGAGAATATTCGAGATGCGGGTCGCGTTTGCCCGGCTCTTTGAAGGATACGATGCCCGCGTTGATCCGCCCGTCCACTTCCGGAAGGACCACATGCATGGCAAGATCAGCTGGTGAAAGGCCACGTTCCGCTTCGGCCCACGCTTTGCGGCGTGAGGTGGCCAGCGCGACCTGAAAGACCGGCACCTCTGCCACATCGAGAGGTGAGGTGCCTGATGCGCCCTTGCCAGAGAATGAGGTGGCGTTGACGATCGCCGAAGGCTTCAGCGCCACAATAGTCTCGCGCAGCCAATCGGCAGCATTTGGTGCTTTGAGCGACGGGGCAAACAGGCCGACTGCCTCAAAACCCCGCGCGCGCAAGCTGCGGATCAGCGCTGCGATTGGGGCTGTGTCCGCCGAGGTCAGATAAGCACGATAGAGGGTTACGATGATACGTTTCGCATCACCGGGCAGAGCGTTTTCTGCAGGGATCACACCGCGATCCGGGCACCAGGCGCCGCATTCAGGGATGGTCTTCGCGCCCATGACCGGACCTGCATACAACCCCGCAGCCAGTGCCATCTGCGCCAGAGCGGCCTGCGCCGCGACCTCACCGCCGGTGTCGCACAGATGCGCCAGCCGCCGCAGGGTCGAGACAGGCAGGGTAGAGTAATCATCCAGCCGCGTATCCTCGCGACCGTCTGCGGGCAGCACGGCCAGTGCAATCCCTTTGGCCTGCGCCAGCGCCAGAACCTGCTGCAAGCCGTACGCCCAATAGGGCACTCCACCGATCAGACGGATCAGGATGCCCTTTGCGCCCTCCAGTGTCTGCTCGACATATGTGTCGACTGAGAGGGGATGCTTCAGCGCCGTCAGATTGGCCAGCCGCATCGTTGGCATGCGTCCTTCAGGCCCACCTCCACGATGCCATCCCGCCGCGAAAGCGCCAAGGTCACTGTCGGAAAAGGACAGCACCACCAGGTCCGCCGGGCTCTGACCCAGATCGGTCGGGGTCTCGGTTTCTTCGAGCCCATGGCTTTCGCGGAAGACGACGTGCATAGGTCTTACTCGGCAGCCTCGGTTACACCCACGAGGATATCCCGGATCTCGGCCTCTTTGATATCGTCATGCTCGGCAATGACCACAAGGCGCGAGCGACGGTCTTCGCGGGGCTCCCATGGGCGGTCATATTGGTGACGCACGCGCGCACCGACGGCCTGAACCAGTAGGCGCATGGGCTTGCCCTGAACGGCGGCATAGCCTTTGACGCGCAGGATATTCAACTCGTTGGCCAATCGTTCAATCTTGGCGACCAGATCAATCGGATCGGTTTGCTCGGGCAGTTCAACGATGATGCTTTCGAAATCGTCATGCTCGTGATCGTGATGGCCGTCGTGATGGCTGGGACGCGCGTCCATGTCATCCTCGGCCGCGGCTTCTAGACCCAGCACGACGCGGACGTCCACGGCACCCTCAGCCACTTCGACTACGGGCAGAGGGCGGGGCGCTTCGGCGGCGATGATCTCTTTCGCTTTCGCAACGCCTTCCGGGCCAGCCAGATCAGGCTTGGTCAGCAGAATGATGTCGGCGCAGGAAATCTGATCCTCGAACACCTCGGACAAGGGAGTTTCATGATCAATCGAGTCATCTGCCATGCGTTGCGCATCCACCGCCTCGACATTCGGAGCGAACCGACCAGCGGCCACGGCCTCGGCGTCGGCCAGAGCAATCACGCCATCGACGGTTATTTTCGAGCGGATATCGGGCCAGTCGAACGCCTTCAACAACGGTTTAGGCAGGGCAAGACCGGAGGTTTCGATCAGGATGTGATCGGGGCGCGGCTCTAGTGCCATCAGGGCTTCAATGGTCGGGATGAAATCATCGGCCACGGTGCAGCAGATGCAACCATTGGCCAGTTCCATGATGTTTTCCGCGGGGCAATCAGGAATGGCGCAGGACTTCAGGATATCGCCATCGACGCCGACATCGCCGAATTCGTTGACGACCACCGCCAGACGCTTGCCCTGCGGGTTCTGCATCAGATGGCGCACCAGTGTGGTTTTGCCCGAGCCCAAAAAGCCGGTGATCACAGTGACGGGGAGTTTTTCGAGATTGCTCATTTCAGGGCTCCAATCGGGGGAATGCGGGCCGCACAGTTTTTGCGGAAATGTTCGGGACGTTCGCGCCATTTGACCAAACCGTCCTCGGTGGCGAGGTATTTGGCTGCGCCTTCGACGATGGTTTCGACATGGTCGATCTCGTTCAGATGCTCATACACGAAAGTCCAGCGATCCGGTCCTCCGCGTAGCACGATCGAGCAGCCTTCATCGCAATTCGACAGGCATTCCACAGCTTTCAAGGTAATGCCTTCGGGCAGGCCCGCCTGTTCAAGCGCCTTGTGCAGCAACGTGCCGGGGCGCTGGGCGTCATCCTCGACAGGCAGCCCGCGACGGCAGGTAGTGCAAACCAACAGTTCGACCGGTGCGGTCTCGGTCATGTCTCTCATCCCCCCAAATCCTCTTCGTGGGGGACGGGGTTTCATGCGGGCCGATCACAGCCCCACACCGGAACACCCCGTCCGGTTTCATCTTCGGGCGTTGGCAGGTCTCCCGGCTTGCGGATGTCAGAGGAGGCCTCTGTCGGATGTCCCGCCTTCCCGGCCATACTGCCAGTGGCTTTGGGCACCCTCTCCGGTCACGGTCGCGGGGGCGGCTGCGTTTGACGGCAAAAACCGCTGACGCATTCCCTTTTCATCTGCTCTCGCAGACACCAACGAAAGGGACATGCGGCAGGGCAGGGTTGCTTGTCAAGCGAGTCGCGCCGATCCGTGAAAAAGCGGATAAAAAGCGACCTGTCGGGGTCGCTGGGCGGCATGATACTTCTGCAACGACATGCTGGCATGGCAGCAAGATGCGAACAGGAGGATACCGCGCATGAAAGTAGGGTTTATCGGGCTGGGGAATGTAGGGGGCAAGCTATCTGGATCGCTGCTACGAAACGGTATCGATCTGACGGTTCATGACCTGAACCCGGATCTGGTGACCGAATTCGTCGCCAAGGGTGCCAAAGCCGCCAAAAGTCCGGCGCAGCTGATGCGTGATTGCGATGCGGTGATAACCTGTTTGCCTTCTCCTGCGGCCTCGGATGCGGTGATGCAGGAAATGTTGCCAGAGGTCGGCCCTGGCAAAATCTGGATGGAAATGTCGACCACCGATGAAGCCGAAGTCAAACGCCTTGGCGCAATGGTCATTGAACGAGGCGGGGCTGCAGTGGATTGCCCGGTTTCCGGCGGATGTCACCGGGCAGCGACGGGTAATATCTCGATCTTCGCAGGCTGTGATCGTGAGACTTTTGAACGTATCCTGCCATTCCTGACCACCATGGGGCGGCGCATTTTGCACACGGGCGATCTGGGCTCGGCCTCTGTTCTGAAGGTGTTGACCAATTATCTGGCTACCGCCAACCTGATCACCTGCGCCGAGGCATTGGTGACAGCCAAGGCCGCCGGCATGGACCTTGGAACCACCTATGAGGCGATTAAGATATCGTCAGGCACATCCTTCGTGCACGAGACCGAAAGTCAGGTCATCCTGAACGGCTCGCGCGATATTTCCTTCACCATGGACCTGGTGAAAAAAGATATCGGTCTGTTTCAGGAGGTCGCCGACCGTGCCGGAGTTCCTCTTGAGATAAACCCATTGATGATCAAGATTTTCGAAGATGGCATCGCGCGATATGGTGAGCGTGAATTGTCCCCGAACATCATCAGGCGGCTAGAGGACGCGACCGGACTGGAGATCCAGGCGCCAGGGTTCCCAACCGAGATGCTGGACGACGAGCCAGAAGAACCGGGTTATGAGGTGATCCCACAGAATCGGTAGATAGATTAATCGGCAAGCATTGCGGCTGTCTGGCGACCTGGTTGGACAAAATTCTGGTGCTATTCTAAATAGGTCGACAGGAGTCCGACACCGGCACAGGCAAGAGAACAACTTATGACGAATGAGACCTTTCTCATCGTAACAACGATGAAAAACGAAGGGCCTTTCATGATCGATTGGGTGGCCTACAACCACGCAATCGGTTTTGATGACATTCTGATTTATACCAATGATTGCGCTGATGGTACCGATGCCATGGGTGACCGGTTGCAAGTGCTTGGCTGGGCTCACCACCAACGAAACAGACTGGGTCCGCGCGCTGCGCCTCAGGTTCGTGCATTTTCGCTTGCGCGGAATCACCCAAGCTATCTGTCTTCGGATTGGATTCTCAGTTTGGATGTGGACGAGTATATCAATATCCGTTTGCCCAATAGTGATATAAGAAGCCTCGTTGAGGCCAGCGGCGTGGCGGACGCGATCTCGATCTGCTGGCGCATGTTCGGAAACGCGGGTCAGAACGATTTCGTTGATCGACCCGTACCTGAGACTTTCTTTCTGGCCGCCACCGAAGACGGCTATCCGCATCATCGGACCAAAGGGTTCAAAACGCTGTTCCGCAACAACGGAAAATTCAGCCGTTTTCGCGCCCATCGTCCCAGGATCAATCCAGAAGATGCACCGAACCCTGACGCGCCATACGAAGGCGTGTTGTGGCGGGATTCGGGCGGGAACCTCTACCCAGCAGACCAAGTGAAATGGAAAGCATGGCGTGGTTTCAGCCATGAATTCGCGCGCATTCATCATTATGCTGTGCGCAGCACTGATAGCTTTTTAGTCAAGCGCGACCGTGGGCGCACCAATCATGTGGGGCAGGATCAAGGGTTCAAATACTGGCTCATGATGAACCACAATGATGTTGAGGATCGCTCAATTCTGGAACACATGCCGGCTATGCACGACATCAAAGCTGAGATGATGGCAGATCCGCAATTGGCTGATCTTCATCATAAAGCATGTGAGTGGCACAGGTCGAAAGCCGAAGAATTGAGAGCCAGACCGGATTGGGTTGATCTGGTTGAAGCGTTGCAAAATTCCTCAACCGGAGAAGACGTCTATGGGTGAAGCTGTATCTGCTGAGGATCGCCGCAAGAAGCAAGCTGAGCAGCGCGAGCGGAAGGATTCCCTGCGGCGCGAAATGCTCAAGACCATGCCGCATGGACGGCTGAGCGTTGAAATTGGCGTTTGGAAGGGCGAATTTTCGCGGATTCTGCTGGAAGAGCTAAAGCCCTCGAAATTGTGCCTCATCGATCCCTGGCAAGTACAGCAAGACCCAGATGGCGGTGCTTCGCTTGCCGGAGCGCGCACGCAGAAGGATATGGATCGAATATACGAGGCAGTAACGGGTAAATACAGCACCGAGATCGCCAAGGGGCAAATTTCGATCATTCGCGACTATTCGCGACCGGCGCTAAGCCTGTTTGAAGATCAGAGCATCGGGTTTGCCTATTTGGACGGCGACCATTCCTACGAGGGCGTAAAAACGGATCTGGATGCTTTGCTGCCCAAGATGATCGAAGGCGGCGTAATCATGCTTGACGATTATCACAGGCGCGGTTGGTGGAAAGATGACCTGATGCGTGCGTTCCACGAATTCCTCGGGGCAAATTCTGCGGGGCTGCGGCTCAAGGCCATCATGGGGGCGCAGGTGGCCGTCGAGAAACTTTGAGCCGAGATCATTTTTCTGACTATAGATTCGTGCGACGTAACCCAGGCTGGCTAGTGTCTTCCAGCGTCAACAGTGTTTAGCAACAAGTTCAGCGATGACGGATAGGGTTGTTGTCTAAGTCCGATCATCTTTGAATAGCGGCACTTTCCCAGGCAGACAGGAACTTTCTGCGCTTCAGCGTATCGAGGAACGTCAACAACGCAGGGTCCAGCGCTATCGCTGCGCTTTCGGTCGTGGAGTCCTGCGTGTCCAGAAGTGGCAGTGCTGCCATTGATTCCGGATTCAGCGTGGTCAGGTGCCGGACAAAGGTTTCCGCTTCCTCCGGCAAGCGGCTTTTGCCAGTTACCATGGCGGTTCGCATCATCGTCGTCTGAAAATCGGAAGGCAGAATGATCTGAAGGGCATCCTTTCCTTCTGTTCGTACCGCCGCATAACTGCCAAGCACGTTGTAGGCCACCGCGATTGTACCATCCGCCAGGTCGTTAATCATGTCGCCCGAACAACAATACAGCCGCACATCCAGGCCGCCCAAAACCTCCATCAAGCGCCAATAGGTTTCCGAGGCGCGGGCGTCCTGCGTGGCGAACAAATAGCCCAATCCCGACTGGCGCACGTCATAAGTGCCGACTTTGCCCCGAAAATCATCCGGGCGGGCGCGCAGCGCTTCGATCAGTTCCTGCCGTGTTTGCGGTATTGGTTGTCCTTCGAACGCGGTGCGATTGACAACGATGGTTGCGGGTTCCGAAGTGAAGGCGAACAGACTTTGATGCCATTGCGCCCAAGGGGGGTGCGGAAGATCGTTAAGCGCCAGCGCATATCCGTCATTCGCGAGCTTCAGTTGCAGGTCCATCGCGCTGGAAACGACCACGTCGAACGCTTCTGGCGTGGCTCGGACGCGTCGATCGATATCTGCCGTGCCTGTCACCAGATATTCGACCGATATCGCTGGATTCTGGGCGACGAAATCCTCGATCAGCGGCGCAAACAGGGCGGTATCGGTGCTGGAAATGACCCGCAGTCGGGGGCCGTCGGCACTTTCGTTGAATATTTGTCGGTCTTCCCAATCCTGAGCCCCTGCGCCGCTGGCGAACAGGCACAGGATCAGAGTGACAAGATAACGCATGCGCCGCCCTCCGCTTTGTTTGACAGTACCAGCGTGCCGCCATGGGCGACCGCGACGTCCTGGGCAATGGTTAGCCCGAGGCCCGATCCGATGGTTCCCGCCGCGTTCTGACCACGTTCGAAACGTCTTGTGAGCGTTTCGATTTCATCTGGCGGAAAGCCTGGCCCCTGGTCACTGACCGTGATCCGGGCTGTGGGTGACCCTGCGACATCGATGACTACGGTACTGTCCGCTGGCGCATATTTAAGCGCATTGTCTACCATGTTCCGCACCGCATTTTGGATGAGGATGGGGTCGCCCGAATACATGACCTGCGGATCGCCGCTCAAAGCAAGCGAAAGGTCTTTCATTTCAGCGATGGGCGTCAAGCGCTGGACAAGCTCTCGGATCAGAGTCACCAGATCGATATCCTCGCGCTCCAGATGGTCGGCGCGGAATGTGATCATGGCGTGATCCAGTAGTTGCCCCGCAGCCCGAGAGCTTTCGTCGATGGCGCGCATCATTGATCGTAACGCCTCGCGGTTGTCTTCTCTCTCGACCCGTTGCAGCGTCGCCTCGGCATAAGACCTGACCGTTGCCAGCGGGGTGCGGACCCTATGAGCGGCCTCGGCGATAAAGTCCTCGGATTGGCTGAGAGACTGGTCCAGGCGTCCCATAAGCGAATTCAGCGATGACACCAAAGGCGCCATTTCACGCGGTACTGGTTTTTTGAATGGGCTGAGATCTTGCGGTCCCCGACGGGTGACGGATGTCGTTAATCTGTCGAGCTGACCAATGGTGGCCGAACTCACCCAGAAAGACAATAGAGCCGCAAGTACAAAGAACCCCAATCCCAAAAGGCCGGCATTGCGTGAGATTTGATCCAGCGTCTCCGACAGCGCATCTTGGGTCTGTCCCAAGGCCACTTCGATTTCTGTCTGATTTCCCAGCCCGACCAGTGTGCGGCTGGCACTGACCTGACGAACGTTTTCACCACGCACCTCACCGAAGCGAAAGGTCCATTTTCCATCAGCGGGTCCTTGAGTTGGGGTCAGGTCTTCGTAGCCGGACAGGAACTCGCCATCCTGAAAGATCGCATAAAACACTCGGTCGTCCGACGGCGTGCTCAGCATTGAAAAGGCGGCATAGGGGATATCGACTTCAAGCTCGCCTCCACGCAGCGCCGCGGCATCGAGGATCGAGGTGACTGAGGCACCCAGAATGTTGTCCTGACCTTGCTGGGCAACCTGAACTGCATAGTCGCGGACAGCAAAGAACAGCACGAGGGCCAGAATCGCGGCACCGCCGATTAGCGTTAGCGCAAGACGGTTTCGGAGTGATCCGGAAACGTTTGGATTAGTTGCCATGATCCAGCCTGTATCCCAAACCGCGCAACGTTGTGATCCTGAGCTCCGATTTTTCCAGATGCTTGCGCAGCCGGCCGACATAGACCTCGATGGCATTGTCCGAAACACTGTCGTCGTAGGAGAACAACCGGTCCGCCAGCTTCTGCTTAGAAAACACCTGACCCGGGGCGTTGATCAGCAGTTCCAACAAGCGCAGTTCGCGGTTGCGAAGCGAGACGATATCGTCGCCCACCGTCAAATGACCTGCAACCGGATCAAAGACGACGCCGCCAATTTCAATCGTCGTTTTGGTCTTGCCGGATTTGCGTCTCAGCACTGCGCGGCAGCGCGCCTCAAGTTCGGCATGGTCGAAGGGTTTGGTGACATAATCGTCCGCCCCAAGATCGAGTGAGCCGATTCGATCCGACACTTGACTGCGGGCGGTCAGAACGATGACAGGTGTGTCCAGATGGCTGGCGCGATGCCGTTTGAGGAAATCCCGCCCATCCCCGTCGGGAAGCATGATGTCCAGCAGGATCAGGTCATACTCATCGATTTCAACAAAGGCCACAGCATCTTCTATTTTCTCTGCGTGATCAACCACATGCCCGTCCAGCCGCATGCGCGAGCTTATGGCATTGGCGAGGTCCAGATTGTCTTCGACCAAGAGGAATTTCATCGGGATCCAATAGTAATTTCACCCATGACAGGTTGATGTCAGGTTGATGTGTTTAGGTTTCGAATAATCTGAGCCGCACTGCGGCCGGTTGTCAAACGGGAGGAATTCATGACGACAATCAAACTGGGCCGTCGCGCCCTGATCGCGGCTGTGACCGCTATTGGTCTGGCTGGACCGACTTTCGCTGAAGAGGTCGTAGATAGCATCCACTTTCTGATCCCCGGTGGCGCAGGGGGCGGCTGGGACGGCACTGCCCGTGGCACAGGTGAGGCGCTGACGAATGCGGGTCTCGTGGGAACTGCATCCTACGAAAACATGTCGGGCGGCGGCGGTGGTAAAGCCATCGGATATCTGATCGAAAACGCCGACAGCAACCACGGCACGCTCATGGTCAACTCGACCCCGATCGTGATCCGCTCTCTGACCGGAGTGTTCCCGCACAATTTCCGCGACCTGACACTGGTCTCGGGCACGATCGGTGATTACGCGGCGATTGTTGTGGGCAAAGACAGCCCCATCAATTCAATGGCGGACCTGCTAGCCGCGTATGACGCCGATCCAAGTACAACGGCCATCGGCGGTGGTTCTGTGCCGGGTGGGATGGACCATCTGGTCGCGGCGATGGTTATGGAAGCGGCAGGCAAGGACGCTTTGGGCGTGAAGTACATCCCCTATGATGCAGGTGGCAAAGCGATGGCCGCGCTTCTGTCCGGTGAGATTGCCGCGCTGTCGACCGGTTTCTCGGAGGCTGTCGATCTGGCGAATGCGGGTGAGGTGAAGATCATTGGCGTCACCGCAGAAGAGCGCGTGGATGCAGCCCCTGATGCGCAGACCATGAAAGAGCAGGGCATCGACACAACTTTCGTGAACTGGCGTGGGTTCTTTGCTGCTCCTGGTCTGCCAGAGGACAAGCTGGTCGCTTATCAAGAAGCCATCGCCAAGATGTATGACACACCTGAATGGGAAGAGGTCCGCGCCCGTAACGGTTGGGTGAACATCCACAACTCGGGTGCTGATTTCCAATCGTTCCTGGAACAGCAGGAAAAGCAGATCGGCGATCTGATGAAAAAGTTGGGTTTCCTGTAAGGATACCTCGGGCAGAGCGGGCAACCGCTCTGCCTCAACCAACAATAAATCAAAGGAGGGGGAAACATGGCGCTGGATCGCTGGATCGCGCTCGTTTTGCTGGGCATATGCCTGACATATGGCTACACCGCCTGGTTCACGATGGATGGCAGTCTGCCCCCCTTCATGCAGCGCAACCCCATTTGGCCGAGCACCTTTCCCAAGGTGCTGTCGATTTTGGGGATAATTGCCACAACGATTATTCTGCTGGGATTTGAAAAGGCTGAGCCCAAAGAGGCTGATATCGATTATCGGAGGCTGGGCGAATATCACTTGGGCCAGGCGCTGCTGTTGCTGGCTTTGATGGTTGCCTATGCGCTGTGCCTGCGTCCGGTTGGATTTCTGATCTCGACATCCGGGTTCCTGATCCTCGGTTCTTTCATTCTGGGCGAACGCAAATGGCACGTCATGCTGCCGGTTGCCATAATCGCTACAGGTTCAGTCTGGTACCTCGTGCAAGAGGTTCTTGGCATCTACATGCGACCCTTGCCGGGCGTTTTCGGAGGCTGACATGCTTGAAGGATTGTTGATCGGCCTACAAACGGCATTCTCCATCCAAAACTTGTTGATGGTCATAGCGGGCTGTCTGATTGGTACATTCATCGGCATGCTTCCCGGTCTTGGGCCGATGTCGATCATCGCCATAATGATTCCGGTCGCCATTTCGATGGGCGATCCCTCCGCCGCATTGATCCTGCTTGCCGGTGTCTATTACGGCGCGATCTTTGGTGGCTCGACATCTTCCATTCTTCTGAACGCGCCGGGGGTCGCGGGAACCGTGGCCTCAAGCTTCGACGGCTATCCGATGGCTCGCCAGGGCAAAGCCGGGAAGGCGCTCACAGTTGCCGCTATCGCCAGTTTCGCCGGGGGTACGATAGGTGCGCTGCTACTGATGGTCTTTGCGCCTGCATTATCCTCGGTCGCACTGCTGTTCCACTCGGCTGAGTACTTTGCCTTGATGGTAGTGGGTCTGTCCGCCATCGCCGCTTTTGCGGGAACCGGACAGGTGGCCAAGGCAATTGTCATGACCATTCTCGGGCTGATCATGGCCACCGTCGGCGAGGGCGCGCTGTTCAACTTGCCGCGTTTCACGATGGGGATCATGGATCTGCAGTCCGGCTTTGGTTTCATCACGCTTGCAATGGCGATGTTTGCCCTGCCCGAAGCGCTGTTTCTGGTTCTCAAACCCAAGGACCTGCAAGGCGACGAAGGCGAAATCAAGGACCTGCGCATCACAGGATCCGAGGCAAAGGCCATCGCTCCGGTGGTTGGTCGCCAATCTGTGCAGGGTTTCTTTATCGGTGTGCTTCCGGGGGCAGGGGCAACGATTGCCAGTTTCCTTGGCTATGCGGTTGAACGCAATATTGCCCCGAAAGAAGAGCAGGAGGAGTTCGGCAAAGGCTCGATCAAAGGTCTGGCAGCACCCGAGACAGCTAACAATGCTGCCTGTACCGGTTCCTTTGTTCCGTTGCTGACGCTCGGCATTCCAGGTTCCGGAACTACGGCCATTTTGTTGGGCGCCCTGATCGCGCTGAATGTGACACCGGGTCCGCGCCTGATGATCGACGAGCCACAGGTATTCTGGGCTGTCATTATGTCGATGTTCATTGGCAATCTGGTGCTGCTGATCCTGAACCTGCCGTTGATCCCCTATATCGCCAAGGTGCTTGCAGTACCGCGCAACTATCTGATCCCGTTCATTTTGTTCTTCACCCTCATGGGGGCCTATATCGGGCAGAACAATGCCACGGAACTGCTGATATTGGTCGGCTTCGGCGTCTGCGCCACAGCACTGAAATTTGCCGATTACCCTCTGGCACCGCTGCTGATCGGTTTCATCCTTGGCGGCATGATGGAGGATAACTTCGCCCGTTCCATGCAGCTGTATGACGGCATCGCCTTTATCTGGGAACGTCCGATGACGCTGGGCCTGTTGGTGATTGCCCTCCTTCTGGTGCTGTTGCCCAGTTACCGCGCACGTCGCGCCAAGGCGCGAGCGGCAGGCGTGGCCGATGGCGACTGAGCCACTTTCAGGCATCCGGGTTCTTGACCTGACTAATGTCCTGGCCGGGCCGTATTGTTGCTACCAACTGGCCCTGATGGGGGCCGAAGTGATCAAGGTCGAACGCCCCGACAGCGGAGATCTGGCCCGTGTGCTGGGGGCGGATCCTGATCGGAACAAGGCCGGCATGGGCATCAGCTTTCTGGCGCAGAATGCAGATAAGAAATCCGTGACTTTGGATATGAAGGCTGATCGGGGAAAGGCTCTGCTCAAGCGGCTGGTCAAGACTGCCGATGTGCTGGTCGAGAACTTCCGGCCCGGCGTGATGGACCGGCTTGGGCTGGGGTATCAGGTTCTGCGCGCCGAGAACCCCAGACTGATTTATTGTGCCATCAGCGGGTTTGGTCAGGATGGACCACGCCGAGACGACCCGGCCTATGACCAGATCGTGCAGGGGATCAGCGGTGTCATGTCAATCACAGGTGCGTCGGATACCGCGCCTTACCGGGTCGGCTATCCTCTGGCAGATACCGTCGGCGGGATGACGGCGGCCTTTGCCGTAAGCGCGGCCTTGAATGCCAACCCGCGCGGGGCATTCCTTGATGTCGCAATGAACGAGACGGTGGTTTCGACCATGGGGTGGGTGGTGTCCAACTATCTGGTCGGTGGTGTGACTCCTGCGCCGCATGGGAACGAAAACACAACGTCGGCCCCGTCCGGAACTTTTGCCACATCCGACAACCCTATTAATATCGCCGCCAATCGCGACGAACAATGGCATGCGCTCGCCCAACATCTGGGCCGCGCCGACCTTTTGACGCATCCGGACTACCTAACCCGCGAGGATCGCAAGACCAACCGGCATGAATTGCGCCAAGAACTGGAACGCACGCTTTCTACCCGTCCATCCAGTGATTGGGTCCAAGAGTTGAATGCGTTGGGTGTACCGGCCGGGCCGGTTATGACGGTGCCGCAGGCTTTGTCCGACGATCAACTCTCAGGTCGCGGGCTGATTGGAACTCTGTCGGCGCACGGAGAGAGTTTACGCCTTGCGGGCAGCCCAGTGGTCATTGATGGCGCACGCCGCATGCCACGATCCGCACCACCGGATCTTGGGGCCGACAACCTCTCGATTTGGGCCGAGCTTGGACTGTCGGACGCAGAGATCGAAACGTTGCGACATGAGAGGGTGATATGAGCGATGTTGCCGATTGGTGGCGCACCGCCATCATCGATATGGAGCCCGGACGCATTGAACTGCGTGGCCAGCCGATTCAAGACCTGATCGGCAATCTGGGTTTCGCTGAAATGATCTGGTTGATGGTGCGGGGTGACAGACCGACACCTGCGCAGGCTCGATTGTTCGAGGCCGCTTTGGTCGCCGCCGTGGATCACGGCCCGCAAGCCCCCTCGATCGCGGCTGCACGAATGGCGGTGACCTGCGGGCTGTCTCTAAACAACGCGATGGCGAGTGCTGTTAACATGCTGGGTGACATCCATGGTGGTGCCGGCGAGCAGGCGATGGAGCTTTATCACTTTGTAGACGCCCATGCCGAAGGCCCAGAACAGGCATTAGACGACTGGATCGCCGAACGCGGGAAGATACTGCCGGGTTTCGGGCATCGGTTCCATACACCGACGGACCCGCGCGCACCCCGGCTGATGGCCCTGGTCGCTGATGCGGTCGAACAGGACGCCTGCGAGGGTCGGTTCATGAAAGTCGGGCAAGCCGTGGAAACCGACCTGATGCGCCGGAAAGGCAAGCCGGTGCCGATGAATATCGATGGTGTCACGGCAGTGATCTATGCAGAGCTAGGCTTTGCCCCGCCATTGGCACGAGGCTTATTTTGCCTTTCGCGGTCGGTCGGCATTCTGGCCCATGCCTGGGAGCAGACCCAGCAAGGCGGACGCAACAAAGGCCCTACGCCGCCCCACTATCGCTGGACATATCTAGGCGATGGAAGTTGAGGTATGCCGCCTGTCGTTTCTCATGGCTTCGGATGCCTTTTATCCAGATTCTGAAACACAGCGACATAGTTTGTGGCTAGAGCCTTCGCCTTGCGGCCAACACCGTCCAGAACTGCGTAGTACAGGAGCTGGATAATTTGGGTGAAGTGACGTCGCAGCTGACACAGGTAGGACTGGCGTAGCGTGTTGTCGTTTTCCAGGAAAATGCGCACAAGGCGGACAACGTAATCGCCCTAAGTCAATTATCTAGAGTGAATTGGAGGCGAGTACCGGAATCGAACCGGTGTACACGGATTTGCAATCCATACTAGAATGCTGTTTTTACTAAATAAATCTGTAAAATACGCCTCTTCCTGCCCATGAAAGATCAATGGTTTAGCAGCAGTGCGTAAAAGGGTTTCATTGGTTTTGTCGAGCCGCCAAGCTGCGGTGCTTCGAGACAAATTCGCATGATTGGCAATCAGCATATGGCCAGTCGCTGGCCAGCCTCAATTAGGCGCAGCGGGCAGTCATTGGGCGGGGGTCTCTATAGAAAGCGCCGATATGCCTTTCATGGCGGCTGTCCGCTATCAAGCTCTGTTCATTCACCTCATCGCCGGGGGCTATCGGCTCCTCCATTCTTGCGCTTGCTGTCCCGCGCCCCGGGTGGTGTGGGGTGCAAAAAAATCACCCCGATTACCCAAGAGCGGGAGACTAATGCGGCCTCTGCCGTAGTCCGGCAGAGAAGGAATGAGGCTAAAAACACCTCATCGGCGTCTAAAAGTCACCACAGTCACCACAAACTCACCACTATTTACCCTTCTAACTATTTGAAAATAAAGGATGGGGTGGAGGTGGTGAGGGTGGTGATAGCCCTATTATGCGTGAGAAAATTTATATATACTAAAAAAACTAAAAACATTGAGACGCACTCACCTCCACCACCACGCTCACCAGCCCAAGCCCAAGCCCGCATAGGTTCTTTGGCGAGTGATCTTTCATGGGTAATTCGAGCGCATGTGCCTCGTGAATTTTTTTATTTTCTGGTGGCGAGCACTTTGGGTTGTGGTTGTTGTTTTCCGCGATTGGTAGTTGGCATCAAGTTCAGTCGGCTTGCATCCGGCCCGAAGTCTGGGTCGGTCATGCAGACGCGCAACCAGAGACGTTTGTGGTGGCTGCACGTAACCTTGACTAGTTCTCGGGCGCGGGAAGAGTACCGCACCAAAAATTCTCAGTTTCGGACCGAACGCTCGCTCAAATCGGCGCAACAATCAAAAAAGTGGAGTATTTTTTATGCTCTACAGAGTTGAGGATAAGACGCTGAAACGTTCATCTTTTGACATAGAAATCCAACCAAATGGGAAAGACGAACGCAGATTGAAAATCTCGTTCTCTTCCGAAACCCCATACCTGCGCATAACCTAGACACGGGCGAGGGATTTTGGGAAGTTTTGGGGCACGGCACTAATGAGGTGGATTTGACCCGCCTGAATTCGGGCGCCGCTCCCCTTTTGAAAGACCACATGCCCGTTCTGGACTCCAAGATTGGTGTGATTGAACGGGCATGGTTGGGCGCGGGCAAAGGGCATGCTTTGGTGCGCTTTTCCGACACCCCAGAAGCCAACACCGTTCTGGTCCGATGCTGGTTTTGAGCGTGAGTGTTCAAAAGAGATGCGTCACATCACCGGTAAAGCACCGAACGGCCTACATGTGCCACCGGTCGCTTTGGCCAACCCCAGAATGTATGTCTTCACCGCCGTCGTTCTTAAGTTGATCGAGATACTCAATGCTGTTCTAAAAGCAGGAGAACCGGCGAGGCGGAACTGATCAGCATTGCGTTTGCCAACCTTCGGCGCGACATCTGCGTACTGGAAAGGCATATGAGCCTAAGTCGACAATTGTTCAGTTTCAAAGTTACTAAAATTCCGCCAGAACTCCTGATCTCCGGACCACGCGACAGCAAATTCCGAAATGTAGCGTTGGCCCAAGCTATCCTTTACCGCGTTATGCTCGTTGCATGGAAAAGCTTCCTGAAGCTGAACAAAACCAGGAGACCTGAGTACCTCGGAGAGAACGAGCTCTACAAAAATGATACTGCTAGTGGGTAGTAATATTTCAGTTGCTCGCACGGGCTGGCCGACACAAACATATTGAGGCAAACGGTATTTTTTCACTAATCGCCGCCACGCTACGTACCTGTCCCATCCATTTTTGTTGCCTAGTGTCGCTACTTCGGAAGTTGTTAGACTGCTTCGGGCTGCAGAAACTACTGCCGCATCTAACGAGATCCTTGGCAACTTACCTGTTTCATAAAGCTCTGAGGAAAGGTTCGGCATGGGATAGGCGAGTGAGGGACGCCCCAGAAGAGCGTTCAAATCGCAGAAAAACCTTTCTTCAGCTCGCAGCGCAGTAGGAGAAACCGCACTACGGGGACTGACGATGATCTTTGTTTTTCCGGAGGAGATTACGGGGCGATTGTTCAATCCGATCCCGATCGTTAATTTACCATTCTGCAAAGAGGAACTCACATCGGCCCAAGAGTGCTGTGAGTACACTGGGCGGCAAAGCGCGTTTGGGTTTCCACTTGCGGATACCGGCAGATCAAGAAATTTTAGATCTCTGTTCTCCGTCTCTAAACTCTCCAAACTGGCTCTTAGCCAAAAGATGAAATCATCAGCGGTGTCTGCACTCAAAACTGGCGAAAATCGCGAGTAGAATGCTGCGGGTTCGTGAGAAAAAGGTCCAAACCTGAAACTGTAACTGTCCCCCGCAACACCAATTCGCACCAACGCAGAGCCAGGAGGCAAGTCGTGGCGGTAGCTTCCACTATTGGAAGGAACTGAAACCTCGGCAAGCTTTCGAAACTGAGAAATCGTATCGTTGAGACCGCGAAAAAATTTTTTTAGTCTATCCGAAGAAAGTCCAACGCGTTTTGAGAATGCTATTACCTCACTATCCCAGCTATTTCCCCGAAGCGGAGTTGGAAATCTTTCGCCTTTCAATGACCTCAGTGTACTGTTGTCGGACTTTCCGATATTTTCGGACCGCGACTTAAATTGAGACATCATGGCTTCGGATTCTGCATGAGCGGCCATCTCTCCGATCCCGAATTTGTCGAAGTCCCAGGTCATTCTGATGTGTCGCTCTAGATCATCAAACACATCTCGTCTTATGCCCACCTCCAGTGAAGACTTTTTGTCTACAAACACTAATCGCTCGTTAGACCAGACCATCTTCTTTTCATACTCGGCATAGAGCTCATCAACAGACAGCTTAATCTGCTTAAGTGCACTTGAGACCGCATGGTGATCACTTTGAAGCGCGTATTGTGAAACATCTCTACAGTACCGTTGCATCTTCACTATGCATTTCTGCCAAGTTGTTTTCTCTGAACCAGGTAGATGGCTCACTAACACCTGAAGGGCATCCCAAGCGTCGGTGTAATGCTTTGGGATTCCCGGTACTGGATCGAAGATGTTCTTGGATATTAGAACGCGTACCAATTCCTCACTTTTCACGGAAACTGCACTGAAAGCTTCTAATAAGTCTGCATACTTGACCAATTGGTTATTGCCGAATTTCTCTAGAACGCCTTCTAGATTGCTGCATTCAAAATGATCGTTCAACTCTTTCAGACTCTGCCGCTTGAGCTCTCTGTAAAGCGGATACTTGGTTAATGTGCTGCCCCCAAATTGGAACTTATAGTGAAAGAGTTTCGCCCAGGGCGGGGTAGAGGAAACGTATGTAAACAATTCGAAAAATGGTTTAAGGTTTGGTGCAGCCAACACTCTTTCCTGTCCTTTGCTAACGGAAAGATGAGCTCTGTGATTGTCAAGGATAGTGGCTATTGACACTGCTGACCAAAGCCCATTTGGGGTAGGTCGCCCAACAGCTCTGAGAAGGTAGAGAGCTAGTTTGCGATTTAGTCGTTCGTTCAAAAAACTTCGTGAAGATGTTTTAATCGTATCGTGATAAATTGAAGGGCTCGAAGTACACAGACTTGTAAGAAACTTTGGATCGCAGGCTGTCTTGTGGAGAATTCTAGTGGCTGAAATTCTTCTCTGTTCGTACTCATCACGCAGGCGGGTAGTCTTGACCTGAAACTCTTCGCGACGGTTTTGTATGGATATTAGCTTTGTCCGAAGAATGTCGTTGATGCCTAGCACTCCACTTTCGCAGAGTGTTTCTTCCGACAAAGGAGTAAGCTCACGAGTTAACTGACGTTTAACATCCAAAAGTGAGGATCTTAACCGCTTACATTCGACGTCAGGTACTAATTTGTAGATCGCTTCGCATATAGATTGGCTGTCAGCTTGTAGTAGATCCTTCTCTTCAATCCAACGATCAGTTTCCGTTGCATAATCTTCGGTAAGAAAGGGCTGGATGGTGTCAATCGGGAATTCAGAAATTCTCGATACTATTGGGCCGATACAAGAATCGACGGAGGAGGTTGTTGGAGTTCTTTCCAATTCACTCTCCTTCATCTCCTCAGGTGACGGTCCGTTCGACTGGCAACGCCGCGCAGCCCTGCGTGCGGGTCCCATGCTTTCTCCATACAAGTGGACAAAGATCGAACCCATCGTGCCCCAAAACCAAATCGATTGAAGTGAAATATAGCATGGTGTGCAAGAAGTGCTCTCAGGCCTACATTTAGTTTACCTTCATTAAATGCGGCCAGCAGTGCCAAAGAATAGGTTCGATTTGCTATCTCGTAAATGTTCAGTACGTCTTCTAAAGCCGTGGCGCGTAGTCTTCCCAGACTTGGTTTGCGGCACTTAGCTTGAAGGCTAGCATTTGTTACGTTGACCCTCATGCCTGATAGAAAAGATACGTTATGCCAGACGTCGCAAACCTCGCCTGGATCTTGAAGCGTTCGGAAAAATAGATCGTTCAGCATTGCTATGGACACTTCGGCGAAAACACTCTTCCGCGGAACATACGGTCGCCCAAGGACCAATTGCATCCAAGCGTCAGTATCATCGCTCCAGTGCTTGTGTACATCCGGCATGATGTGCGGTCCACCAAGCTTTATGTGCTCTGGCTCGTAGATAGCCTTTGCGAAGGAAGCAATTTGATTTTCTGATTCGGCGAAATCCAATACGTCTACAATCTGCTTTAATATTACCTCCTCTGCCCCAGTTATTCTCAGGCGAATATCCGGCGGCTTCCGTTGGAAAAAAACGTCAGAGACGCTACCACAGAAACGGAGTCTTTTTAGTTCTGGCGCAAGACGAGAGAACAGTAATCGCGCGCTTTGCGAAGCGGTGAATTGACCGCGGTTCAGTTGGATATTGAACTGCACGGTTGTGATTTTGGGCATGAGCGAACAATACTCCCTCAATTCTTGCTTTCACCTAATCCCATGTTGGAATTTTGTTCCGTCCAATCTCTAAGTGAGCTCAAAGCTCTTTGCATCGGAAGGGCTTTGGAGACATCAGACCTGAGTAGTTTTTCTAGATGTTCAAGCGCGGCAAAGTCGTACATCGCCTGTACGAAGTCTGCGACAGTCACCTGTCGCTCGCGCAGCCATCGCTCGAAATGTTCACCCTCCAATAAATCGAATTGTTTTCTGATTCGACGAGAGACTTCACGCACAGCTTGATTTCCAATCTTTTGTGAGCTCCTTGCGACCTCAGCTCGAGAAAGGAGCCTCAGTAGGGCTTTTTTTTCGCTTACTGCAGTCGGCTCACGGCAAAACCAACTTTCTGAGCCAGCGAATTTGGATGTTTCTATTCGCTCGCGAACTTGGTTTCGGGATGCTTGAAGCAACGCAGTATCATTCTTGGTAAGTTGTTTTCTCGCATCGTAAAGACGCGAGTGTTCCACTAAAGCGCTTTCAGCTAGCCTAGAGCTCGGGCAATCTTCAGCCAGCACAAATGCTAGTGCTTTGTGAAATTCTCGAGTGTTTTCCGGGAGCGCGTTGCTCAATATTTGGGAGATGTCGCGATCCAAACGGTGGGTTTGCAGGGTGAATTCGCGAATTCGTGTGAACGAAGAACGCGATAGATGTCCTGCTTCGTATGCGCGTTCGCAAATAGAACAGATGTCGTAAACTGATTCAGTTAGCCGAGAGTAGTCTGCCTCCTCGGATCCATGCGTGTGCATTACGGCTTCTAAGCTGGGAAGAAGTCCTAACTTATCAAAATCAACTCTATTCCCCAGCAAGCCTAGGCAACTGTCGTAGAAGTCATGGAGCACAACATTTCCTGCCGCACCGCCAGCATATACTTTCGTACCAGATGCTGCCAGCGCGCCTGCCTCACTTCGAATCTTGTCAAGTGAACCAACGTCACTATCGATATCGATAATTGTAATCGACCTTAAAGATGCTAGGTTCAGCGATCTGATCTTAGTGAGCTGCCCGGCTTGCAACGGAGGCAAATAAGCCGCGTTTGCTACGCCACGAGCCGCACGATGGTCCAGAGACGGACCCAGGAAAACTATGTCCATTTGCGAAGCTAGACCCGCCCGCTTAGGAGGCGATTTCGACTAGCCTACCAGGGACACATTACCGTTCCGGCGGCGAGGTCGTCATCGATTACCGACTTATCGATCCTCGGGCACTTCATTACGCCACCAACGGCGCGGAGAGCGGATGGGGCAATTTCGTCTAGACCAGCCCTTAGTTTCTTTACGTCTTCATCCGCCATTCGAGTGCGCTCTAAAACCTCGGGCCTCAAGTAATAGTGGCGGCCCTCATCATCGGTAATGATCAATCCGAATTCTTGGTCACCTTTTTCAGCCATTTCAATTCCTCCAACATCTCAATAACGACAGTATCTCACGATTCGCGGAGGGCAACAAACTTTAGTATCGAAAGAGCCAAACTACTCAACGACAATGTGCTGAGAACACTCCATCTAATCTCCGTGCGACGAGATTCATTCGTGTCATTTTCAGATGCTGTCTAAGGCCTGGGCTTAAACTGAAGCCAAGTATCGTGTAACTACCAGATTGACTCGAGTTAAGAGCTTAACCGCAGCTGCAAGATTCGCGCGCGCAAAAGCCCGTCTATGAATTCACGGACCGTGTCCGGCATCAATAAACCATCACCGCTTAACAATGAAATTCGTTCGGCTAACCCAGAAAGGTTCACAGGTCTTGAGGAAACCAAGCCCAAGTAGAAGTGTTCCTCAAGCTCTACCGATCCCCATCGAGAGTTGACGATTGTTTGGTCGCCATTTTTTCTGTGATAGGCTGCCGGATTCCATTCCAAAGTGAATTTGCTGTCATTTCCGCTTGGAAGAAGCGTTCGCCACTCAAAGGGTGCTTCGGGGTAAAACTCGCTATAAAGAATGGAATGCTCTTCTAGTGGAGGCCAGAGCGGGATTGGAGCATTATTGAAATCGCCATACGTCTTCATGAGAGCTTCGTAAAACTCTCTGATCAGCTTTGCGACCTCACTTTGCTCAAGGCCCCGAGTATTGGTCCACTCAGATCGCTCCAAGCCAATATTGAAATCGTTGTTTAGAGCCGATTCATCGATTTCAATACCAAGCTCGCGTCTTCGATCGAAGTACGCGGTTCGAAGTTCAAGTCCAAACGGATGAATATCAAAGCTATTTCCTGCCTTTGAAATCAAATCAGAGTTTTCATAAAAAAAACTGAATGTATTCCGCGCGCTCTTCTCTCTTTCTTCAGGAAATCCAATTATTGAGAATACATGAAAATTTATTCCTGCTTGACTGCATGCTTCTAGAACACTTCTAACGTTCGAGAGTTGAATCCCTTTGTCCATATGGTCCAAAGTTTCTTGGTCACCGGACTCCAGTCCAAAAAACAGTTTTCTAAATCCCATTCGGAATAGTTTTGAACAAATTTGCTTCGTGAAGCCAGGCTCGAGTCGCGCATATCCCGTAAATCTAAAATCTCGCTCACTGTAAGGCTCCAATGCATCACTAAGAGAGCTCAACAACTTCGGTGCTAAAGCCTCGTCAGTTATTTCAAAGTGACGACACTTGTGTCGCTCATTAAGCGACAAGATGTCTTGCTTAATGAGTTCTGTACTCCTGATGCGGTAGGGCTTTTTTGAGATATGATTGACGAACGGAATATCACAGAATTTGCAGCGATTGAAGTAACACCCCTTCCCAACAAGTATTGGGAGAACCAAAGATGGGGCAAGATATTTTTTGAGGGGCAATCCCTCGAAATCGGGAGTCGGTAAGTCGTTTACGTTTTCAACATGGGGTTTTGTAAACTGAATTGAGCCATCTTTTGAATAGAGGCAATTGGGGACCTTGGAAAAGTCGTGTTTGCCATCCAGTTGGTTTGCGAGCTCAACGATTGCCGTTTCCCCCTCATAAACGATGACTGCATTACAAAAGTTGTCAAAGAAAGAGGGCATCTTTTGAAGTTCTTCTGAGAACTTACTAAACACTGTACCGCCGACTACCACAAAATGCCCGCGTTGCCGAAGACGTTTTGCGAGTGTAAGTCCAGGGAATATCTGCTGCCTGTTCGTAATCGTTATGCCAACAATGTCCGGGTTGGTGGCGTCTAGACGCGGAACAAAGTCTCGCTGCCAATAATCTTCGAAGATATTTGCTGACGGGATAGAGGCCACACTGATGAGATCCGAGAGTTTCCTCTCATCATACTGCCCAATGCCGTAGGTGATGGGATGTATGCTGTACTTGATTTCGTAGGGAGAAGCCATGCTCGCTAGATCAGTGCAATCGAAAATAACTTCTCTAGCGGCATGAAACTTGTGTGGATCATAGAAATCCTTAGATCGAAGAACTCCTAACGCCCATGTACTCATCCCGATTAATTCAGAGCCGTGATTGAGTAACCTATCTGCACTTTTCAGGTTTGCAACCGTGCCAAGGCTTTTCTTTTTTTGGAGCAACTTGAGGTTTTGGGATATCGTGTCTTTTTCCATCAACCACAGTAAACTTTCGAGATCTAGGTCGTACAAATCCGTCGAGATGTTTGCGTTGCGCAAAGCGCCAGCAAGCGAAGGTAGTGCCAGATGGGGCGCGCGCGGATCGGTTGCAGGGGGGAATACTAGGGCAGCTTTCATACGAGTTTTTCCTATCAGCTCTCTCTGACATCTGGAAAGGTCGGTCTTGGCCACATTCTGGTGGGATCTAGAGAAATTGGTCCGAGCGAATGAAGGAAAAACCTAGGGCAAAAGTAAACGTTCACTCTTGAACTACTTGCTCCTAAGTCCAATGAGATCCACCCATGCAGTCCGTTTGTGTTTCTATCTGCTTGAGCCTCTAAAGCTTCCAAAGCGGAAAGATAGCTAGATACTGGAAGAGAAAAAAGTTCCAATACTTCGGTTATCCTGTGCTGGATCTCACTGTCCTCAAACCCCGCGGTCGGGTAAAGCCTAAGATGACAAGCTAAGTTCGCCGGCTGCAGTTGTTCATGAGAGATTTCAAGCGCAGATATATTGCTGGTAACGATAGGTAGTTTCTCAGACCCAAGAATTGTTCTTGCAAACGTGCCAATTTTTTCGTGATCGGTAGAAGCGAACAGCCTTCGCGAATTTGTAACAACATCTTCAGCGCTAGTTGTCCTGTGGCGAACATAGAGTTTTACTCTGGCCTTGGCGTCTCCACGCAAATCAATGCTAATAAAGAGCAACTGATCGTTGTTAGAGAGTCGATTTCTTATGAGGTGCCACTGCTCCTCAAGCTGGAAATCCTGCATAATACTCTCGGCTGTCGCCGCGGAAAAGGCATAACCATTCGCCCAAAGATGGATGTAAGCTTTAAACCATACCGCTCCGTCATTTCCAAACTCTGCTCCAAACCACATCACGCCAGGCGATGCTTCGTCCAGATCCTTAAGTGATTTCGCCGCGAGATTGAGTTTGGTCAGATCCGCTTCGTACTTCCTTGCGACATGACGCGCCAATTCCATTGATGCTCTGTGATAGGAAGATGGCTTAGGCGGGTCCCCTTGACACTCGACTGTGACCCTCAATTTTGTACTGGTTCTCCGTATGGCAATCGAAAAATCGCATGCGCTTGCATCCGCTCCCAAACCGGACCAGCGGGGGATCTCTGCTAAGGAGCCATCGCCCCAAGTTCTTGTGATGTCGCGAACTACAGGCAACACATTCTGCTCAGGGTTTCGTAGGCCACAAATTTCGGCAAGAGGCAACAACTGCTCCTTAAGAGCTTCGAAGCGTGTAGGAATTTTCTCAGATTGAATAATGATTGCGGGCTCCCCCAAAGATTTGTTCGCGCTTAAGTGGTCATCACACTGTACGAAGACTTTCATGTCCCGCACCAAGTTCAGATACACCGTTCACCGGATCAGAGAGAGCCGCCGTTACTTTTGACGTAACTAATTTCTGGAAGCGTTTTTCTCGAAGTTCTGCGCCAATTTCGGGTTCAACAATTAAAGAAAGATAGCGACTTTCATGAAACGCCACCAACCGCTTTTCTACTAGGTCTTCAATTGCAGAAATATTTTCAAAGTCGATTGATCTCTGTTTTTTGGGGAAACTCAAGGCATTAATTATGCTCGTTGATTTTTCACTTATTTCGAATTCCTTCGGATTTCCAATATCGCGCGTATCCTTGATCACGGCTCCTCCGTTCTTCATGTGACGTATATGAAGGATGGGTGGTATTTTTGATTTCCATTCAGATTTCCATTTATTGATCGCTTCGTCCAATTGAAAGATGAGTTGAGGCGAGTCAAAGAATTCTGTTGAGTAATTTCCGAAAAAATGCATGGCCATATCGTCTGCATATTCGCCAAACAAACGGTAGTACCCTTTCCAAGGCCGAAGACCATCTATGCCGTAGTTCTCAGGCTCATTATGGTAAGGGCTGTATCTTGAAATCCGTATCGGCCCCCAACGTGTAGGCGGTGGAAGATGGGAAATCAGCGGAATTAACCTAAGCAGTTCTTCATAATCTTTTTTTGTTTCTCCGGGTATTCCTGTGAGTATATTCCATACAGTTTTCAAGCCCCTAGAGTGGCTATCGCGAATGACCCGTAGATTGTCCAACCCGGTCACTCCCTTTTTCATAAGTTTTAATATGTGTGTCGAAAAAGACTCGATGCCTGGCTGTATCTCGAAGATGCCAGCTAGCACGAAGTTGTCTAAGTCTTGCTGTGGAATGGGGGTCTTTACTTCATAGCTCAATGCAACATTGACGCCACGTTCTGCAAGTTTTCCGAGCACCATACTTGGAAGCTTCGGGGCCATGATATTGTCACTCGCGTAGAATCTTTCGACTCCGTATTTGTCGACCAGACTTTGAATTTCTGAGATAACTCTTTCAGGTGATTTTGCGCGATAATTTGTTCCAGGAAAGTTGTATCCACAAAATGTACAGTTTAACTTGTCACCCCACCAGCATCCTCTTGAAGACTCGAAAATTAGGAAATGGGGGGCCTTGTCGGCGGTTGGGTCATTCTGTTTCAGCGGCGTTAGCTCTCGAAAATAGTCATCGTAATCTGGTGAAGGAACCGCATCCAAGATTGGCACGCCCCTACCAGTTACTACTCCTCGTTCAGGCTTGCATCCTGACTGCAAATACTTTGCGCAGAACTCTGGAAACTCTTTGTCTACTTCGCCAGAGAATACTAAGTCGATCCAACTTGCCTGGGCAAGAATTGCAGAAGCTATTGGCTCTGCAGCGTTGGCACCCCCCATCACAACAAGGATACTAGGATCAATCTCTTTGAGTTTGCGCGCGATGGCAAGGCTGGCAAGTGTCTGTTGTACCATCGTCGAGAACCCAACGATTTTTGGACTTTGTGAAACTAGGTATTCAGCAGTTCTTTTTACGGTCTCCTTGGCTGCGCCGAAGCAAAGAGGTAGCTCGTCTTCGCTGATGGGTTGAAGTGACACTGATTGCCTCAACTTCGCATCCGCTTCGGAATCATTGAATAGTTCACGCATCAGCTCATACTTGTCCGAACCGTGGGCCGGAAAAGCCTCGTGGAGGAACAGTGCCTCCCCGATTAGGTTCTTTGCTGAAGCAAGCCTGGAGCATACTTCAAAGCCTGCGAGGGCCGCAAATGTTAGATTTGCGTAGTGGACACGGGCAGAGACGCCAAGTTCACGACATGCTGGGGCTAAAAGACTTGGTCCCAAAGTCGGAATTCCCGGATATAAGACCGGAGGGACCACTAGCATTAAATCGTGATCGGATTCAGACATTTCGACCTCTCCTCTCAATTACGAATGTTGCTCAATCTCGCGTTTGTCGGTGCGCAATTTTTTAAATAGATTTTGAAGGGTTGAGTAAGCCTTTTGGGTCGCAGTGCCGCTTGAATCGGTACTGCTTTTCGCCCATTCTTTTTATGCCTCCGCCTTCAATTGTGTAGGTATGTGGGTTAAAAACTCGCGCTCCTAATCGGATGTGGAACTCAATAATTTCGTTCAGCTTTTCTTTAGAGGTGAACTTTATGATCGGCAGGCCAACGCAAGTGAACGTACCCGTAAACCTGACGAACTCGAGGTGCACCATTACTTCTTCAGGATACATATCTCTAAGCTTCTGAACCAAGTCTAGCTGGTCTGGAAAGGGATACATTACTTGCAGGTAGGTAAGACTGGGGTCAGACGCGATCGCCTTTTGCGTAGTGTGCCCCCAAGTGAGTTCCAAAACCTGATTTAGATTTGGTGATTGGGGTTCGAGGACATCCTCAGTTTCAACTTCAACTCTTGCGTCGCGCCATCCCTTTGTCAGAGATAACAGTGCGTCCTTGCTGATGTCAGCAACTGCGACCACGACGATGTGATCCGTCTCCGTCAAATGCGAGCACAACTTCCCAAGATAGTGTTTGGGTATGGGCGCAGATAAGACGGCAAGCTCTTTCAAAACAATCCCGGTTTCCTCGCCTATGGTATTTGCGTACTCACATGCGCTACGGAAGTCCGTAAAAGAAAGCACAACACCAACCCAATTGTAAGCGGGAGCGAGTGGTAGAGTCAGCTCTGTAATGATCCCGTTTGTCCCGTAGGCGTGTGTCGCATAGTGTAATTTTTCTCCAGATAGCTCCAGAAGCCTCGGCTGACGCTCCATTGTGAGCAATTTGAGCGAGAAAATGTTTCCCATGTCTAGCAAGCCGCTCCATCGTACGGATCCGATTCCAGAAGCTCCGCCAGAAACAAAGCCCCCAATGGTTGCCGATTTGTAGGATGCGGGGATTATTCGGAGTTCCTTACCGTTTTTTTCTCTAGCAACCCTATCCACATCCTGAACAATGGTACCCGGCTCGACAGTGATGAGGTCGCTTTTAAATTGAAGAATTCGGTCCAGTTTAGCTAGTTCTAGTACTACCCCTCCTTCTAATGGCACTGCGCCACCATAGTTTCCTGTACCTCTACCCCTCGGCGTTATTGGAACCTCATTTTCGAAACACATTTTGAGAGTTTGTGATAATTCATCGACCGAAGTCGGCGTAACCACCAAATCCGCAAAGCAGTTCTCCAGTTTCTTCGACAATACAGGTGAAAAATAGTGTAGGTCTCTGCTTTTCCGTTCCACCACTCTTGGTGTGTCATCCCAGATGCTCTGTGGCAGATTCCTTTTAATTGCATCTATACGAGCCGCTTTGTTGGTATGCTCCTTTGGTCTGCGCTCAAGCATCGTTTTCAAAAACCGTTTTTTCCCGAGTCGATGCAGGTTAGCACGTCTATCAGGTCTTTCACTTTTTTTGTTGAAGGTTTCAGTGAGATGCAATGTGCCTTACTGCCGCCGCGCGGCTCAGCCGACTCTTGCAATGGGATCAAAAAGCGGAGACGAGTTAGGTAGCTTCCTGGTGTCCTTCAAATTGATCGTTTTGAAGAGGTGGCTTAAGCGCACTGACTGCGTGTCGCCGAGCTTTACAAACGGCGAGTAGGGAATTGCCTGCAACGGGATAACTGTTGAAGAGCTTAACTAAGCAGAGCGAACTCTTCGAGGGAAAATACCTTAGGGCTATCCAGTCCGCATTTTTTGGTGATTTTCTTGCATTCACCTAATGGCTTTCCGTGCGATACGAGATCCAGTTTTTCACTCTTGCAATCGGCCAGGACTTCAAAACGCTGCGATGGTGGACTCCATCCAAAAATTGATGCTCCGTATTTGTCCATTAGGCCCTCTTGGATCGGGTAGTGCTTGGCCAAAACGTTTTGGTATATGATGTAGATTGACAGAGTGGCCCAATCCTTTGCCAAACGCTGATAGGTGTTCGGTTTGGCATGAGGTACGGAGATGGAAATGAGGGAAGTTTTCAGCGGATCAGATGAAGAGCTTTACCGTCGCGCGCTAGCAGGTGCAGCACATCTGGTTGCCAATTTTGGCGACGAGTTTTTGCCCGCATATAAGTGTTTGGAGGAAGAAGTTCGGCGGATTGAACAGGACGCCGACATTAGGGCACGCGCATTGGAACTGGCGCGATCTTCAAGGTAGAAAAGCCCGCTGGGGCTATCTCCGAACCAGAAAATCCAGTAGGACCGTTTTGAAGTTGAGGTGCGCCCATGAAAAGCGACAAGCACGGTTCGTTCACGGTCGTAGGAGAGGCGCTAGGCTAGACTCTCTTGAACATTTAAGACGCTATGAGAAGACTATTCCGCTCCATGGCTTTTGGATTGACTCTTTTCGGTTTTCATTGGCCAATCCAATCGCCAAAGGGATCAAAGTTTTGATGCTGACGGCGGTTTGTAGATTGCCTCAACGACGCAGCTTTGGATCTCGTACCCGGTTTCAGCATTAACTTTTGCAACTCGCTCATAAATGTCGTTCAACCTCTCAACATCCGTTTCGTTGAAGGCGATGACCAAGAAGCGCCCTAGTTTTACCTCTTCGGCTTGAAGATATTTCGGTAGTTGCTTTTCTAGACCAGACCAAAACTTGGTGTTCTTGGCGAGCTTCATTTCTACCAGAGCAGTGAGCTTGGCTCCTTGCGATAGTTTGAAGTCTACCGGGCCAATCCCGATATTAACCTCGGGCGACACGTCGATGTTGTTTGCAAGGCAGTAGTGCCGGACAATCCCCAAGAACAATCGTTGACACGCGCTTTCGCTTTTTGGTCTGCCGTCGTCGTTGTAGATGAGTTCCCACCCGCCTTGGTTTTCGACGTAGTTTTTGAATACCGACAGCAACTTATCTATGAATTGTGGGAAGTCGGATGCATCCTTGAAATGCAGTTCTATCGGGTTTTCCTGAACAAATTCCCTGGACTTGTGGTACCATTTGACAAGTCCTTTTGGGTCTTCATCGAGATCATATGGCGCTCCGCCGATACGCTCTAGAAACGCAACATATTCTTCTACGCTGTCATAGTCGCCTAGTGCTTTTTCTAGTATCACTTCTTTTTTGACGTTGCGCGTAATTTCCTCACCCAACTCTGTCCGAAGTTCTTGGGCATTCTGATCAAAGCAGTATCCCCAAAAATCATCTGGATTCAGCGTCGGCAGCGGTCGCAGATACTGCTTTGGCACGAGCAGGACTTGCTTTTCGCTGTATGGGTTGATCGGGGCATCTACGACAATGCGTTCCCACCGCCGTGTGTCTGGATTGAAGCGACCACGGTAGTGTGGGCACGCTTTGGTGGGAACTCCATACCCATCGCAGACGGATTTTGTGTACTCGGCAAACCTGTGTCTGAGGATATTGCCAACTGCGTCACTTACCGTGTCTTCGGCTATACCTTCTTGAAAAAGTTGCACCGTTTCGAAGTGCTTTGGATTGGCAAGCCCGAAAAGCACTGCTTTGTGAAATGCTTCGGCGATGAGCTTTGCTTTTCCGCCTGCGGCGCCTGCACCTCTTGTGCCTGATGCCGTAACCCCCAAGCAAAACTCTTCAACTTCGGGTGTGCCTAGAATGGAGATCGCCTTTTTCCAAGGTCGATCAGATTTGGTTTCACCGGCTTCGGCAACGAGTTGGAAAGCGGCCTCATAAAAACTCACGATTTCTTCATGCGCACCGACAAAGGGGCCGAACTCGTCTTGAAAAATCAGGAACGGGTCAATGTACAGTTTCGTATCAAGGGTCAACAGAGGATCAAACCAAGGCTCTGTTCCATCTATGTGAATTCCAAATTGCTCTGAAAAAAGCAAGTTTTTCTCCAATATTTTTAAGTTCTTGCGAGACTCTATCCAACCTTTCCATGGGTTGCACCCCCTCAGTTCCGTTTCGCTTAATGATTGTGAAGGGGCACTTAGTTGAGGACACAAGCTGGCGGTCCCGAAACAATGCTGCACTGACATTCGTTTTACGGAATGCCGCAAGTCACTCGTGGTCAGTCTTGTTGCGGAATTCTGAGTTTTTGTTCGATACCAAGTAGTTGACGCAACATAACTCTACCTATGGTAATAAATTCACCATGCCTGTTGTAATTTAATATGCGTGGAGGTAGCGTTTCCCATGTCGTCCGAAGGGCTATATTTTCCTGCCGATAAGGCACTGATTGCGATGGGGAATACGTCTCGTCGCTGGCAAAACCACTTCGACATGAACAAGGTGTTCGTGCCGGAAGGGGTGAAATCCGTTGCATCAAGAGGACCGGGGCGCGGGAGGCTACGGCAGCTTTCGCTCGAGACAGTTGTGCAAGGGGCCATAGCGTTCGCACTGATCGACTGCGGAGTCGACGTTCGCGAAGCGTATTGGGCGGGAGCGCAGTTCGCCTACTATGGCCAGCAACCTAACCCCAATCAAATCCAGCCCAGATCAGCGCACATTCGGGCGCCGGGTAAGTTGTTCGCCGTTGGTGAGACATATCTGATCTTTGCGAATGAGGGGGCAGAGCGCCAGCAAAGCCAGTTGGCAATTGTATCAGACGCTGACTCTATGTTTGATCTGAATAAGATAGATAGTGTTCCCGGCGCAGTGATCGGGGCTGTCGAGGGGCGCGGGGCCGCGCCTCGGATCGTTCTAAACCTTTCCAATGTTTGCGGTCAGATTGGGGCGTCTCTCGGTCTCAGCTTCGCCGCCGTTTTTCTCACGGAGGCCGACAATGGATAACCTCGGCAGCTTCGGTATTGAACTGGTCACATCGGATGACCTTGCACACCGCCTTGGGTACTCGGGCACGAACGCTGCCTTTCGTGACTGGTGCGCTTCGATGCGCATAACGCCTGTTCCGGGGCGGCGAGGCTATTTTGATCCTGCTTTGGTTCGCCGCCGTCTTGATGAAGCTCAAGGGCTTCATTCTTCTGATAGCTGCGAGAACGATAGCTTGGTCGCAGCAAGGAGGGCTCGCCGTGCCGCGCGGTAACTTGCCCCCGGAGGTCCATCGCGTGCGAGCCAAGCTCGCCGATGGCTCTGTCTGTTACTATTTCTCGCTTCGTGGTCGCAAAGGAACTGGTTTTTGGAAAGACCCCCGGCCTTTTCCGAAAAATGCCGAGTTCTTTGCGGCTTACACCGCTGCGATGGCCGCCGCTGCGCCCAAGGTTGATCGGAACATGACTGAGGCTTTAGTTGAAGCGTACCTGCAGTCTGCAGAATTTCAGGCGCTCAAGCCGCGAACGCAAGCTGATTACAAGAAATGGGCGCTTCGGTTCTCAACGGAATTCAAGAAAGACCCGGTGGCTATGTTTGAGGAGGCCGCATCGCGTGCCGAGGTGAATGAATGGCGCGCGCAATGGGCTCACTCACCGAAACAGTATGACTATGCCGGAACCGTGGTAACCAGAATTCTGAATTGGGCGCGGGATGCTGGAAAGCTCGCCGATCACCATTGCAGTTTCAAAAAAGTGTACCGGTCTGACAGATCCGATGTTGTTTGGGCTCCAGAACACGTTGAGGCTGTCAAAAAGCTGGCGCCGGAATGGGTGGTGCGTATTTTGGTAACCGCCTGTGAAACAGGCATGCGCCCCGGCGATCTGATAAGGCTATCGCGCGCCCACGTTGAGCCAACGCCGGGCGGTCGTCGGATTCGCATCAAAACCAACAAGCGTGGCAAATCTGCGTTTGTGCCGGTCAGTCAAGCTATGGCCCAAGTGATTGACGCAACACCTGATGATCGACTGCTTATCCTGACCAACGCCAGTGGCAAGCCATTGACCGAGCATCGGGCGTCCGAGGGGGTGCGCCAGTGGCGCGACAAGGCAGGGCTAACACCTCAGAGCTTGGGCTATGACCTGCGGCTTTACGACGCCCGTGGTACGGCAGCCACAAGGCTTTTGCGGGCGGGTCTATCGCTCTCCCAGATCGCCGGATGCATGGGGTGGTCTCTGCGCACTGCTGCGGCAATGATTGAGCGTTACGCGCAGGTTTCGCCGGGTGAAACTGATGACGTTTTGACGCTTCTAAGTGAGGCCAAGGAGAGCAAAGCGTGAACGGAATTGTAAAATGGATTGTAAAATGCGCTTCGGCAGAAATTGCCAATGCTTCTAACCCATTGAAAAGTAGTGGAGGCGAGTACCGGAATCGAACCGGTGTACACGGATTTGCAATCCGCTGCGTCACCACTCCGCCAACTCGCCTTTTTAAGCAATATCAATAACTTGCCGTGGTGTGAGCGGCGTTCTATCAGCTTTCAGGATGAACGTCCATAGCCTTGAGGGCGATTATTTCTGTCTTGTTTGGAAATTTGACAATACCCCAATGGTACGTTTTTGCCGCGCCCGGAAATGCAATCTGGCCCGTTGCTGCAGGCAGGCGGATGTGGCAAAAGCCAGATAACAGTCTGATAAGGAATGAGCGATCACATGACAGATTTCGCAGCCCGGCGCCTTACGATGGTTGATACTCAGGTCAGGCCCTCGGATGTGACCAAGTTCCCTATCATTGATGCGATGCTGAGCGTTGCGCGCGAAAATTTCGTGCCGGATGCGCAACGTGAGGCAGCCTATGTTGGTGATCTGGTCGAGTTGGGTGATGGACGTTGTCTGCTTGAGCCCAGGACGCTGGCTAAGATGTTGGACGCAGTCAACATTTCCAATGATGAAGTGGTGCTGGATATCGCTCCGGGGCTGGGTTACTCAACCGCAATTGCCGCACGAATGGCAGAGTTGGTTGTGGCCGTGGAATCCGACCCGGCATTGGCGGCTGAAGCTCAGACGCTTCTGATGGAAGCTGACGTAGACAACGCTATTGTTCATGAAGGACCGCTTGAACAAGGCGCGGTTGAGCATGGACCCTACGATGTGATCATGATTCAGGGTGGGGTCGAGCAGCTTTCAGACACTTTGCTGGATCAACTCAAGGATGGGGGCCGGATCATTTGCCTGTTCATGGAGGGTGATCTTGGCACGGTTCGTATGGGTCTCAAGTCCTCAGGCCGTGTCTCGTGGCGATTTGCGTTCAATGCTAGCGCACCGATTTTGCCCGCATTTTGCGCTGAGTGTGCATTTTCGCTATAGTTGGCAATAGAAGTATTTTGATGCCTTGATTACTTGAAAACACCGGCGCAAACTGCGCTGGTGGTTGCGTAATTTCGATTTGAGAGGACTTAGTTATGCGCGGGACGACGACAGGAAAGCTGGTCAAAGGCCTGACTTTGGCTGCTGGTGTTGCATTAAGTGTGATGCCCGGAAGGTCGGTTTGGGCAGATAATCTGACCGATGCATTCATCGGCGCGTATAACACCAGCGGCCTGCTTGAGCAGAACCGTGCCTTGTTACGCGCAGCGGATGAAGATGTCGCCATTGCGCTCTCAGCGCTGCGTCCGATCATCAACTGGACCGTGCGGGTGAGCCGGGATTACACGCGCACCAACACGAGCAGCTTGATCACGACGCGCGAGCCTTCGAGCTTTTTTTCCGGTCTCACGCTGAGCCAGTTGATCTATGACGGTGGCGCTTCCATCCTTGGCAAGCAATCGGCGCAGGAAACTGTGCTATCCACCCGTCAGTCTCTTATTGATATTGAACAACAAATCCTGATCAGAGCCGCGAACGCCTATCTGGGTGTTCTGCTGCAGGAAGAGACGGTTGCGATCCGCCAGAACAACGTGGAAGTGTCGGCGGAAGAACTGCGCGCATCGCAGGATCGCTTTGAAGTAGGTGAGGTTACACGTACAGACGTTGCCCTGTCCGAGGCACAATTGGCCAGCTCTCAGGCTGATTTGGCGGTCGCACGTGGTAACCTGAGCATTGCTCAGGCTGAATACGTAAACGCCGTTGGCAAGACACCTGGGCGGACGGCTGGCCAGCCAAGGCTGCCCAACCTGCCGCGTTCAGAGGCGGATGCGGTGAATTTGGCTCAGCGTAACCACCCTGCGATTCTTTCCGCACAGCATCAGGTGCGTGCGCTGGACCTGATCGTGCAGCAGCAGCGTGCAAATCTGGGTCCGAATGTCAGCCTGAATGCGGATGCGGGCATTACCGAGAGCTACGACAATGACGATTACATCAACGATGCGACGATCTCACTGAACTTCAATCAGCCGATCTATTCCGGTGGCGGTCTGGCGGCAGCGGTGCGTCGTGCGATGGCAACTCGTGATGCGTCGCGTGCCAACCTTCTGAACGTTCAGAAAGACATCACACAAGGTGTTGCCGATCGCTATGCTGCGTTTCAGGCGGCAACTGCAAGCCTGCGGGCGTCAACAGAACGGGTTCGTGCTTCGCAGGTGGCGTTTGACGGTATTCGTGAAGAAGCAACGTTGGGTGCACGGACGACCTTGGACGTCCTGAATGCCCAGCAGGATTTGCTGGACGCGCAATTGGCCGAGGTAGCATCCCGGACCGAGCGGTCGCGGGCTGCATATGAACTGCTGCAAGCCCAGGGGCTGTTGACGGCAGAGCGTTTGGGTCTTGCAGTGCAGATCTATGATCCGACCCTGTATTACAACCTCGTGAAAAAGGCGCCGTCGCAGGTCAGTAAGCAAAGCCGCGATCTGGATCGAGTGCTCAAGGCATTGCGCCGCGACTAAAGGGCATCGCTACCTGTTGTGGCGCTGGCTCAGATTGGCTACAATCGGGCCTAGGTTAGAGCGGTAGAAAATAATGTCAGATCGTGTTGTAAGCGCCAATATTCAGGACGTTCTTTCGTCGGTTAAGCGAATGGTCGACGAGGACGCGCATGACGAATCAGAATTCATCTTTGTTCCGACGGCCCCGGCTGCTAAGCCGGGCCGATTGGTTTTAACGGATGCGCTGCGCGTCAGCAATGAACCGCTGATCGCCAAGAAGGCCGGGCCCTTGAAACTGATGCCCCAGCATAGCGCGGGTGACAGTACCCCAAAGCAGGCCGCAAATGCGCCAAGCAACCCTGCCGAACCGATGCGGCTGCAACCCAGCGATATTGTGCGCGCTGGTGATGTCGACGCCAAGGCAGACGCACCAAAGCGCGACCTAGCGGGAAGCCTCAGCGCCAAGATTGAAGCTTTGGAAGCTGCTATCGCGCGCACCGAGGATCAGTGGGAGCCTGATGGCGAGAGCGATGACGACTACTCTGGCACCAAGACGCAGGCTGTTGAATGGCCGGCAGACAGAGCTTTTGCGCAGTCTCAGGCGGCTGAACCAAAATCCGAAGCCACATTTATTCGCGACCCGGAGGTGGTGGAAGATATGGCACAGAAGCCGACCGATGTGACAATCGGAGAAGAGGAATTGCGCGAACTCGTCGCCCAGATCGTCCGGGAAGAGCTGCAGGGCGCGCTGGGCGAACGGATCACGAAAAACCTGCGCAAGATGGTTCGGCGTGAGATCACGCGGGCGATCGCCGCAGCGGATGTTGACTGAGGTCTAAATGGTGCGTGGCGTCTGCGCCATCGCGAGAAGCAGATCCAGATCCATATGCTGTTCCAGATGGTCGGCAAGGTCGTCCAGCACTTGTTCGACGCCGTCTTCGTAAGCTGTTTTCGATGTCACGCCCAGCTCTGCCAGATAGCTGGCGCGAAACGTGTCCGAGGTGAAAATCCCATGCAGATAGCTGCCGCGTATGCGCCCATTGGCGCTGGCGGCACCTTCCGGGCGACCTTCGATCTGCAGCCAGGCCCGAGCGCAATCCGGGCCATCAGTACGGCCCATGTGGATCTCATATCCGCTGACGGGTTCATGACCGGGCAGGGCGGTTGCTGAGCGCAGGATAACCTGCTTTTCTCCGGCCATTGTCGTGCTGACATCCAGCAATCCCAGCCCTTCGACCTGACCGGGGCGTCCATCGACGCCATCGGGGTCCGAGATGGTTTTGCCCAGCATCTGATAACCCCCGCACAGGCCCAGAATATGACCCCCGCGGCGGACATGGGCATAAAGGTCGATATCCCAACCCTGCGCCCGGAAATAGGCCAGATCGCCGATTGTAGACTTACTGCCCGGCAACAGCACCAGATCGGCATCTCCGGGCAGGGGACGGCCTGCTGGGATGATCTCGACCGTAACGCCCGGTTCGGCGGAAAGCGGGTCGAGATCGTCGAAATTGGCCATCCGCTCAAGCTGAGGCACAGCGATCTTGCATGCCCCTCCGGTATGAGAGCGGATGTCCATCATGTCTTCTGCCGGCAGCTTCCATGCATCATGGAACCAGGGCACCACGCCCATACAGGGCCAGCCGGTCCGGGATGCGATATCGTCGCGCCCTTCATCGAACAGGGAGACATCGCCCTTGAAGCGGTTGATGGCAAAACCCCGGATCATCGCAAGGTCCCCGGCCTCCAAGACGGCTTGCGTCCCCACGATCTGAGCGATCACGCCACCCCGATGAATGTCGCCCACCAGAACCACCGGAACCTGTGCGGCACAAGCAAATCCCATATTGGCGATGTCACCCTTGCGCAGGTTAGTTTCTGCCGGACTACCCGCGCCTTCGATCAACACCAGATCAGCGTCGCTGCAAAGCCTTTCAAAGCTTTCCAGAGCCGCACCCAGCAGCTTAGACTTGTCCTTGCGATAATCGCCCGCCTTCATTGTACCTGCGCGCTGGCCCTGAAGAATGATCTGCGCGCCGGTATCAGTTTCGGGTTTGAGCAGGATTGGGTTCATATCCGTATGCGTCGGTCGTTTGGCCGCCCGCGCCTGCAGGGCTTGCGCGCGCCCGATTTCGCCGCCGTTTTCCGTAACAGCGGCGTTGTTCGACATGTTCTGCGGCTTGAACGGAGCCACGCGCAACCCGCGTCGCGTATAGGCGCGGGCCAACCCGGCCACCAAAACCGATTTGCCGACATTGCTGCCGGTGCCTTGAATCATGATGGACCGCGCCATGGCCTGTCTCCTATGCTCGGGCGCAGATGACCTGATTTAAGGCCAAAGGAAAAGCCCCATATGAATACGCCTGCGCATCTTTTGATCGGTGCTGCTGTTTTTGCGCGCCCGGCCCGGGGCGCGACGCTATGGGCAGCTCTGTTTGGGTCCTTGTTGCCGGATTTGTCGCTATACCTGATGGCCGGCGTTTCGCTGCACATTCTGAACATCCCGGCACAGGTGGTGTTTGATCAGCTTTACTTTTCACCCGCGTGGCAAACCGTATTCGCCATCGATAACTCGTTCATTTTGTGGGGAGTGGCACTTGCACTCGGGCTGTGGCGCCGCTGGCACCTGGTGACTATTGGCGCATCCGCAGGGATACTTCATTTGGTGATGGATTTCTTATTGCACGCAGGCGATGGCCGACCACAGTTCTGGCCGATCAGTTCATGGGTCTTTCACAGTCCGATCAGCTATTGGGACAGCACACATCATGCGGCTTGGATCGCGCCGATCTCAGTGACGATTTGCATTGCCGCCTATGTGGTGCTTTGGCAGCGCGGCCTGTCGGTTTCGGCAAAACTGTTCTTTGCGCTGTTACTGGCGGCCGAGCTTTGGGTGGCGTGGCAATGGATCATGTATTTTTGATCTGACCAATCAGCCCAAAGAAAAACGCGCCCCGATGTCAGGGCGCGTTTTTTCAATCGGATGCGAGCGTCAATCAGGCCGCTTCGGCCTGCTGAGCCGCATTCCGGCGCTCGCTTTCTTCGCGGGACAGCGCGACAGACGTCCGTACGCCGCGACCAACAAATTCCATCAGCCCGCCAACAACCCGCTCATTGGGGTCGATGCCGGCGCACGATAGTACTTCGCGCCCATCGCGCGAACGCGCCCAACGGGCAATTTGTTCCGGTCCGTTGCCATACTTCTTGTCGTCGGCGATGGCATCATCCAGAGCAGCCAGTACAACGGCTGCGAAAAGTTTGCGTGCACGATTGCCTTGTTCGTTGTTAAAGGCAGTGCCGTCAACGAAATCTCTCATCTCGTCTTTCCTGTTTTTCTTGCTCTTGCAATTTTCGGCGTGACGGTCCTTATGACCTATTACATGCGATTCGGATACACCTAAAATGCATAGTTGCGTTGCGTCATTTGCATGGCTCGCTGCAGGTGCAGCACTAGGTTTCGTTGTCTTGTCAGGTGTGGTCACGCCAGATATAGGGACGAGAACTGACGCATCAACCGTTTGTGAAGGATTTAAGTCATGCCCAAGATAAATGGGAACGAAATTCGCCCCGGCAATGTGCTTGAGCATAATGACGGACTGTGGGCGGCGGTCAAAGTGGATCACGTAAAGCCCGGCAAAGGCGGAGCTTTTGCCCAGGTCGAGCTGCGCAACCTGCGCAATGGCTCAAAGCTGAACGAACGCTTCCGTTCGGCCGACAAAGTCGAACGCGTGCGCCTTGAGCAGAAGGATCAGCAGTTCCTGTACGAATCCGATGGCATGCTGGTGTTCATGGACTCCGAGACCTACGAGCAGATCGAACTGCCTTCGGAACTGCTGGGTGAGCGCCGCCCGTTTCTGCAGGACGGCATGACTATCGTTGTGGAGTTTTACGAAAGCGAGGCGCTGAACGCCACGCTGCCCCAAAAAGTGACCTGCAAGATCGTCGAGACCGAGCCGGTTGTGAAGGGTCAGACTGCGGCGAACTCGTTTAAGCCAGCGGTTCTGGACAATGGCGTCAAGGTCATGGTGCCGCCTTTTATCGGGCAGGATGAGATGATCGTAGTGAATACCGAGACCATGGAGTATTCCGAACGCGCGTAAGCGGACGATAGTTCGGTGCAAAAGGGTCGCTCTGCGGCCCTTTTTTAGGTCCGAATGCGATAGCGCTCGGGATGATCTCCAAACAGCTCCAGCATCAGTTCGTACTTGATGCGATTGGCGCTGACCTGTCGGTAGAATGCGATCAAGAAAGCGGTCGGGCCTTGAATGCGTCCGAGACCGCTTATCGCGGCCACGACGGTGCCGACATCGGTTTTACCCTGCAACACCAGCCAGCCGCCCAGCATCAGAATCCCAACAGTCCCTGCGCCATTGATGATACTCAGCAGGAACTTGGCCGAGAGTTTCCAGATGAACATCTTGCGGCGGGTCTCGAATATCTCGTCGAACTGTTTCTCAATCGCTCGCGATGCCGCCTCGATATCCTCGTGCGTCAAGCGGTCGGTCGCGCTGCGCAGGATTCGAACACGCTCGGCCACGAAGATGTTCACTTTTCGCTGAGAGGCCAGAACGATAATGATCTGCGGAACGATCATGGAAAGTGCGATCAAGCCCAGCCCCGGTTGGGTGGAAGAGATGTAGCCGATTACGCTGATCAATGTGCCGATTTGCACCACAGGATCGGAAAACGCACCGCCTGCGAACTTGCCCAGCTCTTCCGCCTCAGCAGATACGGCCGTTGTCATCGTGCCCGAACGAAGGTCTTGACCCTCTTCGCTGAGATCGATTGATCGGGCAAGCAACCGTCCCCGGATCAGTCGGATGATGTCCTCGCCCAGCGTTCCAGAGCGATACCCGAGCACCCATTTCAACGTAAGGCTCAACAGGATGACGCCCATCATCCCAGCGCCCAGCAACAGCAGGCGATCCACTTCGATGCTATCAGATGTCAGGTGATTGACGATGTCGCGCTGGAACTCAAGCGGAGCAGCCGCCAGCGCAGCCACCGCCAATGACAGCAGAATAAGGATGATTTGCCGTCCGGCGCTGACACGCCATATCGCGGTATAGAGGCGAAACATGCACGTATCCCGTTAGGCCAATTGCAGTCAGTGATACCGCGCGGCCCGGCCGCGTCAAATACGCAAACAGTTTCAAAAGAATGGGCGTGCCGGTTCAGCAACAAAATCAACCTGGCAGTTTTAGCGTCGCGCCACCTGCCTGCATCTCGTCCCCCGCGCGATCCAGCCGAAGGTATGCGATCGCCTTTCCGCCAGACTGTGTAAACAACACCCCGGCGGGTTTACCACTGGAGTGAATCTCGGTCCCGACCGGAGCGGTGCCCGCGATCTCGACAACGCGCAGACCTTTGCGCAACTCAGTCTTGTGCTTCATGCGCGCGGTGACCTCTTGTCCGACATAGCAGCCCTTCTTGAAGTCCAAGCCATTCAGCGCCTCGAACCCGGACTCAAGAATATAGCTGTCTGGCGTCAGTTCGATGCTGGTTTCGGGGATACAGTGACGGACGCGGATAGCATCCCAGTCCGTACCGTCATCACCTTCCGGAGCGGTAGAATAAGCGCGCCATCCCAGATCAGGATGCCGCGGGTCGGGTAGGGCGCCTTCGGGCGCGGGGCCGGTGCCGCGTTGTACGTTCAGGTCGGTCTGGTCGATGGTCACATCTGCACGCAGCTTGTACATCGTCAGTCGTTTGGCAAGCCCGTCGGCCAGCACTTCGGCCACATCCAGCAGCACCGACTCACCGTCTCGTTTGAGAAAGAAGTCAGCCAGGTACTTGCCCTGCGGGGTCAGAAGGGCGGCGTAGACCAGCCCGTCGTCCAGCCGCTGCACGTCATTTGTGATCAGCCCCTGCAGAAAGCTATCAGTATCGTTGCCGGTCAGGCGCAGAATGCGGCGATTGGACATGGGTTGATCCTCGTCAATTCGTCTGGCTTCGTGATATAGGAAATCGCGCTGCCATGACCAGAGGGTTTCAGACGTGTCCGCCCCGATCAGCATTGTGATTCCGACCCTTAACGCGGGGCATTCCCTGCCGGGAACGCTGCAGGCTTTGATGGAAGGGCTTCATTCAGGCCTGATCCGAGAGTTAATCGTGACCGATGGCGGCTCAGAGGATCCAACACTTGAGATGGCGGATGAAGCCGGAGCCATGATCGTAACAGGCCCGGCGTCAAGGGGAGGGCAGTTGCAAAGGGGGTGTGCCAAAGCATCTGGCGACTGGCTGCTAATCCTGCATGCCGACACCGAGTTGCAGTCAGGCTGGAGCGCCATCGTGGCAGAGCATCTGCGTTCGCACAGACCAGCAGCCTTCCGATTGCGGTTTCGCGTCAGTGGGATTGGTGCCCGCTGGGTTGCCGGTTGGGCCAACCTGCGTAGCAGAGTGTTTGGTTTGCCCTACGGCGATCAGGGGCTGTTGGTGCGTCGCAGGGAATATGACTCTGTCGGAGGATTCCCAGATCAGCCACTGATGGAGGATGTCGCCTTGATCCGCGCTTTGCCGCGCCCGGTGCTGTTGAAAGCAGACGCGGTTACGAGTGCGGAACGCTATATCCGTCAGGGTTGGTTTCGGCGGGGCGCGCGGAACCTTTGGACTCTGGCGCGGTACTTTCTGGGGGCTGATCCGCATCTGCTGGCGCAGTCGTATCGGCGTTGAAGGCTGTGCGTAGCTCAACGATGGATTTGCCCAGACGGAACGGTGCAGCAAAACTTACCAGACATAGGGCAATGATCTGCAGTACCAAAATATGCGCATTCGCCTGCAGATATTCCCATTCATCCTTGAGCTTGCCGACCTGTTCGATCAGATCGTCATAGCTTTGGGCCAGGATCAGATAATCACCAGCAATCGCAGGCACCTTGCGCCGCATGTTGTCAATTGCGGTTTGTGTATCATCGTCCAGAGATGTGAAGACGAGAAATTGATCGATGCTGAAGGCATCCGCTTTCGCGGCCATCTCGCGGGCCTCATCCATGTCATCACTCGACGTGCGGCCGAATAGAAAATGCAGGCCTTGAAGCGGGGCTACTTCGTTCGTGACCGCGATAAACAACGGTAAATCGGCATTGCTTGCGGTTGAGGCGGACAGAAACTCTACCTTTTCGCACAAAACAGCTGTATCCGGGTCGTAAGCGGGGTCACAGAACCTCAGCCGAAACCGCGCGGCATCACGGTCGAATGCAAGCGTGGCGGCATAAGCAACGTCGATCTGCCGGTCCAGCCGCGAACTGTCCGAGGTGTAAAGCCCGGCCAACACGGCGACCAGCGCACCGATCCCACCCAATACGACCCAGACCAGATCCGCCAGTTTCCACGCCCGATGCCCTGCAGGTTTGCGGAACAGAAATCCTGTGCCAAACAGGCCGATCATAAAGGCCAGTATCAGCAGAGGTAATTGGTTTTCAGCGATGAATGTCATACGCTGGAGTGTACGGTCTGCGCAGCGTCTGACAACAGGGCTCACGCGCAGTTGTACCTTATGAAACGTCGCTACCTGACGTCAGGACCCCGAGCTTTGGCCGAACTTGCGAAATAGCTTCGTCCGGTCAAAGGCCTGCTCTAACTCGTCCATGCGCTGCTTGACACTGTCCCAGAGACGTTCCTGCATTTCGGCAATGGCGCATTCCAATAGCACCATTAGCGAAGTCATGGAATCCCAGGCCGAAGGCACTGCGATCCTTACCGCAAAGGTGTGTTTCGCCAGCCGGTGGATGGGGGATCGCCATTGATCCGTCAGCAGGACAACCTCGGCCCCGCGTTCATGGCAAAGCTGTCCGATCAGCAAAGTGGTGTTCTCATAGCGCCGCACATCCAAGGCCACCAGCACGTCGCCTTCGCGCACTTCGAGCAGATCGTGAGTCCACGACGCTGCATCTGACAGCAGCTTCACATCAGGACGGATCATCTGCAGGTGGAGGTAGAGATATTGCGCCAGGGTCCCGGTTATGCGTCCGCCGGTGATGAAAACACGCCGTTTGGGATCGCAAAGCATACGGCAGAAACTGTCAAACTCATCCGGGTCGACCTCATCAATCGAACGCCGCTGGTTCTCAAGCGCTTGGCGGGAGTAGCGGTTGAGAATGTGTTCTTCAGGCAAGTCATTCTGCCAGACATCCCGTTTGGCGACGGGCCCCGAGATCATCTCTTTCACTTCGCTGCGTATCGCGGACTGAAACTGCGGATAGCCATCAAAGCCGGTTTTCTGAAGCATCCGCGCAACCGTGGCGGTGGAAACCGAGGCGATACTGGCCAGCTCGGTAATGCTGCCAAGCCCTGCCATGGGGTAATCATCCAGCAGCACGTTGACCAACTGCCGCTCGGTCGGTGTCATCATTTCGCGATGCGCAAGGAGCCTTTCTGTCACTCGCACGGAATACTCCTTTCCCTTTTACCCATGTTTATGTGGAAAATTTGACAATGCAATCTGACTTGGGGAATTTTATACAGGAAATTTATTGACAGGTTAAGAACCTCTGTGGAATTTTTTCCAAATGGAATCACGTAGCGCCTCTCTCACCTCTGCTCAGCCTGATTTCGGTCCCGTCGTTCACATCGACGACGCGCCGGAAGAGCCTTCGGTTGTGGTGGTGTGCGAACACGCCTCGCATCGTATCCCGGACGGACTGGGGGACATGGGGCTAAGTGCCGAGGCACTGCGCAGCCATATCGCGTGGGACCCGGGCGCGCTGCCGGTTGCACAGGCACTGGCCCAGCAGTTGAACGGCGTGCTGGTGCATGGCGGGGTGTCGAGGCTGGTTTATGACTGCAACCGCCCTCCCGAAGCCCCCGATGCTATGCCGGAATGCAGTGAAGACACACCGATCCCGGCGAACCTTGAACTGAGCGCCAATGCGCGTCAGCAGCGGATTGAAGGCGTATATGTGCCGTTTTGCCAAGGGCTAGAGGATGTTCTGATCCGTCATCACCGCACGCTAAAACTCATGGTGACGGTTCATAGTTTCACGCCGATATACCGCGGAACACCGCGCGATGTTGAGCTTGGTTTGCTGCATGGCCAGGACGCCCGCTTTGCCAAGGCGATGTTGGCCAGCGCCGAGCACGAGCTGCCCCTGGTTACTCGATTGAACGAACCCTATTCGGCGGCAGACGGGGTGGCGCACACTTTGGATATTCACGCAGCGCCCAACGGATTGTTGAACGTCATGATCGAGATCCGGAATGATCTGATTCAGACAGCCGAGCAGCAGCGGGTCATGGCCGATTGTCTGGCCCCGTGGATCAATCGTACCATTGCTCCGTTCTGTAGCGGGGTGGGCGAATGATCAAGGCAATGTCAGCATATGTGCGTGTAGTCGATGCGGTGAACTACCGGATCGGGCGGGTCATGATGTGGGGCCTGTTCGTGATGATGGGCATCCTGCTGTGGTCCTCGATCTCGAAGACCTTCTTTCTGCCTTCGCTCTGGACGCTAGAAATGGCGCAGTTTGCGATGGTGACTTATTACATCATGGGGGGGGCGTATTCGATCCAACTGGGTTCGAACGTTCGGATGGATCTGTTTTACCATAATTGGAGCCATCGCCGGAAAGCCTGGTTCGATGCCTTCACGGTGCTGCTGCTGATCCTTTATCTGGGTGTACTGTTCTACGGTGGGCTTGGATCCACGGCGTACAGCCTGGGCTATTGGGGTGATGAGCCTGTCACCTATTTCACAGGCCTTCTGACCGGCAGTGAAGAGATCGGGCGGCTGGAGCGTTCCTCCACCGCATGGCGGCCTTACATCTGGCCGGTCAAGGCGATCATGGTCTTCGGCTTCTTCCTGATGCTGCTGCAGGCGATATCAGAATTCTTCAAAGACATTGCGCGGATCAACGGGCAAGAGATCGGGGCAGCGCGGGCATGAGCCAGGAATTTATTGCAATCTTCATGTTCGCTTCGATGATGCTGATGCTGTTCACCGGGCAGCGCGTCTTTGGTGCAATTGGTGCCGTCGCAGCCATTGCGGCACTGGCGCTCTGGGGGACAGGCGGACAGGACATTCCGTTTTCGGCGGCGATGAAGCTGATGAAATGGTACCCGCTGCTGACCCTGCCGATGTTCATCTTCATGGGCTATGTCCTGAGCGAAAGTCGTCTGGCCGATGACCTCTATCGCATGTTCCACGTCTGGATGGGGCCGGTGAACGGTGGGCTTGCCATCGGCACCATCGGCCTGATGGTGCTGGTCTCGGCAATGAACGGGCTCAGCGTGGCAGGTATGGCCATCGGGGCGACGATTGCACTGCCTGAACTGCTGCGGCGCGGATACGACAAGACCATGGTGACGGGAGTCATTCAGGCCGGGTCGAGCTTGGGCATCCTTGTGCCGCCCTCGGTAGTTCTGGTGCTTTATGCCATGATCGCGCGGCAACCCGTCGGTCAACTTTGGCTGGCAGGCATTGTGCCGGGGCTGCTGATGGCGTCTTTGTTCATCCTCTACATCTGGATTCGTTGCCGGCTTCAACCGCATCTGGGACCAGCGATGGAAGACGCGCACGAGGTCCCGAGGTCCGAGAAACTCCGTCTGCTCTGGGCCGGGGCACTGCCATTGATGATTTTCGCTGCGATGATGCTGCCGTTCGTGAACGGTTGGACCTCATTGGTAGAAAGTTCGGCCATCGGAGCGTTGGCGGCGCTTGTGGCGTCAGTCCTCAAACGTCGGATGACGTGGAAGATTTTCGAGGACTGTACCAAGCAAACCTTGGCCATCTCGTGCATGTTCATGTGGATCATCCTTGCGGCGCTGGGCTTCGGCGCGGTGTTTGACGGGCTGGGCGCGGTCAAGGCCATCGAGAACCTGTTCACCGAGCAGTTGGGGCTGTCACCGTGGCTGATCCTGATCCTGATGCAGCTCAGCTTTATCATCATGGGCACGTTCCTGGACGATACCGCAATGCTCGTCATCGTGGCGCCACTCTATGTGCCGCTCGTGGGGGCGCTTGGCTTCGATCTGATCTGGTACGGTGTACTTTACACCATCACCACCCAGATCGCGTATATGACGCCGCCTTTCGGCTACAACCTGTTCCTGATGCGCGCAATGGCTCCGCCAGAAATCAGCCTGCGCGACATCTACCGCTCAATCGTGCCCTTTGTCGGGGTGATGATCCTGGCGCTCGCAATAATCATGATATTCCCCGAGATCGCCTTGTGGCTGCCCGGGTATGTTTACGGAAATTAACCAGAAGGCCCGACACACGGGCACCCAAACTTAAACGGAGAGGAAATTGACATGACGACAAGACGTAAGTTTCTGAAAACTGCGGGGGTAGGGGTTGCGGCGGCACCTTTGGCAACGCCTGCACTGGCGCAAAGCACGATCACATGGCGGATGCAGACATATGCCGGTCCTGCACTGGCCGAGCATGTGATCGACCCGGCTATTAAGATGTTCAACCAGATCGCCGGTGACCGTATGCAGATCGAGCTATTCTACGCCGATCAACTGGTCCCGACCGGAGAGCTGTTCCGCGCTATGCAGAAGGGAACCATCGACGCGGTTCAATCGGATGATGACTCGATGGCCTCGCCCACCGAAGTCACTGTTTTCGGCGGCTACTTCCCGTTCGCTTCGCGCTATTCGCTGGACGTGCCGGTGCTGTTCAACCAGTGGGGCCTGAACGAGATCTGGGATGAGGAATATTCCAAGGTCGGCGTCAAACACATCAGCGCCGGCGCATGGGATCCGTGCCATTTTGCCACCAAGGACCCGATCAACTCACTGGAGGACATGAAGGGCAAGCGCATCTTTACCTTCCCGACAGCGGGCCGGTTCCTGTCACAGTTCGGCGTGGTTCCTGTGACCCTGCCTTGGGAGGATATCGAGGTCGCCGTCCAAACCGGCGAGTTGGACGGTATTGCCTGGTCGGGCATCACCGAAGACTACACCGTGGGTTGGGCGGATGTGACTAACTACTTCCTAACCAACAATATTTCGGGGGCCTGGGCCGGCCACTTCTTTGCCAATATGGATCGCTGGAGCGAGCTGCCGGAAGATCTGCAGACGCTGTTCAAAGTATGCTGCGATCAGTCGCATTATTATCGCCAATGGTGGTATTGGGGCGGCGAGGCCAACCTGCGGGTTAACGGCACCAAGATGCAATTGACGACGATCCCGGACGAAGAATGGGCGACGGTGGAAGAAGCTGCGGTGAAATTCTGGGATGAAATTGCTGCGGAATCCGAGACCAAGGCAAAGGTCGTGGATATCTTCAAGCGCTACAACGCTGAAATGCTCAAGGCCGGGCGGCCCTATCGTTACGGATAAAACACTGGACCGGCCCGTTCTTTCGCGGGCCGGTCGTTACAGGGACAAAGAATTTTCGTCGAAAATTCTCGCATATCACAGAGGTATTGCATGCTGACATTTGAGCATTTGAAGGCTGAGGTTTCGTCTGGCGAGATTGATACGGTATTGGTTTGTCTGGTTGACATGCAGGGCCGTTTGATGG